>NZ_JANXCG010000080.1 GCF_025060375.1 Meiothermus sp. | reverse complement strand
GATGAACTCCTTGAGGATATCGTTTTGGATGGTGCCCCCCAGTTTCTTCCAGTCGTAGCCCCGTTTCTTAGCCACCGCCAGGTACATGGCCCAGATGGCGTTGGCGGGGCTATTGATGGTCATGGAGGTGGTGACCTCTTCTAGGTCAATCCCGTCAAAGAGGATCTCCATGTCCGCCAGGCTGGAGATGGCCACCCCGCACTTGCCCACCTCCCCCTTGGAAAGGGGGTGGTCGGAGTCGTAGCCCATGAGGGTGGGAAGGTCAAAAGCGGTGGAGAGGCCCGTTTGGCCGGCTGCTAAAAGCTTCTTGAAGCGCTCGTTGGTCTGTTCGGCGGTGCCGAAGCCGGCGAACATGCGCATGGTCCAGAGCTTGGACCGGTACATGGAGCCGTAGACCCCCCGGGTGTAAGGGTACTCCCCTGGGTAGCCGAGCTTCTCCTCGTAGCAGAAATCCTTCAGGTCCTCGGGGGTGTAGAGGGGCTCAGGAGCGATGTCCGAGAGGGTGCGGTGGGCCACGGGCCTTTCGGGCATCTTCTCCACCGACTTGCGGTAGGTCTCCCGCATCCAAGCGTGCTTGGGTCTGGGCTGTGCCATGCCCAGATTATATAACGCATTTAGCACAGAAGTATGTTATTTCGTTAGATAAGCGCATCCAAAAGCCAGGACCAGCCCCTCCGCTCCCGCAGGGAGGAGCGAGGAGGCCTACATGACCTCGGGGGCCTTCAAACCCAGGAGCCCCAGGCCCTGCCTCAGGGTCTGGCGCAGGGCGGAGACCAGCTCGAGCCGCACCCCCCGGAGCCCCGGCGGCGCAGTGAGGACCGGAGTGGCCGGCTTTCCCTCGGGGGTCTTGGCGTTGTAAAAACCGTTCCAGGCCGCTGCTAGGTCCAGCAGATACTGGGCCAGGATGTGGGGGGCCCTAGCGCGGGCCGCCTCCTGTACCACCTCCCCAAAACGCAGCAGGACCTTGGCCAGAGCAACCTCGTACGGGGTGGCCTGGGTGAGGTCGGGCCTCTCCCCCAGCAGGCCCATTTCCTCGGCCTTGCGCAGGATGGAGCCGGCCCGCGCGTAGGCATACTGAATGTAAGGGCCGGTATCCCCTTCCAGGCTCAGGGCCTGCTCATAGCGAAAGTCGATCTGCTTTCTGGCCTCGGTCTTGAGCATGGCGAAGCGCACCGCCCCCACCCCAATCTGCTCGGCGGCCTCCTCGGGGCTGGGGTGATCGGGGTTTTTCTCGGCTATCACCGCCCGCACCCGGCGCACCGCCTCATCCAACACCTCATCCACAGAGACGGTGATGCCCTTCCGACCGGACATCTGCTGGCCCTCCAAAAGGACCGTCTCATAGGCCAAGTGGAAGCAGCGCTCGGCCAAATCACGCCGTCCCCTAACCTCAAGGGAAGCCTGCACCACCCTCAGGGCATGGCTCTGGCGAGCATCCACCACGTTGATGGTCTCCTGAGCCCCGCCGAAGGGCATGGGCTCCCCCTCAGGGCAGGTGCTGTAGAGAGGGGCGCCGCTGGGTTGGGTGTCGTACCGGTGGAATCTGAGCCCCTCTAGGAGCCCCATCTTCCAGAACTGCAGCGCAATGTCTTTGGCAGTATAGGTGGAGGTGCCGTTGGAGCGGATGAGCACCAGGTAGGGGTCTTCCAGCCCTGGGATGAAAGGGCTGGTGTCCATTACCAAGGCCCCCGCATACTTGCCCTCACTGGGGCGAAAGACGTAAGGGGTCGCCTCCAGGGCCCGCATAGCCTCCTGCAGCAGGCCCTCCCGCACGATGTCCGACTCCCAGACCAAGGCGTCGTACTCAGCCCCAAGGCGGTACATGGTGAGGAGCTGGGCCCGCAGAATCCGGTCCACCTGATCCCTGAGCTCCCCGGCCTCCAGGCGGTGTAGGGTGGCTTGCACCCCGGCCTCAATCTGGGCTCTTTGCTCGGAATCGGCCATAGCCCGGTGGAGGCGCACATAGGCCTCGCCCACCCAGTGGTCGTACTTGACCGAGGGGTCCGGGCTCTTGAGGCCGAAGTACTCCAGCGCAAATAGGCTTTCCGCAGCCTGCCGCCCGGTATCGTCGATGTAGTTCATCACCTCCACCTGGTACCCCACAAAGCGCAGGATCCGGGCCAGCGCGTCGCCCAAGCAGATGTTGCGCAGGTGCCCCACGTGCAGCTCCTTGTTGGGGTTGACCGAGGTGTGCTCCAAGAGAACCTTCCCCTCTTTAGGGGAAAAGGGAGGGAGAGGAGCAAGGGCATTCTCCAGAAGGAAGGCAGGCTCGAGCTCAAAGTTCAGGTAGCCCCCCACCACAAAGGCCCGCCGCACCCAGGGGGGCAGCACGATGTGCTGCAAAAGCTCAGCCGCAATCTGGGGCGGGGCCTTGCGCAGGGTCCGGGCTAGGCTCATGGCCACCGGTGTGCCGTAGTCGCCGCCCTTGTCCGGAGGGGTCTCCTGGACCACCACCTCGGGCACCTCGGCAAGGCCAAGGGCAAAGAGGGCTTCCTTCAAAGACGCCTTGAGCTGGGCTTTGATGTCCTGACGAGCCGCCAACACCGCAATAGAATAGCAGAGTTGCGCCTCACTCAAACCAGAAGGACTGGGCGAGCTGGCCTACGGGCCGACCGGTGATCCGCTCCACTGCCTCAGGTAAGAGGGGAAGGAGCACCTCGAGGGAGTCCCGGCAGGCCTGAGGGCCCCCGGGCAGGTTGACGATCAGGGTCTTGCCCCGCACCCCCGCCACCCCCCGCGAAAGGGCAGCCAACGGGCTTTTCTTGTAGGCCTCCCGCCGGATAAGCTCGGCGATGCCTGGGGCTTCCTTCTCCAGCATCTCGCGGGTGGCCTCAGGGGCGTGGTCGCGGCGGCTGAGACGGATGCTGCCGCTGGTGAGGATGACGTCCAAGCCCTCCCGGTCTGTCCACAAGCGCAGCACCCGCTTAATCTGAGCAGGTTCGTCAGGAACAATCTCGTAGTGGGTAATCTCGTAGGGGCCCAAGGACAGGGCCTCGCGAATGGCGGCGTAGGCCAGGTCCTCCACCTCACCCCGCGCCTCGCGGTCAGAAATGGTCAGCACGCCCACCCGAATCACCCCTCCAGTCTAGCCCAACAAGGGTGGTAGGTTTGGGTTATATGTGGCACGAGAGCGTCCCCCTGGAAGGGCGATACATTCTCCTAGAGCCCCTGCGCCTGGAGCACGCCCCGGCGTTGCTCGAGCATTTTGACCCCCGGATGGTCCAGTACCTGAGCAACGCCCCCCAAGAGGCCACCCTGGAGGCCATGCAAGCCTACATCCACTCGCTCCTCTCGGCCCCCGACCGGGTCAACTGGGCCATCGTGGACAAGGGCAGCGGGCGCGTGGCCGGGCGTACCGGCTACGTGCGGGTCAACCCGGCCTACCGCTCCGTGGAGACCACCACCTGGATATTTGCTCCCTTCCAAGGAGGGCACGCCAACCCCGAGAGCAAGTACCTGCTCCTCAAGCGCGCCTTTGAAACCCTGGGGGCCATACGGGTGCAGTTTCGCGCCGACGCCCGCAACCTGCAAAGCCGCCGGGCAATAGAGAAACTGGGGGCCACCTTCGAGGGTATCTTGCGCAAAGACCAGATATACCCCAACGGAACGGTGCGGGATACCGCCGTCTACTCCATTCTCGACGAGGAGTGGCCCCGGGTGAAGGCAGGGCTCGAGGCCCGGCTCTACGGGGAGGGCTGGGCGGTTTAGCGCCTGAACTCTACCAGCTCGCTGCTCAAACCCCCGAAGCTGCCCTCGCTCACCTGCTTGACCACCCCCACCCCCTCCGCAAACCAGTAGGTGGCCCTGCCCCCGAAGCCGATACCAAACTCCCCCCGGAAGCTGGCCTCAACCCGCAGGGCCTCAAAGCGACCTGCTGGAACGGTAATGTTTTCCTTGGCCACAATCCGGTTCTCGACCTCAAGAAAACCCCGCAGCTCAACGAAGGCCACCCTTCCCCTCAGCTCATAGCGGTAGGTCCAGCTCTCCCCCACCCGCCAGCGCTCACCACTGGGGAGCACCACCCCCTTGAGCTCGGTAAACCGGAGGCTCCCCCCGGGGATGGGCCGCTCCCCCTCCGGCAGGGTGCGCAGCCCCTGGGGGGTGCAGGTCCAAGGGGTGGTCTCGATGCGGTCGGGAAACTCCCGCCGCTCCAGAAAGGTGTTGGGCCCTGTGGGGGTAAAGCTCTGCAGATAGACCTGGTTCTCCCCCAGGATGCGGTAGCGCCAGCGCAACCCTGGGTCCGTGGGGTAGAAGCTCGTGGAGCAGGCCAGGGCCAGGCTGAAAGCTGCCGCACCGAGGGCCAGAAGCCGCATCCGTATCAGTCTGGCCGAGAATTCCCGAGGAGATGTGGAACCGACCAACAAAACCGCGCCAAAGGCCGTAGAATGGCCCAGTGCGTGCGCCCGAGGTGCGAAGCTGGAAGCCCCACCCAACCGGCCCCGGCCACAGCGTGGTGGGCGAGGTCTGGGTTTACGAAGGGTTCTACAGCCCCGAGCTGGGCAATCGGCGCGACATCCTGGTCTACCTACCCCCCTCCTACCCCCACGGCGCAAGGCGCTACCCGGTTCTCTACATGCACGATGGGCAAAACCTCTTTGACCAGGCCACCAGCTACGTAGGGGAGTGGCGGGTGGACGAGAGCATGGAGGCCTTGGCCCAGGAGTCCCTGGAAGCCATCGTGGTGGGCATTCCCAACATGGGCCTGGAGCGGCTGGGCGAGTACAGCCCCTTCCGCGACCCCCAGCACGGGGGAGGGCGGGGAGACCGGTACCTGCGCTTTGTGGTGGAGACCCTAAAACCCTTTATCGACAGGGAGTTTCGTACCCTGCCCGCCCGTGAGCACACCGCTATCGCGGGCTCCTCGATGGGGGGGTTCATCAGCCTGTGCGCCTACTACCTCTACCCCCAGGTCTTCGGTCGGGCCGGGGTGATGAGCCCGTCCTTCTGGTTCGCTGAAGGGGCCATCTACGGCTTGGTGGAAAGCGCACCCCAGGCCCCCGGACGGCTGTACATGGATGTGGGCCACCTCGAGCAGACCCCCTTTGGGGGCGACGCCCGCCGCTACCTGGAAGACGTCCGGCGCATGCACCGCCTGCTCCTGCGAAAGGGCTGGCGGCCAGGGGTAGACTACCTCTACCTGGAGGACGAGGGAGGCGCGCACCACGAAGCCCACTGGGCCCGGCGCTTCCCCGGAATGGTGCGCTTCCTGCTCGGCCAGTAGTTGAGCTCCACGCCCAAAGCCGATACCCTTTAGCCGGTATGCGCGCCGATACGACCGCCCGGCTGCTCATCACCTGCCCGGACCGGCCCGGCATTGTGGCGGCAGTCTCGAGCTTCCTCTTCCACCACGGGGCCAACATCACCGCCCTGGACCAGCACTCCACCGACCCCGAGGGGGGGCTCTTCTTCATGCGGCTGGAGTTTCAAACCCCCCACCTGGACGTGCCCCGCGAGGTTCTGGAAAAAGCCTTCGCCGAGACCGTGGCGGCTCGCTTCCAGATGGACTGGCGCATCGCCTACGCCACCGACCTGAAGAAGGTGGCCATCCTGGTCTCCAGGTACGACCACGCCCTGCTCGAGCTACTCTGGCGCCACAGCAACCGGGAGCTGCCCTGCGAGATCACCCAGGTGGTCTCCAACCACCCCGACCTCAGGGCCGAGGTAGAGCGCTTCGGCATTCCCTTCCACCACGTCCCGGTGGAGAAGGGCAGGAAGGAGGAAGCCGAGGCCCGAATGCTGGAGATTCTTGCAGGCAACGACCTTCTGGTGCTGGCCCGCTACATGCAGATACTCTCCCCCAGCTTTGTGGCCCACTACCCCAACCGCATCATCAACATCCACCACTCCTTCCTCCCCGCCTTCGTGGGGGCCAACCCCTACAGGCAGGCCTACCAGCGGGGGGTCAAGATCATAGGGGCCACCGCGCACTACGTGACCGAAGAGCTCGATCAGGGGCCCATCATCGAGCAGGACGTGGTCCGGGTCTCCCACCGGCACGACGTGGCCGACCTGGTACGGCTGGGACGGGACCTGGAACGCACCGTGCTGGCTCGAGCCGTGCAGTGGCACCTGGAGGACCGCATCATCGTCCACGGCAACAAGACGGTCGTCTTTTCATAATTGGGGTTCACGCCGTCTTCACCGAGCTTGGCTACACTGAAGGGAGGAGGTTTTTGAGATGTCTATGAGAAGCGCTTCGCTGTTCCTGGGGTTGCTCCTGGTGGTGGGAGGCGGGGTAGCCTGGTTCAACCTGAGCAAGAGCCAAAACCCCTCTCCCGAGGCTGCAGTGCAGGCCCAGGCACAGCCCTTTGAGCAAAGCCGGGCCTTTTTGGAAAACGAGCGCAACACCATCGAGGTGGTCCAGCGCAGCGGGGATGGGGTGGTCTTCGTAGCCGTGCGCAGCACCCCGCAGGTGAGCCGCGACCTGGGCTTCTTCGCGCCCTTCCTTCAACCGCAGCCCCAGGAAGGCTCGGGCTCGGGCTTCGTGCTCGATCAAGACGGCCTAATCCTCACCAACTATCATGTGATTGAGGGCGCCGACCAGATCACGGTCCGCTTCCACAACGACCCCAAAAGCTACCCGGCCCGCGTGGTGGGTACCGCTGAGCCGCTGGACCTGGCCCTCATCCGGGTACAGGCCCCCCGCGACCGGCTCAAGCCCATGCGGCTGGGCGACTCTGACCAGGTGCGGGTAGGCCAAAAAGCCATCGCGATGGGCAACCCCTTCGGCCTGGAGTTCACCGTGACCGAGGGGATCGTCTCGGCCATCCGGCGCAACCCCAACGACGGCAGCGGGAGCGGCAAGGGAGCCTTTGTTCCCACCGTGATTCAAACCGACGCGGCCATCAACCCGGGCAACTCGGGGGGACCCTTGCTCAACTCGAGGGGCGAGGTCATCGGCATCAACACCTTCATCTACAGCTCCACCGGGGCGCTTGGAACCGCCCAGTCAGCAGGCATCGGCTTCGCCATCCCCATCAACCTGGCCAAGCAGTATCTGGCCGACCTGAAGGCCG
The DNA here is from genome assembly GCF_025060375.1 of Meiothermus sp. Lineage (GTDB taxonomy): Bacteria > Deinococcota > Deinococci > Deinococcales > Thermaceae > Meiothermus. Next base: position 41,999 of record NZ_JANXCG010000080.1, on the reverse strand, counting down.
GCAAGAACATCACCGCCGAGGAAATCGTGCGCTCCCGGCCCCGCCTGGGGGTTACGCTCTCCCTGCTCTCAATGGCCGAGTACCCAGAAAACATCCGCCGTCAGAACCGCCTGCCCGACACCGGGCTCATGATCCAACAGGTTGAACGGGGCAGCCCTGCCGAACGGGCAGGGCTACGGCCGGCTACCCGCACCGTGCAGCTCCAGCTTCGCACCGGCCAGGTCATTGAGCTGGGGTTGAACGGGGACATCATCCTGGAGGCCGACGGCAACCCCATCGTCAACATCAACGACCTGAGGGCGGTGCTCCTCTCCAAAAAGCAGGGGGAGGCCGTAACCCTAAAGGTCTGGCGGGAAGGGCAGACCCGCGAGGTGCGGGTGGTGCCTCAGGTGATCCGTTAGACCCCGACACCCAGCCCTACGGAAGGGCTCTGGGAGCTTAGGCGGTCCGTTGCTGGCGCCGGACCCGGGTGAAGGAAAACCGCGGGGGGCTTAGAATTGGGGCTGGACCTCGGGGGGCTCCATGCGCCTGGTCAGCCTGACCTGCTCCAACACCGAGATCGTCTGGGCTCTGGGCTGCCTGGACTGGCTGGTGGGGGTGGACGACCACTCCGACTACCCTCCAGAGGTCGCCCGGCTGCCCAGGGTAGGGCCAGACCTGCAGGTGGACCTGGACAGGGTGGAGGCCCTCAAGCCCGACCTGGTGCTGGCCAGCCTGAGCGTCCCCGGCATGGAGCGGGTGGTGGAGGGCCTGCAGGCCCGGCGGATTCCCCACCTGGTCCTCGACCCGCAAAGCCTTCAGGAAGTCTACGACGATATACTGCGGGTAGCCCAGGCGCTCGGGGTGACCCAGCGGGGTTCCATGGTGGTGCAGGCCATGCAACAGATGCTGGCCCAGGCCCGGGGTTCCCTACCCCGCTGGGTCAGGCCCCCTCGGGTAATGGTGGAGTGGTGGCCCCGGCCCATGATCGCGGCAGGGAGGCAGAGCTGGGTTACAGGGCTGCTCGAGGCCCTAGGGGCAAAAAACGCCTTTGACCACCTGCCGGTGCGCTCCAAGCCCCTCACCCCCGCTGAGGTGGAGGAGGCCCAGCCCGACGCGATTGTGGTCTCCTGGTGTGGGGCCAGAAAGCTCCGCCCAGAGCTGGTGCTGCGCCGGGAGCTGGACGTCCCGGCCCTGCAGCACCGGCAGGTTTTCGCCGTTGAGGAGGCCTACCTGGGCCGACCTGGTCCGCGGCTGGCCGAGGGCGCCAGGAGGCTAGCCGAGGCTCTGCGCGGGGTTCTGGTCTTCGCCCAAGCCGGCTGGGGGCGGACAGAATGAAGGCGCTTAAGGTAACCGCCTTCTGGGTGCGCCCGCCTGAAGAGGCGCCCCTACCGGAGGCTCGAGCCGCCCTAGAATCCCTGATAGGCTCTTTCTACCAGGCCTTCCCCGAGTACACTGGCGCCCTGGCCTTCAGCCAGGCACCCCGGCCACCCCACCACATCTTTGTCTACGTGGACCGGGACTGCAGCGGCTTACTGCCTGGGGCAGGGCAGTTTCTCCACCGGCTTTTGCAAGGGGCCTTTCCCCAGGGCGAGGTGCGGGCCTACGGCAGGGTCTGGCTCGAGCGGCCCTAGCGCGGCCTGAGGAGGCCAATCGTTCCGCCCTGCCCCAGCCTTCCAGCCCCCACCGCCAGGTCGCCCTTCGGGCTCCAGGCCACAGCATACAGGGGCCGGACGAAGCCCGAAAGGCTGAACAGGGTCCGCCCCTCGAGGTTCCACACCCGAAGGGCCTTGTCCCAGCCCACGCTGGCCAGCCTTTTCCCATCGGGCGAGAAGGCCAGGGCCCCCACAGCCTCCAGATGGCCTTCCAAAACAGCCAAAAGGGCCCCGGTCCTCCCGTCCCAGATCCGCACACGAGGGTCGCGGCCACCGGTAGCCAAGACCTGCCCATCGGGGCTTTGGGCCAGACTGTAGACGCTCCCCGAATGGCTCACCCGGCGCAGAAGCCGCACCCCGTCAGGCTCTAGGAGCCACCAGGCCAAACTCTCGTCGCTGCTGGCACTAACCAGGCCCCGACCCTTCAGGGTGAAGGCCAGGCCGGTCACGTGGGACTCATGGGCGCGGAACTCCAGCCCCCTTCGGCCGCTCCGCCAGTCCCAAACCCGCACCAACCGGTCGCGTCCCCCGGTGGCCAGGCGCTGCCCATCGGGGCTGAAGGCCAGGGCGCTTACCCCATTGTCGTGGGCCTCCAACGCTCGGAGCAGGCGCTTTTCTCCCAGATGGTAGATGCGGGTCAGGCCATCGCGCCCACCCGCGGCCAGGTAGCCACCGTCGGGACTGAAGGCCAGGGCAGCGACCTCCAGGCTCGCCTCGTTGAACCGATGGATGGGACGGCCCTGCTCCCAAAGCCAGACTTCCCCATCCCAGCCGCCGCTGGCCAAAAGGCGGCCATCGGGGCTGAAAGCCAGCGCCGCCACAGAGGCTGCAGGGGGCTCGAGAACGCGCACTAACCCCCCATCTAGGCTCCAAAGCCGGGCCCGCCCATCGTCATGCCCGCTCAGAAGCCAGCGCTCCCGAAGGGCCAGGCTCAACACCGGCGCGGTCTCCCAGCCGTTTTGGGGTCGGCCGTCCTTCCAGCGCAGAATTCTCCCCTCCTGGCCCCCGCTGACGGGTCCATCCGGACCCCAGACCAGAGCACTCACCGCAAGGCGATGCGCAGAGGCCTGCCGAACGAAGCCCCCCTCCTCGCTCCAAAACTGAACCTGGCCTTCCCGATCGCCCGTAATCAGGCCTTGAGGACCCCAGGCCAGCGCCCTTACCGAACTCCCTGCCAGAAGGGGAAAGGGGCGGCCGCCGGTTAGGTTCCACAACACCACCCCATCCTGACCACCTCCCGCAGCCCGGCCACCATCGGGGGAGAACCCCACCCCATACACCCAGCCCCGTCCCATCTGCAAGGAGCGGCTTCCGCCCCTCAGGCTCCAAAGCCGCAACTCGCCATCGCCCGCACCGCTCAGCACAAGCTGGCCATCTGGACTGAACCGGGCCGTCCAGACCGGCTGGCGGTGCCCTCGAAGAGACCCCCGGACCTCACCGCTGCGGGCATCCCAAAGCCAGAGGGTGGTATCAGCGGAGGCGCTCAGCAGAAGGCCTGTTGAGGAGAAGTCCAGCGCGTACACCGTGTCGGTGTGGCCGCTCAGGGTGCGCTCCAAGCGGCCGTCGGAGCGGTAAAGCTGGATGTAGGCGTCAGCCCCAAGGGCCAGCACCCCGTCCGGGCCAAAGGCCACGGCGCCGACCGGGGCCCGGTGCCCACTGAGAAGCTGAAGGGACGGTTGGGCTCCAGCCAGCGACAAACCCAGCAAGCAGCAGACAAGCCCCCCTCGCACCCCTTCACCATACCCCACCCCGTCGGAACCCAGCCCTCTCAGTAGGCCAGAAAACCCCCGTCTGCCACTACCGCCTGGCCCGTGAGGTAGTCGGCCTCCTCGCTGCACAAAAACCCTCCCACCCGGGCAATCTCCTCCGGGGTAGCCCAGCGGCCTAGGGGAATCCGGGAGGTAATCGGCCCGTAGAGCTCGGGATTCTCCCAAACCGCGCTGGTGAACTCCGTTTTGACGTAGCCAGGGCAGAGCAGGTTCACCCGGATACCCAGGGGAGCCCATTCCTTAGCCAAGGCCCGGGTTAGACCGAGCAGTGCCGTCTTTGCGGTGGTGTAGGCTGGAATCCGTACCGGCCCTCCGCCGCTAAATGTGGTCACCGAACCGATGAACAACACCCGCCCCCAGCCCACCTGGACCATGGAAGGGGCTGCGGCCTGAGCCAGCAAAAAAGCTACGTCCAGGTGAAGGTACAAAACCCGCCTCCACTCCTCGTAGGAAAGCTCCAGGGCTGGTTTACGCACGTTTACCCCCGCGGCGTGGACCAAGACATGCAGGCTTCCAGCCTGGGCAATGGTTCGCCGCACCACCTCCTGTGGGGGGTCTTGGGCCAGGTCGGTAGGTACTCCGAAAGCCGGCAGACCCCGATCCCGCAACTCCTCCACTGCCTCGTGGGGCTGGCGGGCAGCCACCCCCACCCGGAAACCCCTGCGCAAAAGCTCTTCGGCAATCGCCCGGCCAATGCCGCGGCTACCGCCGGTGACCAAGGCTACTCGCTCCATCTAGCGCTCCACGAAGGTTTGCTGCTGAAGGAAATCCGCCAGTTCCAAGGCGGAAGGGGCCCCTTCATAATCGCCCAGTACCGAAACCACCAGCGCCCCTAAGGCATTGGCTATCCTAAGCCGCTCGGCAGGAGGCTTGCCCCACAAAAGGCCGGCTAAGTAGCCTGCCGAGAAAGCATCTCCCGCCCCTACCGGGTCCACTTCTTCTACGGAGAAGGCAGGGGCCTCAAAGCAACAGCCCTCCACCAACGCCAAAGCGCCAAGGCGTCCCCGCTTCAGCACCACCTGCCGAGGCCCCCGGGCGGCCAGGGTTTTCAGTAGCTCCGTTCCATCCACTTCCCAAAGCCGGGCGTCCTCCTGGCTCAGAAAAAGGCAGTCCACCTGGGGAAGAGCTTCCTCCAACCAAGCCCGCGCCAACCTAGGCTCCCATAACTTGGCCCGGTAGTTGACATCCAGGCTCACCAGCACGCCCCGACGCCGGGCCTCGGTCATGGCCCAGCGGGCAAACGCAGCAGCGCTGGGGGACAGCGCCGGGGTGATACCGCTCAGGTGGAAGACCTCGCACCCCTCTAAGTAACCCGGATCGAAGGCACCGGGAGCCATCTGTGCAGCAGCTGAGCCTGAGCGTCGGTAATGCACCCGGCTCCGGCCACCTGGCAGACGCTCGCGAATGTAGAGGCCGGTGGGGGCCTCAAGCCGACGCACCTGGCTTATCTCAACCCCCTCGGCCCGCAGTCTTTGGAGTACCAACTCGCCCAGCTCATCCTGCCCCAGCCAGCCTACGAATCCAGCCCTAAACCCCAACCGGGCCAGAGCAATGGCTAGGTTGGCCTCGGCCCCACCCACGCGCAGCTCGAGGTAGGTCTGATGCCGTAAATAACCAGGCTTGGGGGCCAACAAGAGGGCCATGGCCTCCCCCGCGGCAATCACCTCAGGCATGCCCAACCTCCAGCGGTTGGTCGTAGCGGCGGCCCAATTCCTGCAAGGCCTCGAGGGTAGCCGCCTCCAGGGGTACCCCATCCCTAAGACGGGCCACCTTCAGGGCCCGCTCCCGCTCACCCGGCAGAAAGACCTCCTCAAAACCAGGTGCCGGTGGGGTAGCCTTTATGCCCTCCCAAAGCTGCCCTACTCGCTCTAAAAAGGTTTCCTTGGAAAGGAAACGGGCTGGATCAAGGGCCAAAAACAGGTGCCCCACATTCTGAGGGCGCGACCAGTCGTCGTACATTCGGCCTACCCCGTGAGCAACCCCTGCTCCGGTCAGCACCCCCGCCAACACCTCCACCATAAGCGCCAGGGCATAGCCCTTGGCTCCCCCCAAGGGGAGAAGAGCGCGCACCCGGTGCGGGTCTTGCGTGGGCTGTCCTAGCTCGTCCACGCCCCAGTCGGGGGGAACCCTCTCGCCCCGGGCTCTAGCCAGGAAAACCTTACCCATGGCAGCCTGAGATGTTGCCAGGTCGGCCACCAGGGGCCCCTGCGGGGCCGGAGCAGCAAAGGCCAAGGGGTTGGTACCCAGCGCCGCCCTGCGACCCCCGTAGGGCACCACATCAGGCTCTACATTGCTCAGCACCAGCCCCAGGTAGCCAGCCTCGGCTATCCGCTCAGCGTAGAACCCGGCCATGCCGAAGTGGGTGCTTCGCTGTACACCTACCACCCCCACGCCGCAACTCCGGGCCTTAGCCAAGGCCTCCTCCACCGCCCAAAGCCCCACCCTTGGCCCCAAGCCAAGATCGCCATCCAGCAGACCCAAAGGTCCCTCGTCCCGCAGGAGCCTAGGGTTGGGCTTGGGATTGACCAGCCCCGCCTCGAGCCGCCGCACGTAGATGGGCAACCGCACCAGGCCATGGCTGGCAATTCCCTTGAGATCAGCCTCTAAAAGCACCTCGGCGGTGGCCTGAGCTGAGGGCTGATCAGCTCCCGCAGCCAGCAAGACCGACTCTGCCCAGTGCTTCAGCTCAACATAGGAAAACCTCATAGACTCATCCCCCCGTCCACCACGAAAGCCCCCCCTGTCGCAAAGCTCCCTTCGTCGGAGGCCAGATAAACTGCCAGCGCTGCAATTTCCTCAGGTCGGCCCAACCGACCCAGGGGCTGCCGGTTAGCAAAGGCGGTCATCCCTTCTTCGCCTCCAGCCCGTTCTCTGAGCGAGGGGGTATCCACTGTGCCAGGGCAGATGGCGTTAACCCGAATCCCATAGGGGGCCAGCTCCAAAGCCGCAGCCCGACTCAGGGCCACCAGGGCGGCCTTGGTAGCCGCGTAGACCAACCGGCCAGGCACCATCTTGAAGGCCGCCACCGAAGCGATGTTCAGGATGCACCCTGAACGACGGGCCTTCATCCCGGGCACAGCAGCCTGCATGGCCCAAAAAACGCTTTGGGCATTGAGCAAAAAGGCTTCCTTCCAGTCCTGGTCGGTAGCCTCCAGAAGCCCCCCAGTAGGAACCATCCCCTGGGCGTTAACAAGACAGTCAAGCCCTTCCAAGCTACCGATGAGCTCGAAGATGGCCGCCCGGTCCCGCGCGTCCAGCATCACCGCAGGACAGACGCCCTGCAGCTTCTCAGGATGCAACGTGGCCGCCAGCACATCCGCCCCTTCCCTTTGGAAAGCCTCGGCAACAGCCCGCCCAATTCCCTGACCGGCTGCGATGATCAGGGCCTTTTTCCCTCTTAGCCTTCCCTCCATCTTCTTCACCACCAACCGCTCAAACCCCAAGCAGGAAAGGGGCTAACTCGAGCCTCCTCATCAGCCTGTCCCCGATACCTCTGCTCAGAACAGAAGCCTGGGCAAAAAGCTCACAATTCCTGGAAACAGGTAAACCAGCAAGAGCACCCAGCAGACCGCCAAGAAGAACGGCCAGCCCTCCCGAAGGTACTCCCCTACGGAGCAGCGCATAACCGAGCAGACTGAGTACATGGAAAGCCCCACAGGGGGGGTGAGTAGACCCAAGGCGCTGGTCATCACCATCAACACCCCAAAGTGCACCAGGTCCAAACCTAGGGCTTTTGCAGTAGGCACCAGGATAGGAGTGAGCAGGATGATCATCACCGTGGAGTCTAGAATGGTACCCAGGAGCAAGAGCCCTATCAGGATGAGCGCCAGGGCGATGCGAGGGTCCTCGGCAACGCCCACCAGGAACTGGGAGAGGCTTTGGGGAATCATCTCCCACTTCATCCCGTAACCAATCAGGGCAGAGGCCGCTATCAGAAAGGCCACCATGCCGATATCCGCCACCGAGTTGCGAAAAGCTCGAACCACCCGCTCCCAGCGAAGCTCCCTATAGATAGCCCCTACCAGCAGAGCGTAAACCACCGCTGCCGCCCCCACTTCTGAGGGCACGAAGACCCCTGTGCGGAGCGAGAACAAGAGCAGTACAGGAAACAACACCGCCCAAAGACCGCCCCACAAAGCCGCAAGGGTCTCCCGGGCGGAGGGCCGCTCGGTGAGCTCGGGCTGGTAGCCGCGGGCTCGAGCCAGCAACGCCACCACCACCATATAGGTGAAGGCCAGCAACAGCCCCACCCCAATTCCTCCAGCAAAGAGCTGACCGATGGAAACCTGCCCGATACTCCCATAGAGGATAAGCCCAATACTGGGGGGAATAGCCACCACAATCAGACCGCTAAACCCCTGCAAGGCAGCTACGAAGGCCGCGGAGTAGCCCCGCCGCACCATCTCCGGCCCCAGAACACGGGCCTGCATGGTGGCGTCGGCGATGGCTGAACCCGAGACCCCTCCCATCAGCAGGCTCAGCACCACGCTGACTTGGGCCAACCCCCCTCGCAGGTGGCCGGTGAGGACTCGAGCCACCTGCAAAAGGCGCCGGGTCACCCCCAGCTCGTTCATCAGGTTGCCTGCCAGAATAAAAGTGGGGATGGCCAGCAGGGAGAAGTTCTGAGTTTCCGAAAGCAGAAGCTGCACCGGCATGGTAAGGGGGAGGGTGGGCTGCTGCAAGAAGAAGACCAGCCCTCCGATGGCGATGGCAAACACCACCGGCATCCCCAACACCAGGAGGAGGATAAAAACCCCAAGGCTCAGGAGCATAACCCCTCCCGCCAGGCCCGCCAAGCCTGCCGGATGCGCCCTAGGGTGGTGAGCAGTAAAAGCAGACTGCCAGCGCTTACGCTCAGGGTAACCCAGGTGTAGCTGAAACCGGGGATGCCCTGGAAAGACCTAAAACGAGTCAGATAGGCCATCTGAAGGCTGTAGCCAAAGAGTAAGGCCATAAAGAGGGCCATCAGCAAAAGGCTAAAGAGCCGCAAGCCCAACCGCCAACGAGGCGGAAGCCGGTTGGTAAAGAACTCCACCGCCAAGTGCCGATCCTGCTTCAAAGCCACATCGGCGCTGAGAAAAACACACCAGGCAAAGGCAAAGGTGGCCAGGTCCATGGCCCAGTCCAACGGCTGGCCTAGGAACCGGGCCACCCCACCCGCAAAGACCACTGCTACCGTGAGGGCCAGAAAAAGCTGCGCCAGACCCTCTTCAAGCCGCAAGAGCCGTTGTCCCATCACTTAGCGCTCCAGCCCAAGCTGGCTGTAAATCAGCCGACGCACATCAAAGATGCCCAACCGCTGGTAGGCGGCCAGTCCCGCCTGTTGGAACAGGGTCAGGTTGATGTCACTCACGATGGTCATCCCGCGACGCTGGATATCCTGCTTGATGCGGGCCTCGTTCTCCTCTATCTGCCGGGAAACCGCCTGACCCGCCCTTCGGCACTCCTCGGTGAGGATGTTTCGGTAGTTGGCGGGAAGGCGACGGAACCAAGCCTCGCCCACCACCTGGAAGTTGATGAGCAGAAAGTGTTTGGTCTCGTTCACGTAGCGCACTACCTCCCATAGGCTCATGTCCGGGATGTTGGCGTAGACCAATTCAACTCCGTCAATGGCCCGCTGTTGCAAGGCGCTGTAAATCTCTCCGAAGGGAAGGGCCACCGGAGTAGCACCCAAAGCTCGTACCGACTCTTGCCAGACCGGTGCCGGTGGGGTACGGATCCGCAGACCCTGGAGGTCCTGAGGGGTTCGTATAGGCTTGTTGGTCATGAAATGGCGGTAGCCTTGTACCCAGTTAAAGCACAGAACCCGAATGCCGTACTGGTTAGCCAGCCGGTCGGTCCAAGTCTGGACAACGGGGAGACGCACCAGCCTTTCTACCGTCTGGTAGCTGTCCACAAAGTAAGGGCCGTTGAAAACCCCAAACTCTCGCACGTAGTTGCCCAGGCGGGCCCCATCGGTATTCTGCCCAACCGGCACCCCCTGGCGGAGCTGCTCAATGATATCTTCCTCCACCCCCAGCTGAGCGCTATGGAAAACGAGGATCTGCAAGTCCCCGTTAGTTCGCTCAGAAACCCGCTGCGCCCACTGCTGCAAGGCCGCGTGATAGGGGTGGTTGGGTCCCAGCACGTGGTTGTAGCGCAAAGTGTAGGTGGGCGCACCCCAAACCAGCCCCAAGGACAGAACTGCCAAACCAGCCAAAAACTTGAGCATATTGTGCCTCCTTTTGTCTCAAAAAATAACATTAAGTTTCAAATATTGTCAACTCTGGCTAAATTATCGCTGGATAAGGAACTTTTGAAATCCCATATAATGGGACCAGTCGCTGGGCAAGGAAGGGGTAACCATCATGCAAAAAGCGCGGCCATTGTCCAAAAGCTCCGAGGCAGGAGGGGCGCAGACGCTGTTACGGGGGCTCTGGCTCTTGGAGAAAGTTGCTGAGGGAGTCCACGACCTGGAAGGGCTGGCAAGGGCTTTGGGGCTTCACAAAAGCACCGCCCATCGCATCCTCAGCACCCTGGTCGCAGCAGGCTACCTGCGGCACGAACCGCGCAAGGGTTACCACCTGGGACCCAAGCTCATCCGGTTGGGTTTCCGGGCCTACGGCCAGCTCCACCTGCCTACGTTGGCCCGGCCCCACCTCGAGCGCCTACGCAACGCCACCCGTGAAACCGTACACCTAGCCGTGCTGGATGGGCAAGAAGTGGTCTACATCGATAAACTTCCCGGACATCGGGAGCTTCAGCTAGCCTCTCAGATAGGCGCACGCTTTCCCGCCCAGTCCACCGCCTTGGGCAAGGCCCTGCTGGCCTGGCAAGCCAGGGAACGCCAAAAAGCAGCTTTCATGCCCGGTCTGCGTCGAACTGAACGTAGTATTGCCGATTGGGCCACGCTCGAGGCCGAGCTTGAGCAGACCCGGAAACGGGGCTACGCCCTTGACCTAGAAGAGAACGAAACAGGGGTGCGCTGTATCGCCGCACCCATCTTCAACGGTAATGGCGAAGCAGTGGCTGCGGTGAGCATTTCCACCGCCGCTGTATACCTACCGGAGGAGCGCATTCCTGAGGTAGCGCGGTGGGTGGTGGAGACCGCCGAAGGCGTGAGCCGGGAACTCGGCGCTTGAGCCTGGCCCGTCCGTCGTTGCTTTCTCGAGCCGCCCTTCGCTACCATGGAGGCCGGATGATCCTGGTTCTGAATGGTCCCAACCTAAACCTGCTGGGCAGGCGCGAACCCGAAATCTACGGTAGCACCACCTTAGAAGAGCTGGAGGAGTTCTGCGCGGCCTGGGGGGCAGAGCTGGGCCTGGGGGTGGTCTGCCGCCAATCCAACTTTGAAGGGCAGCTTGTAGAGTGGGTTCAGCAAGCCGCCGAAGAGGGCTTCCAGGCCATCGTCCTGAATCCGGGGGCCCTCACCCACTATTCCATTGCCCTTCTAGACGCCATCCGGGGCCAGCGGCTGCCGGTGGTGGAGGTGCATCTTTCCAACCTGCACGCCCGCGAGGCCTACCGCCAGCACTCGGTTACCGCCGCAGCGGCCAGGGGGATTATCTCGGGGTTTGGCCCTCTTTCCTACAAGATGGCCCTGGTCTACCTGGCAGAGCAGCTCGAGGCGAGATGAGGATACACCCCCAAGAAATCGCCATGGTTGGGGCTATCGCCTGGGTCCTTACCCTGGTGGTCCAGATTCCAAAGGTAGGCTTTTTTGGGGCACTCCTGTTGGGGCTACCGATAGCGCTTTTAGTCGGGGGAGCCTATGGCCTGCTGATGCCCTGGGTGCTGCGCTGGGCTGCAAAGGGGTCCTTCCAAAAGGAGGACCTCCCCCCGGGTGGGGGGAGGCAGAAGGGCCCACCTAACGACGGACCAGCCGCCAAGCAATAGGGAGCAGCGCCGCGGCCAGGGCAGCCTTGAGCAGGTCACCCACCAGGAAGGGGAACATCCCAGCCTGCAAAACCCCCCAGACCCCCGCGTAGCGCCCCACCCCCGAGAGGGCAAAGCCCAGCCAGGTCACGCCCACCGCGTAGATAAGCAGGTTGGCCAACAGCATGGACAGGAAGGTCTTGAGCACGCTCCGGTCCGCGCCATAGCGCTCCACCAGATAGCCCACCAGGTAGGCGGCGAAGGGAAAAGCCAGCAGGTACCCAGCAGTAAAGGGGATTCGTGGGTGAAACCAGGTGGCCCCCCCCGCGAAAACCGGAAGGATCAAGCCCTCCAAAAGGTAAGCCACCACCGCTAAAAATCCCAGTCGGCTGCCCAAGGCCGCTCCTACCAGGAGCACCCCCAGGGTTTGTAGGGTGATGGGCACCGGCTGCAAAGGGATGACCGCCTGGGATAAAAGGGCCAGGAAGAGGCTTCCCCCAAGGACCAAAAGCCCGTCGCGGGTGAGGCTACGGACCGGGAAAAGCGACTTGGACAAGGGTAGGTATGGCAGACTCTGGGTTGGATTCACGGTACTCCTCCTGCATAACCAATAAGCTCCACATCACCTGCGCCAATTTGGCAGGTCTGCCCCTGACCCTCCACCACCAGCGAGCCGTCTGGGGACAGATCGGTGGCCACCCCGCGCACCTCGCCCTGGGGGGTTTGCACCCTTACTGGCCGCCCTAGGGTACAGCTTAGGGCTTTGTAGTCCAGTAGGAAGCCCTGAGGATTCCGGTGGAGTTCGGCGTAGCGAGCCTCGAGCCGGCTGAGGAAGCGGGCCAGCACCTCCACCCGGGAAACCTCCACGAACTCCGCCAAGGCGGCGGCCTCAGGAGGCAGGCCCGGGGCTTGGTGCACGTTGAGGCCTACCCCCAAGAGGACATAGGCCACCTCCTCCCCGCTTACCTGGGCCTCCAGCAAGATACCTGCCAGCTTTCTCCCATCAGGGGCGAGCAAGTCGTTGGGCCACTTCAGCCCCCCCACGCCCACCGCCTCGCGCAGGGCCAGACCCGCTACCAGCGGGATGAGGGCCAGGGCCGAAAGGGGTAGGGTGGGGCGCAGCAATACGGAGAAGGTAAGGCTCTTCCCAGACCCGCTGATCCAGGTCCGGCCCCGCCGGCCCCGCCCCTTGAGCTGGCGCTCGGCCAGGACCACCGCCCCCTCTTCAGCCCCATCCAGGGCCCAGCCTTTAAGCACCTCTTGGGTGCTCTCCACCGTGCCCAAGTAGGCATAGAAGGCCCCAAAGCGGCCCTCGCGGAGGGCTTCCAGGGCCTGCGGGGTGGGGCTACCTGGGGCCAGGCGATACCCCCAGCCCCGCTGGGTTTCTACTGGGTAGCCCTGTGCCCGCAGCGCTAGGGCCTGCTTCCAGACAGCTGTCCGGCTCACGCCCAGCCTTTGGGCTAGGGCCTGGCCGCTCTGGTAGCGCCCACTCAGGTGGTCCAGCAGGGGCAGCATGTCAACCAAATTACCCTTTACAGGTTAACAAGGCAAGCTCCTGCCTGGGCTGACACGCCCTCACCGGGGAAGGCCCGGGGCTCACCAGACCAAGATGAGCAGCCCCGCGCCCACCAGCCCCTAAAGAATGCCGCCCGGGTTCAAAGAGCCTGCTGAGGCTGCTCGCCCAATACCCAAAACGTTCGCAAAAACCAATTCGCCATGTGGGAACCCACCATCCGCGATGCCGGCCAAAGCCCCCTTGCTGAGCGCCCCGCAATCCGGCTGGCAATCCGAGGGCTCTCACCGGGGTAGAATCCAGGGCACACGCTTTCCCCCTTCTTACAACCGCCCAGCGGCGCATAGGCTTGACGTATAGCGCATATCGTGGTAGGTTAAAAGCATCAGCGGCAAAAGCCGCAGCTTTTATTTTAAGCCTCCTCTCACAGCCTGGTTCTAGCGTAAGGCATGCGCGCGCTCCTGGCCCTCCTGGCAGGAATGGGAACAGCGGCAGCCCAAAGCTGGGGCTTTCAGGTAGCCCTTGGGCTCACCCTCAATGCGCCGGTAGAGCTGCGGGTGGTCCAGCAAGGCTACCCAGTACATGTGGAGGAGGCCCATTTTGAGGGGCGGGATTTTGAGCCCTTCCCCTACTACGCTGCCCGGCTGTGGGTGGGCAACCCCGCCGGCCTGCGCTACGAGCTGGAGCTCATTCACCAAAAACTCTACTGGGTAGGGGATGGCAGCGGGGTCGTGCAACAGCTCAACGCGACCGACGGCTTCAACTACCTCCTCCTCAACCTGGCCTACGGGTCCGGGCTGGAAGGCCTTCGGCTCGTCCCGCGGCTGGGGCTGGGGGTGGTGATTCCCCATCCCGAATCGGTGGTACGAAACCAAGCCTGGGGCGTGGACGGCGACCCTCGCTTCTACCACCTGGGAGGAATCGGGGGGCAGCTCGCCCTGGGGGTGGAGATCCCCAGCCAACCCACCGCCCTGCTCGAGGCCAAGCTTACCCTGAGCCACAGCCGCCTGCAGATTGCAGAAGGCTACGCCGAGGGGTTTTTCAAAACCCTGCACGCCCTTTTTGGGCTGGGCTACTGAGCACCCGAAAACGCACTGCGCCGCGCTAACCCAAGATTCGGCTACCAGAGCAAAAGCTCCCTTCGGGGTACTCAGGGCCTGCCCTGCTCAAGACGCCGCAAACGCTCCACCCGCTCGGGGGTGGATGGATGGGTAGAGAGGTAGCCAGGCAGAGCAACCTTGCCAGAGGAGGCCTCCAGGCGCAACAAAATGGTCTGAAGGGGCGCGGTGGTGCCGTGGCGCCTCATCAGGTAAGCGCCAGCGGTAGCATCGGCCTCGAGCTCGTAGGCCCGGCTGTAGCCACTCTGCAGGAGGAGTAGGGGTAGGCTGGCCGCCAGCGAGGTGGCAGAGACCACATCCCCCAAGGCCAGCGCGATCACCACATAAAGCCCCGCACCCTGATAAAGCTGGCGCAGGCTGTGGCGGTGCAGTACGTGGGCCACCTCATGGGCCAACACCCCCTCCAGTTCCCGGTGGTCTTTTGCCAAGGCCACCAGCTCGTCGGTCAGCACCACCACCCCCGAGGGCAGGGCCAGGGCGTTGGGACCAAGCTGGGGGCTGGCCCGGAATTCCAAGCGGTAGGGGTACCCTCCTCCCATCCAGACCACCACCTCCCGGAAAAGGGCCTCCAGCTCCTGGCGCTGCCCGGGGCCAAGCTGGGAGGGGGCTAGGAACTGGTCGTCCAAAAGCCTCAGGGCCTGCTCACTTATGGACTCGACCACACCCATAGGGGTAAGGAGGGCCGCCTGCCGGGCCGCAGCAGGCAGGCCCCAGCGTAAAAAGGCCCAGCCAAACAACAGCAGGACCACCAGCAAGGCCAGCACCCACGGCCAGCGGCGCTCGAGGGCGTCCACCAGGCGCTGGCCCAGGTTCTGTCCGGTCTCTTTTTCTAGCCGGCGGATGGCCTCCTGGTCGTCGGTTTCCAGCCGGCCTCCACCTGGAAGCACCACCACCCGCCGGGTTCTCCCCAAGGGCGGGGCAATACGGCACTCCTCCAGGTAGAGTTCCAGGGCAACCCCCTCCCCCTTCACCCGAAGCCGCCGCCCATCGTAAAGCACCTCTACTGGGCAGGCCCGGGCACTTTTCCCGTCGAAGTAGGTAGCCCTAAAGGGAACTTCCATAGGACTGGGCTCCCTAAAGACCCATCTCCAAGCCCAGAATATCCGTAGCGGCCTCGCCTAGGCCAGCCACCCGGCCTGACCCCTCAGCACTTACGAAGCCGTCTAGGTCAGCCTCGCTCCGCACCTCCAGGTGTTCTAGCACATACCGCAGGTAGCGCACCTTAGCCCAGGGAATGGCCAGTCCGAGGGTAAGGGCAATGAACAGCAGGTTGGTGAGGCTGATCCAAACCAGGTCACGGGCCCGCAAACGGGCCTGGAGGCGCACCGGCCCTAAAGCGGTGTGGCTCCAGGTGTGATTGGCCAGCCTGGCATAGACATACTGCTGAACGACCACCAAGACCAGAAAGGCGAGCAGGCCCAGGGCTGGGATGGAAAGGAGGTCTACAGCAGCGGGTGGGGCCAGCTCCACCCCCAGCCCAACCAGCAGGCCAGCCCCAAAGTAAAGGAGCAGCGCCAAGCCCACCGCCTTCAGATAGACCGCCCAGAAGAACCCCAACTGGCCTGAAAAACGGGAGCGGGTGGTTCCATAAGCGATGTGGCCGTAGATGTACTGACGTTGGCGAAAGCGCACGTAGGGGGTGGCCAGACCCAGGGTGAGGAGGGCAAGAAGGCCCAGCCAGAAGTAGCGGGAATAGGCCTCCCGAAGGCCACCCCAAAAACCAAAGCGAATGCCTCGGTAGGCCGAGTTGTGGGCGGTAAAGCGCAGGGTCTGGTAAACAACCCAAGGGAGCAGGGCAAACCCTCCAGCCAGCACCAAAAGGCCAAGCTCTGGGTAGAGGCTGTTGACGAGGTAGTAAAGCCCTAAGCCCGCCGCCACCACCAGGTTACCCCGCAGGATGGGCAGGGGTTCGGCCAGGTACTCAAAGGGGTGGCCTGCCAGGTAGGTGTTGGCGTAGAGGTAGCGCCGGGCCCGCACCTTGGCCCAGGCGTAATAGACCCCCAGGGTGAGCACACTCAACACGATGTTGACAATCCAGATGCGGAAGAACTCCTCCGCACTCCCCCGAAACTCCAGCCGGTAGGTCTGGGGCCCGGAGGGCTGGACCGGCCGGGGCTCCTGCGGAGGCACAACGTTCCAATCGGTTTGCGGATGGGGGTCCATAGGCGCCCGTTCCAGTCTAAGCCAAAGCCTAGGAGGGCGTAGGTTCATCTGCCCATCAAGCCCCCACCCCCATCTCCAGCAACCCAACCAGCTCCCCCAGATCGGCCACCACGTAGTCGGGCCGGGGCAAGCCCTGGGGCCTCAAGTGAGGGGCGAGGCCGTGTTCCTCCAGTTCGATCCGTAGCTGGGCTGCGACCACCTCCTCCACATCGGGCCTCCTAGCACGTTCCGCAGGGGGGGTCCTCCGCCAGTCCGGCGGCATCTCCCGCCACACCCAGACCGCCAGAATCCCAGCTTGTTGAGCTCCCCAGACATCCTGGCTGAGCAGGTCGCCTACGTGAACCAGCTGCGCAGCCGCCCCGTCCAGGGAAGACCAGAACGATGGGTTGGGCTTGATGGTCTGGGTGAGGTCGGGGGCCAGCAATCGGTCGTAGGGCAGGCCGAGCCGATCCAGCAAAACCCGCTGGTAGCGGGCCAGGCCGTTGGTAGCAACGGCAATGCGGTAGCCCAAGGCCCGCAAGGCGCGAACTGCGGAAAGCACCTCGGGGTAGAGGAGGCTGGGGTGGAGCTCCACCTCACCCAAAAGCCTCTCCAGGTCTGGAAAGGGCTGCTTCAGGTCCAGCCTCTGGGCCACGGTGCGCTGGATGTCGCCCCAGTCAAAAGCCGCCGGGCTGCCCTGGGCAAGCCTTCGCAGGTACTCCTCGCGCAGGGCCCGGCGAACCTCCGGCTGGGCCAGGAAGGGCTCCAACCAGGGCCGGACAACCCGGCGAAAGGGCCAGTCGGCCAGGGTGCCATCCAGGTCAAAGCTGAGCCAGCCCATCTGCTCCAGTCTACGGCCAAAGCATCAGGGCACTTGCGGCCGCGTAAATTCGGGCCGCTGCAATCAGCTCTTCAATCTCAATAAATTCGTCGGCCTGATGGGGAACGGTCTGGCCTCCAGGGCCCAGGACCACCACGGGCAGCCCGGCCCAGGCCGCGAGGAATGTCCCGTCGGTGGCCCCTGGAACCCCCCCATAGCGCAGGGGCAGGCCCAAGAGCCCAAGGCCTTCCTCCACAGCCCGCACCACCTCGGCCTCCCGGGGGGTCTCCGTGGCCGGCCGGTCCTCAAAAACCTCGAGGGTCGCCCGAATCCCTGGCTCGAGGCTCTCCTGCAACAGCCCCTCCATGCGCCTGCGAAGCTCTAGGTGGGCCTGGTCGGGGTTGGTGCGAACGTCCAGCCCCAGCCGGAGCTGGCCCGGTATGACATTGAACTGGTCCTCCCCGGCCCGGGCCTCGAAGACCGTGGGGGTAATCCAGGGCAGGCCCAGGTAGGGGTGCTGGCTTTCAGCCTGCAAAGCCCTCTGCAACCCCTGCAGGGCCAGCACGAACCTCGAGGCTGAGGGAATCGGGTTTGCCCCTGCGTAGGGCATGGCCCCATGGGCCATCTTCCCCCAAAACTCCACCCAGACCCGCATGGCCCCCTTCTGCCACAGGCAAACCCGGTTCTCCTCAGGCTCACACACAATAGCCCCTCTGAAGCCCTGAGCGTAGCCCGCCCGAATAAAGGCCTTGATCCCGCTCATCAACCCTTCTTCATCGCAGGCGATGCAAAGACGAAGGGTTCGCCCAGGCTCCCCCAGGGCCCGCCGCACAGCTTGGGCAGCCACAACCGCGGCCGCCAACCCCCCTTTCATGTCGCAGGCCCCCCGCCCGTAGATACGCCCCCCCACGATGCGGCCCTCGTAGGGTGGAACGCTCCACTGGGATAGCTCGCCGTGGGTCACCACATCGGCGTGGCCCTCCAGGATCAGCCCCCCTGGCCCCTCGCCAAGGTCGGCGATGAGGTTGAGCCTTCCCGGGGCCACCTCCTGGACGGTGGTCCGGAAACCTCGAGCCCGCAGGTAGGGCTCCAGGTAGGCCACCACCGGGGCCTCCCCGGGACCTGGGTAGTAGCTCTCGATGCGCACCAGGGCCTGGGTAAGCCGGATCAGCTCCTCCGCGTCCACCGCCCTGGCAGCTTCCAGGGCCAGCTCTCGCCTACCCATCGGCTCCCTCGTAGAGCGCACGGTAGGAGAGCAGCCCCCCTGCTGAGCGGGCGTGCAGCACGCCGTGTACGATGGCCCGGGCCACCACATCGGCGGCCACCGCCCCCAAAAGGCTAAGCTCGGCGGGGCTGTCCACGGGATCGCCACCGGTGCCCAAACAGAAGAGGGTATCCCCGTCGAAAAGGGTATGGGCCGGCTGGATGGCTCGGGCAATCCCGTCGTGGGCCATCTGGGCAATTCGCTGGGCCTGGGCCTTGTTCAGCCGGGCGTTGACCGCCACACAGCCAATTACGGTCTGCCTCGGAAAGGGGGAAAGCGGCGCTTCGGTATGGTCGGGAGGGGTAAGGGGCTGTGGGGGGCGCTTTAGCCGGAATTCGCCTGCGACCTCGAGGTAGCGCGCGTATAACTCCCCGGTCTTCGGGTCGTGGACCCGCCCGTAGGCGTTGACCACCACCAGGGCCCCCACCACCCTGCCCCCGGGCAACATCAGGCTGGCTGTGCCCACCCCTCCCTTGAGGCCGCCGGTGCGGGCACCGGCACCGGCCCCCACCGTCCCTTGGGCCACCGCGCCGCCCTTCAGGTTCTCCGCCGCACGGTAGCCATCCTCCGCGGTGGGGCGCACCTTGGGGCTACCCACCATCAGGTCAAAGATGACCGCTGCGGGCACGATGGGCACCCGGGCCACTACCCCAGCCTCGCCCACCGGATAGCCCACCCCGCGCTCCTCCAGGTAGCGCACCACCCCGGCAGCGGCCTCTAGGCCAAAAGCGCTTCCCCCAGCCAGCACCACGGCATGCACCCGTTCCACCAGGTTGGCCGGGTCTAGAAGGTCGGTCTCCCGGGTACCGGGCGCACCCCCGCGCACGTCCACCCCCGCCACCGCGCCCCCTTGGGGACAGACCACCGTAACCCCGGTGAGGTGCTCGAGGTCGGTGTGGTGGCCTACCTGAATGCCGGGCACATCGGTGATGGCGTTGTAGGGACCGGGATGCATGGCCGAGGCCTAGCATACCGCGGAGCGGCCCCCGGGGGCACCTTCTAGGCCGTTTTGGGTTTTTGGAGGAAGCGCACCACAAAGTAGACCGCTGCGGCCACAATCAGAACCGGAACCAGCACGCGCAAGAGGGCCCAAACCAGCCCAGCGAGGCCTTTGAGAAGGGAGCCCAGAAAGGTGAAGAGCCAGCCCCCCACCCACAGCACCACCAGCACCGCCACCGCGATGAGCAGGCCCAGCACAACCCACTCAAGGATGTCTTGCAGCGTGCGCTCGTTCATGGCTTCAGGATAGCACAAGGTTTAGCATGTAACCTGTGGAGCGCTACCGCATGGCCGAGGGCCTGGTGGTGGGCCGGAAACCCCTGCCCGGGGGGGACCTCATCCTCCTTTTGGTCGGCCCCCAGGGGGCTGCCCAGGCTGTCGCACGCAAGGCCCAGCGGCCCACAGGGCGCAGTGGGCGGCTTTCGCTCTTCCACCACCTGCGCTACCAGGTCTACCAGAAACCCGGCAACGAGCTGCCCACCCTGACCCAGGTGGAGCTGGTGGGGCGGCTCATGGGCCTGGAGGCGCCGGAGCGGTTTCCGCTGGCCTGCTTTTTGGCCGAGCTGGCCTACCAGACCGCCTCTCCCGAGGCCGGCCCACGGGTCTGGCCCCTCCTCATCGCCGGACTCAGGGGCATCGCCAAACATCCCAGGCCCCAGGTAGCCTTCCTGTGGTCGGCCTGGCGGATGCTCAAGGCGGTGGGGCTGGCCCCCAACCTGGGGGGAGCAGGGCTTTGCCTTTGGGAAGGCGGGCGCTGTGAGGGAAAGGGGGTATACCTGGGGCGCGAGGGAATGGCAATGCTGGAGGCTGTGCTCAGGAAACCTGGGGCGGAGGCGGTTCGGGCACTGGAGGCAGGACCCCTGGAGCCGCTGCAGCGGGCCCTGCTGGCCCACGTGCACTACGCGGTGGGTGGGCTGAGGACTGCAGCCCTCCTAGCGCCGCAGGAAGGCCCCCGAGGTGGGTAAGCCGATGGGCGCCTGGATGGTCGTGGGCGGGGCGTTGCTGGCGCTGTGGGCTACCCTGGTCCCACCGCGGCCCCAGCCTCCCCCTCCCGAACCGGAGGTGCGGGTGCTCCTCTCCTACGGGGAGAGGGAGGGGTTCGATCGCTACCTGTTCCCCGAGCTGGGCGTAGCAGCGGTGGGAGGGCCCCTGCAGGTTCTAAGCGGCCCCAGCCGAAGCCAGCTACGGCCGGTGGTTACCCTTCACTCAGAACGGCCCCTTCTCATCCGCAAGCGTCAGGGGATGGTGACGGCCTACTTTGAGGGGCTGCAATTCGACCTGGCACCCTTCGTGCGGCTACGCCCTGCTGACCCGGCCCAGCCGGTGAGCTTTCAGCTGCTCCTCCCCAATTCCTCGCGCCCGGCCTACCCTGGGGAACTCTGGATTGAGGCTCGAGCCGAAGGGTTCTTGCTGGTTAACCAGGTGGGCCTTGAAAGCTACTTGAAGCGGGTCCTTCCCAGCGAGATGCCCCCCTCCTTCCCCCCCGAAGCCCTCAAAGCACAGGCCGTTGCGGCCCGCACCTACGCCCACACCCGGCGCCAGGCCGAGGGGTTCTGGAAGCGGTTTGGGGCTGACATGAGCGACTCGGTGAGCGAACAAGCCTACAACGCAGCCCCACCCAGGCCCGCCAGCGACAGGGCGGTGGAGGAAACCCGAGGCCAGGTGCTGACCTTTTCTGGGGCGCCCATTCAGGCCTTCTACTTCTCCACCAGCCCCGGGAGCACCGCTGGGATTGAGGAAGTCTGGCCTGAGCGCGCTCCCCTGCCCTACCTGAGGCCCCGCCCTCAGGGACTCCCATCCGCCGGGCGGCTCGAGCATGAGGCGGAGGCCCAGGCCTTTTTCCAAAACTGGAATCCGGCAGGCTTCCTCGACGCCGGCTCGCCCTTCTGGCGTTGGAGGGTGCGCTTCTCGCGGCTGGACCTGGAGCGCCTGCTGGCCCGCACCCTACCCGAGCGCGCCCGGGTCGCGCCCGAGCACGTGGAAACCCTGGAGGGCTCCCCCCCACCCGATGCACCTGGGTTCACCCTGGGCCAACTCCGGGAAATGGCGGTGTTGAGGCGGGGCCGGGGGGGCTATGTG
Source organism: Meiothermus sp. (assembly GCF_025060375.1). Classification (GTDB taxonomy): domain Bacteria; phylum Deinococcota; class Deinococci; order Deinococcales; family Thermaceae; genus Meiothermus. The sequence goes on along the minus strand of NZ_JANXCG010000080.1, from coordinate 20,807 downwards.
AGCGCGCTTCAGATCACCACCAGCACCGGGCGCTACGTGGTGTGGCGGGAGTCCCACATCCGCGCCCTGTTGCGCCCCAACAAGGAATTCACTGGGGGGCAGGATGTGCTGCTCGAGCTCTGGCAAGGGCCACCCCGCCTCAACTTTCCCCTCCTGCCCAGCGCGGCCTTCGCCCTGGTGGAGGAGCGGGACCCCCAGGGAAACCTGCTCTACCTCACGCTGTGGGGCGGGGGCCTGGGGCATGGGGTGGGAATGAGCCAGTACGGCGCTCTTGGCCTGGCCCAGCGAGGCTACAGCTACCGGCAAATCCTGGAGCACTTCTACCCCGGAAGCCGGCTCGAGGCCATCCGCTAGGGCTTCAGCGCACCACCGTTCCCCTCCCCGCCAGCGCCGCCGAGATGGGGTTTGGGGTTCGGGCGTCGCCGAAGACCACCCGGCCCACCCCCCCCTGCACCGCTTCCACCGCGCCCAGCACCTTTTTCTTCATGCGCCCCTGGGCCACGCCCATGTACTCGCTCACCCGGTCTGCCGGAATCTCGTGGATAAGGCTCGACTCATCCGGGAAGTTGGCCAGCAGGCCCGGCACGTTGGACAAAAGCAGCAGAGCCTCGGCCTTGAAGGCCGTCGCCAGCATGGCCGCCGCGGTGTCGCCGTCGGTGTTGATGGCCTCGCCCTGGTAGGAGATGGCCGGAGGGGTGAGCACCGGCAGGTAACCTGCCTCCAAAAGCAGGGTCAGCAAAGTGGTGTTCACCCTCTCCACCGAACCCGTGTAGTCCCCCCGGTGAATCTTGATTTTGCCGTTCTCTACGTACTTTACGGCTTCCTTGCGGCGGCCCTCGAAGACGCGCCCGTCGAGGCCCGAGAGGCCCACCGCGTTCACCCCCTCCCGCTGCAACAACTCCACGATGCGCTTGTTCACCAGGCCGCAGTAGACCATTTCGAAGATTTCCAGGGTCTTGCGGTCGGTGAGGCGGCTGGTCAGGCCGCCGGGGTGGGTGAGAAACTGCGGGGGGTGGCCCAGCGCCTCGGCTATCCTGTTGGTCTCGCTGCTGCCGCCGTGGACAAGAATCAGCCTCTGACCCGCTTTCCAAAGCTGGGCTGCGTCCTTAGCCACGGCCTCGTAGTTGATGCCTTCCGAACCCCCAACTTTCACCACAATCATCGGTCAACCCCTAAAGCCCCATCATACCCAGCCTGGGGGTACAGCTCCGGGCGCAAAAAGGGGGGCAAGGCCAGCTCGAGGGTGTGCCTCCAGAACTCCACCCGCTCGATGCGGGAAAGGGTCAGGATGCCCACCGCCCCCACGCCCCGTTTGGTGCCCCTTCGGCCCACCAGGTCGTCCATTACCTGCCCGAGCTCCTCTCCTGCGCGCACCCGTTCGGCCACCCGCGGCGGCAACAACACCGAACCGCCCCGGGCCATCCCCCACCGTCCATCCGCTCGGAGAATCACCGCCACGTTGAAGAGCCAGGCCCCCTGGGCGTTGAACTCCACCCCCGCCTCGAGGCCGAGCCCCCAGGTGGCTCCCGGCTGGGCCAGGGCCGCCTTGGCCCGATTCCGTGCCCCCAGCAGGGTCTCTTCGTAGCCAATAGGCTGCTCGGATACCCCGCTCGGCACCTCCACCCCGCAAACCTCCAGCCCCGGAAAAAGCTCCGAAAACACCAAGCGCACGGGCTCCAGCTTGGCCGGATTGGTGCTACCCACCACAATCATGGCCCACCCTTATCCCCGAAAGAGGCGCACATCGCGAACTGCCAGGCTCAACAGGAGGCTTCAGGGTACCTAGGGGTGCAAGCCGGGAAACTCCAGGCCGGTGGTCTCAGGCCAGCCCATCCGCAGGTTCAGGCTCTGGATGGCGTGGCCTGCCGTACCTTTGACCAGGTTGTCGATGGCCGAGATGACCACCAGCCGCCCGGTGTCCTCCTCCAGCTCAAAGCCCACATCGCAGTAGTTGGTCCCCTCCACCACCGCCGGGTCAGGGTAGCGGTGGACGCCCTTTTTGAGTTTTACGATGCGAATAAAGGGCTCCGCGCCGTACACCTTGCGATAGGCGGCCCACACGTCCTTTTCGGTAAGGCCCTCGCGCAAAAAGGTCTGGGCAGTCATCAGGATGCCCCGCACCCGGTCGGTGGCCACTGCAGTGAGGTGAACTTCGGGGTTTCCCGGCAGGTGCTCGCGGATCTCGGCGGTGTGGCGGTGGCCGGTAGGCTTGTAGGCCCGGATGCTGCCCGCACGCTCAGGGTGGTGCGAGGCAAGGCTGGGCTCGGCCCCAGCAGCACTGGTGGAGATCATCACCGTAGCGAAGATGGGCCCAGGGGCCAGCAGGCCCTCCCGCAGGAGCGGGTAGAGGCCCAGGATAACCGCAGTAGCATTGCAGCCGCAGCAGGCGATGCGGTCGGCAGTCTTTAGGGCTTCCCGGTAGAGCTCAGGGTTGCCGTAAACCCACTGGCCCAGAAGGTCGGGGCGGGGGTGGTCCTCGCCGTAGTACTTTCTGTACAGGTCCAGGTTCTTCAACCGGAAATCCGCCGAGAGGTCCAAAATGACGGGCGCCAGACCCCGATACTTCTCAAACTCCCTAGCGGCAACCCCGTGGGGCATAGAGAGCACCAGGATGTCGCAGGGCTCCAGTTGGGCGGGGTCTACGAATTTCAGGTGGGTGCGGCCCCGCAGGTTGGGGTGGACCAGGCTCACGGGGTCGCCCAAGTAGCGGCGGCTGGTCACCTGCTTGACCTCGAGGTAAGGGTGCCCCAAGGCCAGCCGCAAAAACTCCCCCCCCGCGTAGCCGGAGCCCCCCACAATCGAAACGGTCTTCTTCTCGCTCATACAACCAACGCACTAGAATACCCGATAAGCACCCCTATGAAAATCGGCCGATTCTCCTGCGCAATCGGCTTTGACGAATTTTCGAGCGCCATCACCGGGGCAACGTGCGGGTGGTGGGGGTGGTGCACAACGGGCTGCGGCTGAAAGGCGTGCTGGCGGTCAGGTTCGGCAGAACGGGCGCAACAACACCCGTTTTTGAGCGAGCTGATCCGGCACTCCAAGTTCTACCCCAGTCTGCAACTCTGCTACAAGGCACTGCCCTAGGCAGGTTCAGCATGGTGGACATCCGAGCGCTCTCGGACTATGGGCCGCGGCCTCCGAGGCACAAGCCCAATCTTGCCTCCACCAAAGCCGCCCTCCGCAAGGTGCGCGGCGGCCAGCGGAAATGACCCCTGATTCAAAAAGCCAGGGCCGGCGTTTATGTGCAGCGCGCCGGGCTAACCCTGGGGCAGGCCGAGCAAGCCCTCCAGCACCCGGCGGTACACTCCCACATTCCCGAGCCCCTGCGGGCGGCCCACTCGATTGCTGGCGGCATCGCCATCGGACAGAGCCGGGCCCGGCCTTAGTGTGCCCAAAGAGGGTCCGATTCCAGGTGCACCCCGTTGACCTGAAGCCAGTGCAAGGGCTCCTGACCCCCCAAAGCTTTGGCCCGGCTCAGCCCCACGCTCAGAATCGCCCGCGAGCTCCGCAGGGCGCGGTTGACCCAGTTAACCTTTCCCACATCCAAGCGATACCCACAGCTACCCCACGCCTTATAAAAGCGAAGGTCGACCACAGCAACGCTAAGCTCATCCGGGCAGTCCGAAACCCTAAAGTGCGCCCGTAAACTGGCCTGGTTTTGGTGCACCTCCACCCTAAGACGAAGACCCTCCACCCTCAGGTCGCCCAGTGAAGCCCTCCCGGTACCCGCGGGCAAGGCTAGGGTGGTCCGGTGGGGACGAAGCCCCTCCCCGAACACCTCAGCAAGGCTCCCTTGGGCCGAGGCTTCCAGCCTTGACCAGAAGGCCTTGGGGCTTAGCTGCTCCACGACTTGAGCCTTCCCCAGGCTAAACCAGCAATCCTCTACTTCCGGCGGCCTTCCCCCTACCCTGCAAGGCCCCAGCTCAATCACCTGCCCCAACCGGAGCAGGCCCGAGTGCACCGCATCTAGGGTTAGCGGCTCCTCTCTCCCCGTCACCGGTCGGATATACCTTCCGGACACGGGTTCAATGCCCGCAACGCACACCCTCGGATAACCCATGCGGGTCAGGTGAGTGATAACCAGCTTCAAAGGTGAATCACCTCCACATCACCCCACCTCTGGGCCAGGTACTCCGCCGCCAACCGGCGGTGGCACCGCTCCGCCGTTGGTTCACTACACAGCAGCACGGTAGGCTGGGCGAACAAACCCCGGTCGAGCCGCTGCTCTACCTGCCGTTCCCGCATTAGGGAGAGAAAACCGGCCTCGTATTCAGGCCAGCCTATCTGCCCCTTCCGGTAGGCCTTGAGAAGGTTCCCTTTGGGTGCCAGCAACGGCTCGTGCCGGTAGTCGGCCCCCAGAATCTGCTTCAGAAAATAGGCCAGGTCGGCCCTTTTGCTGAACCCCGCAAGCTGCGAGGTGTTGTTCAGGCGCACATCCAGGAGCCGGCGAATGCCATTCCGCTTCAGAAGCTCGAAGAACTGCTCGGCAGTCTTGCGGGTGAAACCGATCGTATAGATTTTGGTGAGCGCCAAGGCCGCACCTCCCCGAACAGGGGCTGTTCCAACGCCTCCTTTTGGCGAAGCTCCTGCTCGCTTTGCAGCTCGCCGTTGCCCCGTATGTGGAACACCTGCGCGCACAACCCGGGGTCTTCGTCGCACAACACCCGCACCACCAGCAGGCGGCGGTGGCACTCACTGGGGTTTTCCTCACTGCACATGAGGGCAATCCGGTACTGCTCCATTCCCCACCGGAGCCTCTCCAGCCCGCTACGGAAAGCTTCCGTCCTGGACATCTTGGCGTAGTCGGCGTGCCCCTCAGAATCGTAGAGTTCCGCGCTTTGGGGCTGGCCCCCAAGCTCCCGGCCCATGGGCACATAGAGGATGCCCACAGCCTTTAGCAAAGCCCTCAGCTCGGGGGCGTTGAAGTGAGGGAACTGCCGGGAAAAAGGCCTCGAGCGCACATCGGCCAGCGCCTCTACTCCGTGGGCCTGCAAAAGCCCCAAAAACCGCTCCGGGCTGTGGCTGGAGTGACCGATGGTATAGAGCATACCCCCAATCTACCTCAGACCCCAAGCGTACTCCAGGATTTTCCTTGGGATGTCCACCCCCGTGGTGTGCACGGAGTTTTTGAACTCCATGGTGTGGTTTACCTCGTTCACCAAAAGCCCCTGCTCGGACTCAAATAGATCAATGGCCACCACCCCACCCCCCACAGCCTTGGCTGCCCGCACGGCCAGATCGGCCAATTCGGGGGTAACGGGGCAGTTGGAGGCCTTGCCCCCGCGGGCAGTATTGGTAATCCAGTGCTCGGAGCTGCGGTAGATGGCCGCAATGCAGGCATCCCCCACCACAAAGGCCCGGATGTCGCGCCCCGGCTTCCGGACGAACTCCTGGATGTAGTAGAGCTGGTGCTGGTAGCCCCCCAGCACCTCCTTGTGCTCCAGCAGGGCCTCGGCCGCGTCGCGGTCGTTCACCCTGGCCAGAAGGCGGCCCCAGCTCCCCACCACCGGCTTCATCACCACCGGGTAACCCAGCTCCTCCACAAGCTTCAGGGCCCCCTCGGCCTCGGTAGCCAAGACCGTCCGGGGCTGGGGCACCCCGTGGGCCGCCAGAGCACAGCTCGTGGCCCACTTATCGCCACAAACCTCAATTACCTCTGGCGCGTTTACCACGGGAATCCCCAGGCTTTTCAGATAGCGCGCGACCGCCAGGCCCTTGCTCTGCGATACCAGCCGCTCCACCGCACAGGTCACACCCTCCAGCTCTGGGGGCCGCTCCCCCAGCCTCATGGGCAACTGCTTGGCGTAAATTTTCCTAAAAGGGATGCCCAGACCCTCGGCAGCCCTAAAGAGCAGCTCCTCGTCGGGACGGATGCGGTCGTAAAGGATGGCCAACATAGGCAAAAAGCGGGGAGAAGCCAGCAAGACCTAGGCTACTCTCCCCAGTCCTCTGCCTCCTCGGGGGCCGCCTGAAGCCTGAGGGGCTCCAGACCCACCACCTCAAGCTCTGCCCCACAGGTCTCGCAAACCACCAGCTCCCCCAGCTCAGGGTCGTTCAGCTCTACCTCACTCCCACACTCCACACACTCGGCTGTCATCTCCATTTCCTCCTATTCGCTTAAGGGCTGGCGCCCATCCACAGCGGAAAATTTCGCCTCCCAGGCGCTCCTCCCCACAAAAACCCCACTCAGTAGTCCTCTTCTTCCTCCTCCAACCCCGCCCAGTCCGGCTCGAAGCGGTGGCCGCACTCCGGGCAGACCGCTTCCTCCTCTTCGCTGTCCAGCTCAAAGGTCAGGCCACATTCCGGGCAGTCCACGAAAAGCCCTTCCTCGCCGTCCTCAATGACCGCCACCTCCAAGGGGTCGGTGGAGAGAATTTGCAGATAAGCCCCACAGGACTCGCACTCAAGGTAGTCCTCGGGCGTAAGCTCCTCCAGGTCTTCGGGAGGGACGAAGTTGGGTTCGCGGCATACCGGGCAAATTACCTCTAGGTCTTCCATACAGACCTCAACCCCCCCAGTCTACCCTCCCCTGCCCTCTCCGGGAAACCGGCCGTACTTGCGGTAGTAGTCCAGTATGCTCCCCTCTTTCAAGGCCTCCAGCAGAAAATCCGGCGGGGGGGTAAGCTGGAAGGTATCCGGCCCGTGCCGCAAAACGCCCCTCTCCAAATCCAGCTCCACCTCGTCGCCGTCCTCCAGCGCGTCTACCACCTCCGGCGCCTCAAAGGGCACAATACCCAGGTTCACCAAGTTGCGGTAGAAGATGCGGGCGTAACTCTTGGCAATGATGGCCCTCAGGCCCAGCTTGCGCAGGGCCTCTGGAGCGTACTCGCGGGAAGAGCCCAGCCCGGTGTTCCGGCCACAGACCAGGATGTCGCCCGGGCGAAACCCTGAGGCAAACTCGGGCCGTAGGTGGGCAAAAGCGTAGGTGTGGAACCTGTCCTCCCCCACCATGAAGGGGGCATACTTGCCGGGCAGGATGTCGTCGGTGTTGATGGCGTCGCCAAACTTCCAGACCCTAGGCACGGCCCACCTCCAGCTCCTCCGGGGTGGTGATGTACCCCGCCACCGCACTGGCTGCAGCCACCCTGGGCGAAGCCAGGTAAATCTCGGCATCCGCCGCCCCCATGCGCCCCCTGAAGTTGCGGTTGGAGGTGCTCACGCAAACCTCGCCCGGGGCCAGCACCCCTTGGTGCCGCCCCATGCAGGGCCCACAGCCAGGGGTGCCGATGGTGGCCCCAGCCTGCAGCAGGGTGAGCAGGGTGCCGTCGGCAGCGGCAGCCTCGAGCACCTGCGAGGAGGCCGGAATGACCAGCATCCGCACCCCCGGCGCCACCTTACGGCCTTTGAGGATGGCCGCGACCTCGTGCAGGTCGTCCAGGCGCCCGTTGGTACAGGTGCCCACAAACACCTGGTCCACCCGCTTGCCCTTAACCCTGGCCACCTCCTCCACGTTGTCCACGTAGAAGGGCACCGAGATCCGGGGGGTGAGGGCTGCAAGGTCAATTTCGACCTCCTTAGCGTAGGTGGCATCCGGGTCGGGGTAGAGCCAGTCGGGTATCTCGTAGAGCTCCAGAATCTCGCCGCTGGGCACCACCAGCCCACACTTGGCCCCGGCCTCCACCGTGAGGTTGGCCAAGGTCAAGCGCTGGCTGCGGGTGAGGGATTCGGCCCCGTCCACCAAGTGGATTTCAACGCTCATGTAGGTGGCCCCGTCGGCGGTGAGGACACGCACCATCTCCAGGGCCGCATCCTTGGCCGTCGTGCCGGGAGCCAGCCGCCCTTTGAAGGTCACCTTGACCGTCTCGGGCACCCTGAGCCAGGTGCGCCCCGAGGCCGCGGCCAGGGCGATGTCGGTGGCTCCCATCCCAGTACCAAAGCAAGCGATGCCGCCGTAGGTGGTGGAGTGCGAGTCCGAGCCCAGCACAATGCCCCCCGGCCGCGCCAGGCCCTCCTCCACCAAGACCTGATGGCAGATGCCCCGCCCTACGTCGAAGACCCGGCAGCCGTGGCGGTTGCCCCACTCGCGAATCTCCTTCTGGGCTTTGGCTACCTCCACATTGGCCGCCGGGGCCACGTGGTCAATTACGATGGCCACCTTCTCAGGGAAGCGCGGGGTAGCCCCGAGCTGCTCGAGCCGCTTGAAAAAGCTCCCGGCGATGGAGTCCACCACCATCACCTGATCCACCTCCACCACCACCAGCTCGCCTGCCCGCACCTCCCGGCCAGCCCTTTGGGAAAGGATTTTTTCAGCTAACGTCAGGCCCATCTCCTTACCTCTTCCGGCAAAGGCCCGCCCTTAGTCCTCAATCCAGGTTCTCCAGCCGCGCCGTGGGCACCTCCTCTGGGATGGGGTGCCGGGAGAGACCGTGGGCCAGGGCGATTTCCAGCAAGAGCTCCTCGGGCTTCTTCCGTCGGCCAATCTCACCCGTGCGGCTTTTGAACTCCTGGGTGATGCGCTTAGCCTGCTCCCTGGTAATCTCGAAGGCCTCCACCTCCTTCAAATAGTAGTAGATCAGGTGCCAGCCCGACAGAGGACCCAGAAGAAGCTGGTTCTTATCCACCCCAAAGTCGTGCAGGTTGTGCGCCTCGTAGACCTTTTTCTCGTTCAAAACCGCCTTCTGGTGAACCCCAGCGGTATGCGTGCGGTTGGTGAGCGAAACCGGTTCGGTGTAGGGCACCAAGGTGCCCAGGATGGAGGCCATGAGCACGTTCAGGGGGTAGCACTGGCTCAGGTTGTACTGCTCCTTGAGCTCCGGGTAGCGCTTGGAGAGGTTGAACAGCACCCCCGTGATGGAGGGAATTCCCGAGCGCTCGGCCAGGCCCCAGATGGAGGCGTCCACATACCGCACCCCCGCCCGCACCGCGGCCAGCACGTTGGCAAGGGCCAGGCCACGGTCGTTGTGAAAGTGGCACTCAAGCGCAGCCCTGGGGTAGCGCGCACGCAACGCAGAAACCACCTGGGTCACGTCCTCTGGCTCGGCGATACCCACCGTGTCGGGCAAGCCTAGCGTGTCCACGTAGGGATAAACCGCGTCGTAAAGCCGGAAGAGGTCTCCCAAAGGCGTGCGGAAGGCGTCCTCAGCGCTGAAACGCAGGTACATTTTGGGATGGGCCGCCCGCACCTGCCGAAGGACTTCCTTAGCCAACCCCACCGCCTCGTCCAAGGACTTCTGCGCGTTGTGCCGCTGGGCCAAAGGCGAAACCCCCAGGTACAGGTTCAGGCCGTTGCAACCCACCTCGAGGGCCTTCTCTATATCGAGCGGGTTGGTCCGGCAATGCCCTAAAAAGCGGAGCGGCTTGGGTGTTAGGCTCTTGGCGTAGGCGATTAGCTCCCGCACATCCTCGGCCTCGGCCTCACCCACCACCGGAGAGAAGAACTCAAAATGGGTCACCCCCAGCTCGATGAGACCCGCCAGCAGCTGTTTTTTCTCCTCTAGGGTGAAGCGGTACTTCTCCGTGTCAAACAGGAGCGGCGACTGCTGGCCGTCGCGGAAAGTGGTGTCTACGATTACAATGCGCGGGTCTGTCTGCATATGCGAAAAAAATCGCCCGCTTTCTCTGCGGGCCGGGCTGCGCAAGCGGGCGAACCAGCATGCGCTAGCCCACGGCACCGGGTTTTTTAGCCCGTAGGGGCATACCGCAAGTGTAAAATCGGTATACCGAGGCTGTCAACCTACCCAGACCCCTGGAATAAAATGGCCCCATGCGTTGGACAGCTGGAGTTCTCTTGGGGGGGCTGGCGCTGGCCCAAAGCCTCACGGTGGCCCCAGAGGGCCGGGTAGGGGAGCCCCTGGAGATTCAGGGTGCCGGTTTCCCCCCGGGCCGCCACACCCTCACCATAGAGTCGGACACCGGCCGCAACCAGGCGGTGCTGGAAGCGGCGGGTGAACAGTTCACCCTAGCCTGGACCCCGCCCAGGGCTGGGGTTTTCAGAATCAGCGTAGAGCTCCAGGGGCGGAGGGTGGAAGCCCAGACCCGTGTGGTTGCCCAGGCCTCGTTGCCCACACCCCAGCTAGGGGCGGATGGGCTGGTGGTGGGAAGTTGGAAACTACCCCTTACAGGCCCCTGGATTGGCCCCAAGGTTTTGGGTTCCCGGGCTTTCATCGCCCAAGGACCGCTGGTGTTGGAGATAGACCTGCAGACCCCCCGGGTGGTGGCCGAACACTTTCCCCCAGCCGAGGTGCGGGCCCTGGAAACCGAACCCGAACCTGCCGTGCTCTTGGAGGACGGGCGGCGGTTGAGCCTGGCAGCCCTGGCTGGAAAACCCTACGAGGGCCGTTGGGAAAGCCTCTCGGTTCTCCGCGACTACTTCAAGGACCGCGAGCCCACCTCAGCCCAGCGGCCGTACTGGTACTACTTCACCCGGGAGGCCAGCAGCCTGAGCGCCGCTGACCTCGAGGCCATAGGGCGCGACCTATTGCAAAGGGGCCACCGGCCCGAACTGGCCTGGGGAAGAGGCGTGCTGCGCTGGCTGGAACCCTGGCTGGCGCAGGTTCGGGCCACGCGACGGGAGGGGCTGGAGAAAAGCCTGACCTGGTCAGAGTTTTTTTTGAAGTACCTTCCGCAGCTCCCCGGAGCCCAGGCCGTGCTCCTGGAGCAGGCCGACTGGCTCGAGGCACAAGGACGCCCCGACCTGGCCGAGCGCTATCGCGATGCCCTACGGGAGGTGGCTAGCTGGCAGCCCCCTTTGACCTCGGCCCACCTGGCCCAGCTCACCGGGGTTTTAGGGGGGCTTTACCTCCTGATGGTCCTCTACCTGAGCCTGCTTTACCTTCCTGCCCAGCTCCGAGGGGTTCGCCCCAGTGGAGGGTGGCTTCTGGGCTGGTTGCGGCACCCCCTGCTGCGCCTGCGCCACAGCGTGCTGGCCTACACCACCATAGGAGAGCGGGCCCTGCTGCTTTTGCTGTTTGGGCTCACCATCCTGGCCTTCCTGGCCTGGGGTTTTTTAGGCCGCTTCGAGGCCCTTATCGCCCAAGAGAGCCTCACCCGGGGCACGCTGCGCTCGAACGCCGCTCAGGAAACCCTACGCAACCTGGCCAACACCGACTCTGCACGGGGGTTGCTGGCCTATGCCCTGGCCCAGGAAAACCCCACCGAGGCCCGTCGCCTCTACGAAACCGCCCCGGCTTGGAGCTACGTCCTGCTGGGGCGTGGGACCCCAGAAGCCTTGGCCCAGGCCTACCGGCAAGCCCCCCGCGCCCCTTCCGTGCGAGAGGCGCTGGGCCTTGGAGGGGACCTCTGGAGCGAGGTCTACCGCGAGGCCGGGGTGGCCCGCGAAGCTGTGCCCACCCCGCGGGTCATTGCCGCTGCTCTCGGCCTGAGCCATCTGCGCAACCTCACCACCAACTTCCTCGAGGTTTGGCGCGACCTTCCCCTGTGGCCCACCCCTCTTTGGGCCTGGGGGGCGGCCGGGCTGGCCATGCTCCTGGCCTTATACCACCTCTTGTGCTTCTTCCTACCGCGGCCCAAAAACGCCCAGGATGGGGTCGCCTGGCGCCACACCATTCAGCTCCTCTTTCCGGGAAGCCCCACCTACAGCCAGGGCTGGGGCGTGCTGGTGCTGTTGACCCTGGGCGCAGGGGTGTGGCTTTGGCGCCAGGAGCCGCGCCTTGGCCTGACCCTTACCCTGCTGGCCCTGGGTGCCCACCTGGTCCTTTGGCTGACCCTGGTCTACCGGCGCTGAGCACGGCGGCTTAGAATCCATCCATGATCATTCCTCCCCTGCCCACCCCTTTCGACGCCCGGGGGCGGTTCGACCCCCAGGCCTTCCGCGAACTAGCCCAGGCCATCGAGCCCCACGTGGACGGCCTGCTCTTCTACGGCTCGAACGGCGAAGGGGTGCATCTAAGCCGCGAGGAGCGCATTCGAGGGCTGGCCGTCCAAAGCCCAAAAAAGCCCACGTTGGTGGGGATTATGGAGGAAACCCTGGCCCAGGGGATGGCCGCCTTAGAGGAGGCCGAGGGCCTGGGCGCCCGGGCGCTGGTCACACCCCCCCGCTACTACGAGGCCAGCCTGGGGCCCGAGGGGCTACTGCGCTACTTTTGTGGCCTCGCTGAGGCAGGTCAGAGCGAGGTCTGGCTCTACCACGTGCCAGCCAACACCAAAGTCCAGCTTCCCCTGCCCGTGGTGGCCGAGCTGGCCCGGCACCCCAGGATTACCGGCATCAAGGACTCCAGCGGCGAACTCTCCCGGCTGGCCTTCTACGCCTCGCAAAAGCTGACCCTGGAGGTCTACACAGGCCACGCCCCCAGCTTCTTAGGCGCGCTGGCGCTGGGGGCTAAAGGGGGCATCCTGGCCGCTGCCAACCTAGCCCCCAAGCCCTACAAGCAGCTGCTCGAGCTGTGGCAGAGCGGTAAGGTGGTCGAGGCGCAGGCCCTGCAGGCCGAGCTCGAGCCCTTTGGTCGAGCACTGGCCCAAGGGGGCTTCGTGCTGCTCAAACAAGCCCTGCGTTACCTGGGCCTACCCGGGGGCTACCCCCGGCCCCCCTACCCCAGCGAAAGCCCAGCCTGGCCTACCTTCAAGCCCCTGCTGGAGGGCTTTCGGGAAAGGGGCTGGACGGTGGAATAACCCAACCCCCTCCGGTAAGCTCTAAACATGAACCGAATGGCCTGGTGTCTGGTATGCCTGGGGCTGCTCGGTGCCTGCGCACCCCGGATCACCCAACCACAACCGCCCCAGGTGGAGCTCCTGCAGTTCAGCCTGGTCTCCGTAGACCCTTTCAGCGGCCGCGCCGAGTTCGACCTACAGCTCCGGCTGACCAACCCCAACCCCTTCACGCTACCCCTGCTGGAAAGCGCGCTAACCGCGGAGCTGGGCGGTCTGCAGCTCCGCCTGGCCCTGCCCGCCCTGGAAATCCTCCCCGGGGCAGGCCGCGAGGTCCAAACCCGCCTGGTTGTTCCAGTGGTGGAGGGGGCCCGGGTGCTGGCCAACCTGCTGGGAGGGCAAAGCGCTCGGCTACGCTTGCTGGGGGAGCTGCGGGTACAGCTAGGCCCAGCGGTAGTGCCCATCGGTCCCCTAACCCTGGTCGAGCGCGACGTGCGCGTCCAGTTCACCTTTCAGCCCCCCACCCTGCGCCTCGCTGAGGTTCGCCTGGAGGGCCCAGCCATCCGGCTGTTGCTGGAGGCGGAAAACCCCAACCCCGTCGGGTTCACACTGGAGGGCCCCCTGCGCATCTTGGTGGGCGGGCGCAGCGTGGCCGAGGGGGGGCTCAGCCTTGGCCTGGGTCCGGGCGGACGCAACCGGGGGGAAGTCCGCCTGAGCCTTTTGGGACTGCCGGGCACGGGTGGGGTGAGCGTGGAACTGGGCCTCAGCGCCCGCATCCCAGGGGTTCTGGACCGCTCAGTGGTGCAGGTTCTGCAGGGTTTCCTGCGGTAAAAACATGCCGGGCCCCGTTGTGAGCGACCACAGGGCGAGGGTGCCCGGTGGGCAGGTTTTTGCCCGGCAATGGGCAGTGGGGGAATCCCGTAAGGCCCCCATCGTCCTGCTGCACGACTCCTTGGGGTCGGTGGAGCTCTGGCGGGGGTTTCCCGCCGCGCTGGCCCAGGCCACCGGACGAACCGTCTGGGCCTATGACCGCCTGGGCTTCGGGCGGTCTTCGCCCAGAGAAGAACCCCCTTCGGTTGACTTCATCCTCGAGGAGGCCCAGCTCTACTTCCCCGTTATTGCCGCACAGCTCGGGCTCCAGGAGTATGCGCTTTTCGGGCACAGCGTAGGAGGCGCCATGGCCCTGTGCATCGCCGCGCACCAGCCGGACCGGTGCCGCGCGGTGATTGCTGAGGCGGCCCAGGCCTTTGTGGAGGAGCGCACCCTACAGGGCATTCAAACCGCCCAACAGAGCTTTCAAGACCCCACCCAGTTCGCTCGGCTAAAACGCTGGCACGGCGAAAAAGCCCGCTGGGTGCTGGAGGCCTGGACGGGGGTCTGGCTCGCACCGGCGTTTCGGGCCTGGACGCTGGAGCCCTGCCTGAAGAAGGTGCACTGCCCTGTGCTGGCCCTGCACGGCGACCGCGACGAATACGGCTCGGTGGCCTTCCCAGAGCGCATCGCACGCGGGGTCCAGGGTCCGGCGCGGATGGAGGTGCTCCCCGACTGCGGCCACGTGCCCCACCGGGAAAAGGAGGCGCTGGTGCTCGAGGCGGTAAAGGGTTTTCTGCAAGGAATACCCTAAGGCGGTCCTACACTCGAGGGGGGTTTTGGAGGCAATTCCTTGGGAGAATGCTGAAGCTGTGGACGCTGTACCAATCCCTGGCCTCAAAGAGGCATTCCGGCCAGGTAGAAGGCCTTCCCTACCTGCTCCAGCCCCAATTCCCCCTACTCCTGACCAACACCGCTTTTGGCTACAAGGCAGCCGCACAGAGGGAGATAGAGGCCCGCTTTCTGGCCCTGGGAGCGCCTCCGGCCTTCACCCTCTGCGAGGCGGCTGACCCCTCCGCGCTTCTGGCCGCCGGCTACCGACCTAGGGCCACCTTTGAGCTCTGCATCGCAGAGGCCCATCCCACCCCTCACCGGGTAGAGCGGGTCCCTTGGTCAGAAGCCTGGAAGGTGGCCCGAATCCTCACCGAAGCCTACGGGGCCGAAGCATGGCGGCTGGCCTTCGCACAGGCAGTGGGCCGGTACCTGAAAGACCCCTACCACTCCGCCCTCATCGTCCGCACGGAAGGGCGCGCCGTTGGGGCTGCCCTCACGGGAGAGGTCGGACTTCTGGTCGGGGTTCTGCCGGTTGGGCTAGGTCAGGGAGCGGGCAGGGCCCTGCTGGGCAGCATCCATCCCAGGCCTTTCCTCCGCCTGGCGGGCAGCGAGGCCGAGTTTCCCGGACGGGTGGTCGGCCGCTTTGTCCGCTACGAGCTTCCCGTAGAATGACCCTGTGAGGAGCCCCGAGCGAAACACCCTCCTGCTGGCCCTGGCCTGGCTGGTGGCCCTGGTAGCCACCCTGGGCAGCCTGTACTACTCCGAGGTGCGCAACTTTATCCCCTGCACGCTTTGCTGGTACCAGCGCATTGCCATGTACCCGCTGGCCTTCCTGCTGGGCATCGCCCTGTGGCGGGGAGACGCGGGCGTGAGGCCCTACGCCCTCACCCTTTCCTTGCTGGGGCTTTTCTGGAGCAGTTACCACCTTCTGGAGCTGTGGGTTCCCGGACTGGCCCCCAACGTCTGTAAGGGCCCCATCCCCTGCAATGTGGAGTACCTACCCCAGTTCCCCATCCCTCTGCAGGCCTGGCTGGCCTTCGCCCTCATCAGCCTAGCCCTGCTAGGGGTGAGCCCCCGCCGAAGCTGAGCTTGCTTGAGGCCCAAACAACCCGATAAACTGGGGGCACCGAGCCACTACCGAGAAGCAGGCTTGGGCCTCTAGGAGGTCGTATGTGCGCGCCTTACGTGATGGACCTGGTGGGGAGCAGCCTTAGCAGGCGGGAGCTTTTGGGTCTGGCCGCGGGCCTGGCCGCCCTGGCGGCTGGCAGCGCCAAGGCTCAAGGCCAGGTATCCGGAAAAGCCTTCAGCAACGTGGCCGACCTGACCCATGTGGTCTCGCCTAGCTTCCCCATGTTCCCTGGGGCTAGGCCGATGAAGATCACCGAGGTGGTCACGGTCAAAAAGGACGGCTACTACGGCAACACCCTGGAGGTCTGGGAGCACACCGGCACCCACATGGACGCCCCAGCCCACTTCGTGGAAAATGGTCTCACCGCCGAGAACCTTCCGGTAAACCGGCTCATTGCGCCGCTGGCAATCGTCAACATCAAGGACAGGGCCGACCGCAACCCCGACGCCGAGGTCACCGTGGATGACCTCCTGGCCTGGGAGCGCCGCCACGGCCGCCTACCGGCTGGGGCCTTTGTAGCCATGTACTCGGGCTGGGAAAACCGGGTCAGCAACCCCAAAGCCTACGTCAACCAAGACAGCGCTGGGGTGCAGCACTACCCGGGGTTCAGCCCGGCCGCCGCTGAGTTTCTGGTGCGGGAGCGAAACATCGTGGGGGTAGGGGTGGACACCCTTTCGCTCGACTTTGGGGCCTCCAGGGACTTCAAAAGCCACATCACCCTGCTGGGGGCGGGCAAGTACGGCCTAGAAAACCTAGCCAACCTAGCCAACGTGCCGCCCAGCGGGGCCATGGTCATCGTGGGCGGGCCCAAGCACAAAGGAGCCTCCGGCGGACCTACCCGGGTAATGGCCATCTGGTAGTTCAGGCCCGGACCAGGGCGGCTCGAGCCCGCTCGGCCATCTGGAAAAGCCGCTCCTTGGTTAAGGGTAGCCTCCCCTCCAACACCAGCCCTTTTCCCTCCTCCCAGTGGGCGTGGTGGTGGATGTGCCCTCCAGGAACGCGAAAGGCGATGTGCTTGAGCTTGGCGTGTCGGGGCGAAACCGAGGCGAAGAGGAAGGGCTCCCCCCGCTCGTCGGAGAGCGAGACCGCCATCATGGTAGTGGGCAGCTCGTAGGGCCGCTCCATGCGGTAGATGAAGTCGGGAAAGTCGGACTCCTTGGTAAAGGCCACGCCCCTTTCGGCGGCATACTCCCTCATCCACTCGATAACCTGAACCCAGGCCCTGTAGAGCATCTCGTCGTGGCCGGCACCCATGGCCCCCAGTTTATCAGGGGAGCAGGTCACACAAAAAGCGCGCCCCTGACCTTAGGATGAACCCCGATGCGGCCAGAAGACCTTCCCCCCTTGCCCGAGGCCCCAGGGGTCTATTTATGGAAGGACGGAGAGCGCATCCTGTACGTGGGCAAGGCCAAAAACCTAAGGGCTCGGGTAAACAGCTACTTCCACAGCGAGGGCAAGGGCCTGCGCATTGCCCAAGAGGCCACCAGCCTCGAGTTCATCCTGGTCCGCGACGAGGTAGAGGCCCTTCTCCTAGAGGCCAACTTCATCAAGCACCACCGCCCCCACTACAACGTTTTGTTGAAGGACGACAAACACTACCCCTTCCTAAAGCTAACCAAAGAGGAGTGGCCCATGCTCCTGGTGGTGCGGCGGGTACAGGACGACGGGGCCCGCTACTGGGGGCCTTTTCCCGAGGCTGGTGCGGTGCGTCGCATCAAGCGCCTGGTGGACCGCTACTTTCCCCTCAGGAAGAACTCCGGCTATCCCTTCAGAAGGAGGCGCTACCCCTGCCTCAACCACGCCATGGGCCGCTGTATGGCCCCCTGCGTGGGCAGGGCTGACCCGGCGCGCTACCGCGCCGCGGTACAGCAGGTAGAGGACCTGCTGGACGGCAAGGTTGCGGCTCTGTATGCAGGCCTAGAGGCGCAGATGCGGGAAGCCGCCCGCCAGCAGGATTTTGAGCGGGCCGCCGAGATCCGCGACCAGATTGCCGCTGTTCGGAGCTTTTTTGGCACAACCCAGCAGGCCTACGACCCGGAGATGGGCGATCTGGACTTCATAGGCTTTGCTCGAGCCGGCGAGTATGCCATGCTGCAGCACTACCAGGTGCGGGGAGGGCAGATGCTGGGGCGGATCAGCCGCTTTGTGGAAGGGGTTGGGGATGCCAGCGATGCGGAGCTTCTGGAAGCTTTCCTGCGCGACTACTACCTTGAGGCCACCCCCCTACCCCCTCTGGTGCTGCTACCCTTCGCCCTGGAGGCTCAGCAGGCCTTTTCAGCCTTCCTAAGCGCCAAAGGGCGCAAGGTAGAGGTGCGCGTGCCCCAGCGGGGTGAGAAAACCCGCCTCATTGAGCTGGCCCAGAAAAACGCCCAGGCCGCGCTCGAGAGCGAGCTAAGGGTTTTGGAACGCAAGGGCGATCACCCGGGTCTCAAGGGGCTGATGGAGGTACTGGGCCTCTCCCACCGCCCCTACCGCATTGAGGGCTATGACATCTCCAACCTTCTGAACGAGAGCCCAGTGGGTTCCATCGTGGTGTTCGAGGGGGGAAGACCCAAAAAAAGCGAGTACCGCAGGCTCAGAATCCGTGGCCTGCAGGGTCCAGACGACTACCGGGCCCTAGAGGAGACCCTTTGGCGGCGCTTCAGCGGCAGCCTTTCGCAACAGATGGCCATACCCGACCTAATCCTGATTGACGGGGGGCTGGGCCAGGTAAGGGCTGCCCAGAGGGGCCTCCAGAAAGCCGGCCTGAGCCTCCCTCTGGTGGGCCTGGCCAAGCGCGAGGAAACCCTGGTGCTGCCCGACGGCCGCACCCTCACGCTTCCCCTCACCCACCCTGCTCTGCAGCTTCTTATCCATATCCGGGATGAAACCCATCGCAACGGACTGGCTTTCCACCGCAAGGAGCGCAGCCGAAGGGCCCTGAAGAGCATCTTTGATGGAATCCAGGGTATAGGCCCAGCCCGCAAGCAGGCCCTGCTGCAAAACTTCTCCAGCCTGGAGGAACTCAAAGCGGCCAGCCTAGAGGAGCTAGCCCGGCTTCCCAGCATGGATAGGCGCAGCGCCCAGGCCGTTCTGAAGGCCCTGGAGAACCTCCCAAACCCGCCAACCGGTCAGTAGCCCTCCCGCACCACGTTTAGAAGGGGTTCGCCCCGCAGGTAACGGGCCACCTGTTCGCGCACCAGGCGGAAGCCCCGTTCAAAGAGCTTAGGGGTAGAACCGGCCACGTGAGGGGTGAGAAAAACCCCAGGAAGCGACCACAGGGGATGTCCCTCGGGAAGCGGCTCAGGGTCGGCTACATCGCTGCAAAAGCGCACCCTACCCAAGCGAAGAGCCTCCACCAGAGCCTCTTGGTCCACGGTCTTGCCCCGTCCGGCGTTCACAAAAAGGGTCCCTGGCTTCATCCGAGCAAAGTGCTCACGGCCCAGGAGCCTTTCGGTGAACGGCGTTAGGGGCAACAGGTTCACCACCACGTCGGCCTGGGGGAGCAACCCCGGCAACTCATCTAGGGTGTACACCCCATCCCGAGCGGTGCGGGCTACCCTCAGAAAGGAAACCCCAAAAGGGGCCAGGCGGGCCTCGGTAGCGCGGGCAATGGAGCCGTAGCCCAGGAACAGCAGCGTGGCCCCCTCGAGGTCCTCCACCCACCGGTAGGCCCATCGCCCTTCCCGCTGGGCGTCGCGAAACTCGGGAAAGCGCTTGTAGGCAGCAAGAATAGCCCCCACAATCCACTCCGCCACCGGGGCATCGTGCACCCCGGCCGCGTCGCAAAGCACCACACCAGCAGGGAGTCTGGGCAGAATCCAGTCCACCCCGGCCGTGAGGGTCTGCACCACCTTCAACCGCTTTAGGTTGGGCAGCTCATCGAGAAAGCGCCGGGCTCGAGCCCCGCCGTAAGGGGCTACAGCGAACTCAGCCTCCAGGGCCTCCTCAGGCAGGGGGCCCTCCTTGGGAAAGTAGGCCAGCCGCACCCCTTCCGGCAACCCCACCAGGTGCTCGGCCTCTGTGGACTCGGGAACCAGCAGAACCATCCCTCGGTTACTATAGCCCATCGCGTTCATCCCTGGGCGCGCAGCCACAGCTCAGCCAAGAAGGGCCTCCACAAACTCCCCCGCGTCGAAGGGCTGCAGGTCCTCGGCCCTTTCGCCCACACCGATGAACTTGATGGGCACCCCCAGGGTGCGCACGATGGGCACCAACACACCCCCCTTGGCGGTGCCGTCGAGCTTGGTCACAACAACCCCGGTAAGCCCCACCGCCTGGTGAAACCTCTTGGCCTGCTCCAAGCCGTTTTGACCGGTGATGGCGTCCAGTACCAGCCAGACCTCGCCGGGTTCACCCGGGTCAGCTTTGCCGATGGAGCGCTTGACCTTGGCCAGTTCCTCCATCAAGTTGCGCTTGGTGTGCAGACGCCCGGCAGTGTCCACCAGCAGGAGGTCAAACCCCCGGGCCTTTCGAGCCGAGGCTGCATCAAACGCCAGCGCAGCGGGGTCGGTTCCCTCAGCGCCCTGGATGACGGGAATGCCCAGCCGCTCGCCCCAGACCCCAAGCTGAGCTCCCCCGGCGGCGCGGAAGGTGTCCCCAGCGCAGAACATCACCCGCTTGCCCTGATTTTGGTAGTACTGGCCCAGCTTAGCAATGGTGGTGGTCTTGCCCACCCCGTTGACCCCCACCATCAGGATTACCTTACCTTTTGGCTCCACCACGCTTTTCTTGGCGTCTGGACTGAAACCAGCCCTGCGGATTTTAGCCCGGAAGGCGTCGGGCTCGAGCTGCACCGTCAAGGCCTGCTTCAGGGCCTCGCGGAGATCCTTCTTGCCCGACCGCCGCACCTCTTCCAGAACTTCCCGGCTGGCCTCAACCCCCACGTCGGCGGCGATCAGGGCAAACTCCAGCTCCTCCAGCACCTCTTCGGGGTTTTTGCCCCAGGGGATGGCCTTTGCCAGGTTGTCGCGGGTTCTGCTAAGCCCCTCGCGGAGGCGCTGCAACCAGCTCATACGGCCTAAGTTTAACCGCAAGGAACCACCCCAGCCGGCCTCTGCACGGCTGGGGTGAGTAGGCCACGCTTACTTAGCCTTCTCGTAGAGCTTCTTGGCGATCTCGTAAAGCTCGCCTGGGTGGAACTCGGGGGCGAACTCCGCGGCGTCGTGGCCAAGGTCAAAGACCGGGCCGCCCTGAGGAGGCCCATCCACCACCACCACGGGGCTCCCGTCCTCGGGGGAGGCCCCGTTCCAGATGAGGCCCAGGTCCTGGTAGTCCGAGGGGCTGAAGCGGTAGAGGTTCTTGTGGAAGCCCTGCTCCATGTACTTCCTGGCCTCAGGGAACTTGCTGTTGTCAATCCGGGGGATGGGGAGCAGCTTGGTCATCTCCACCCCGGTGAGGCTTTCCAGGGCCTTGCCGTAGGCGGCGGCGTGCACCCCGCCCCGCACCAGGAGGTAGCCGATCATCTCCCGGGCCACGGGGTTTTGCGTCATCTCGTAAACCCGCAGCT
>NZ_JANXCG010000012.1 GCF_025060375.1 Meiothermus sp. | reverse complement strand
GGAGTTCCCGGGCCTTCCGCGCTCCCCGCAAAACCTCTTTGCCAACCGTGGTAAGCTGCATCCGTGGGGACCCCCTCTCTCCTGGAGTGGTCCCCACATTTTTACTCCTCCAGTCTCACATGTGTCTGGCCGGGTTCAGGGGCGGAAAACTGACCCATCGGTCAGTTTAGGGGTATGATGGGTGGGTGCTGGCGCTGGCCCTTTTGCGCGACCCTCGGTACCGGACCTACTGGATAGCCCTTTTCCTCTCCCAGATGGGCACCTGGATGCAGGCCGCCACCCAGGGGTGGTTGGTGCTCGAGCTGACCCACAGCGCCGAGCGCCTAGGCCTGGTGGTGGCCCTGCAGTTTCTGCCCTCCCTCCTCTTCTCCCTGCCCGCAGGGGTTCTCTCCGACCGCTACAGCCGGCGCAACCTGCTCCTGCTGACCCAAGGCGGGATGGCAGTGCTGGCCCTGGGGATGTTTATCCTCATCGCAACCGGCTGGGTGCGGTATCCGCATGTTCTAGTCTTCGCCTTTCTCTACGGTCTTTTCAACGCTATGGACCTGCCAGTGCGGCAGGCCTACACGGTAGAGCTGGCCGGTAAGGAGCGCTACCCAGGGGCCATTGCACTCAACTCCTTTGGCTTCAACACCTCGCGCCTTCTGGGTCCCGCCCTGGCCGGCCTCCTAATCGCTGGGTTTGGCCTCTCTTGGAGCTACCTGGTCAACGCCCTCTCCTTCGTACCCCTGCTGTGGGTGTTGCTAAAGTCCCCCAGCCTCGCGGTGGAGCGCGGGAAGGGCGGAGTGGTGGCCGACGCACTAGAGGGCTTGCGGTTCGTTTGGGGGGAGCCGCTGGTGCGGCAGGTGGTGCTGCTGGTGGGGCTTTCTAGCCTGTTGGGCATGAACTTCCAGACCATCGTGCCGGCCTACGCCCGGCTCGAGCTCGGCCTGGACGCCCAGGGCTTCGGCCTCCTCATGTCGGCGGTGGGGCTGGGTTCCATCCTGGCCGCTGTCCTTCAGGCCATTACCGCCCGGGCCCGGCCTCTGCGGGCAGTTCTAGGCAGCGCCTTGCTGGGCCTATCGCTTTTGGCCCTAGCCCTACCCTTACCCCCTGGCTGGGCGGCCTTTGCCTTCGCCCTGGCCGGGCTTGGGATGATCACCACGCTCATCAACGCCAACACCACCGTGCAGCTCCTGGCCCCCGACCGGATTCGGGGCCGGGTCATGTCGGTCTACTCCATGGTTTTGCTGGGCTCAGGACCCCTTGGAGCCTACCTGTCGGGTCTGCTCATCGAGGCCCTGGGGGCCCGCTTAGGGGTAGGGGCGATGGGGGCGTTGACCCTGGCCGCGACCCTCTGGATGGTTCGCCGCCCCTGGCCCAAAGTTCTGGCCCCCACCCCGCCGCTCGAGCCCTCCCTACCCACCCCCCAGGCGGCCTCCGACTGACCCCATGCCAAGGCGACCTAGTATCCTGGGCGGGGTGGAGGTTCTTCCGGCCCTCGAGGCCCGCTACCAGATGCGCCTTATCCCCCTGGTGGGGGGGGCAGAAGCCCGCACCTTCGCGGGCGACGGGCTGGTCTTCAAAATCTATCCCCCCAGCCACGCCTCTACCCAACCTGGAGGCATCCTGGCAGCCCGCCTCGAGGCGCTGAACATGACCAAGGCTGGGCTGGGGGAGTGGGTGGTGGAGGCCCTCGCCATAAACGGGTACGGGGTGCTGGTCACCCGGCGCTACCCCGGGAGCAACTTCACCCCCGAAACCTGCACCGAGGCCGCTTTGGAGGAGCTGGCAGGCTTTTTTGTGCGCCTTCACAGCCTGGCTGAGCCTGGGGTGGTCAGCCGGGCTCGCCTGGAGGAGCGGCTCAGGCAGTTTGGCAGTACCCTTCACGACCTGCCCCAGGCCCAAAAGCTGGTGGGCTGGCTCCGGCCGCACATTGAGGAGGTGGCCGGGACCCCTCAGGCCTTCTGCCACCGCGACCCCCACGCGGGCAACATCCTGCTCAAACACCCCGGGGCCCAGGGGGTGCCGGAGGCCCTAGTGGTGGACTGGGTGCGGGCCCAGCCCGACGACCCCGCGCGCGACCTGGCCATCCTGACCACCGGAACCCTGGAGCTGCTGGGAAAGGAGAGAGCTCTGGCTGCCCTGAAGCAAATCGTGCGCCGCTACCCCGAACCCCTGTCCTTGTGGCGCCGCCTACGCTTTTGGGTTCCCCTCACCTACCTGCACGACATGCATTGGTTCCGCACAAAGCAGCCAGCAGGCTTCAGGGCTGCGGTGGCCGAGAAACTACCTAGGGCCCTGGAGTTCTACCAGCGCTTTGAGGCCCTGGAACTCTAAGGGTCCTTCGCCCTTCCCTGCTCGGGGTCACGCCCCAACAGGGGAGCTTTGCCGGGCTCTTAGCCCAGGGGGCCCTAGTCCCTAAACAAGCGCTCGAAAGCCTGAGCCCCGCTCCCCTTGGGGCGAAGCCGGAAGAGGCCATTCTTGAGCTCCAGCACCCCCTCCTGCAGAAGCCGCTGAAGGGTCTGCTGCAGCTCATGCCGCGAGAAGCTCTCCCCCTCTTCATCCAGCCAGCGGGCAATCTCCTTCTCGCTGGCAAAGCGAAGGTTTTCCACCGCTTTGACCACCCAGCCCCGGGCGTCCATGCCTAAATATACCCCACCTCCCCCAACGCCGCCATGAGGTGTCTTTCCACAGGCCGCAGCCCATTGCACAATGGAGGCGTGGACCCTTTTCAGGAGTACCAGGACTACGTGGTGGCCCACCGGCTGCGCGTAGCCCTGGACTTCTTCCCCGGACGGCTCTACACCCTGGCTGAGTACGCCACCCTGCGCCTGCGACGGGGCGAGCTGTTGCAGAGGCTCATCCGCTGCCAAGGCGACCCTGCCCTTCTCTCGCGGATAGAGCAGATCTCCGATGAGATCAACTACGGCTTCTGGTCAAACCCAGGCGTCTTGAGCTCCTTCCTAAAGCGGCTCCACCCCAACCCCCCTCCCCTGCTGCAAAGCCCCGAAGGGTTTGAGGCGCTTCTGACCCCAAGCGAAAGGCACCGCTTGGCGGAACCTGGCCTGGCCGGGCGCTACTACCTGGGCTGGCTCCGCCTGCCCGCGCTCCTGGACGAGCCCATGCGCTTTGAGCGGGCCCGGCGCGAACAAGAGGCCCTGGCAGAGCAGCTGGGCCTGTTTCTGGACGATTTTCACAAGGTGGCTGGCTCAGGGTAGGCCAGCAACACACCATACCCAGAGTTCAGCTCTACCTCCACGACCCCCGTGGCCAGGTTGGAGAGGGTCCGGGTGCTGCCCATCGGTACCTGGGCGGAGTCCAGGGGCCAACGCACCCCCCGGATGGAGAGCCCCTCAAACCCCCCCAATGGCAAAAGGCTCAGCCGGCTACCCAGGGGGAGCTCCAAGGCAAACCGGCCCGGCACCAGGGGGTAGGCCTCCTCGAGCCCCGAGCTGAGCAGGGTGGGCACCCCCTCCCGAAGCAGCCGCAACCCAAGCAGGAGGTGGGCCAACGCCTGGTCTGTCTGTCCACCCAAGGCCCCCACCAGGATCAACCGGTCTGCCCCACGCGCGAGCGCCGCCCGCACGGCCAGCTCGCCGTCGGTCAGGTCCTTGTCCACCGGATGCACCTCCCGGGGGACGTGGGCAAAGGCCTGCTGAAGGGCCAGGCTGGCCGAGTCAAAATCGCCTACCCAAAGCTCAGGCTCCAGACCCAGGGCCTCGGCGTGGGCCATACCTCCGTCGGCAGCAATGGCCCGGCTGCCCTTTACCTGCGCCAAAAGCCTGGGGGTGGGGACCAGCACCCCCCCCAGCAAAACGGCAAAGGACGCCATACCCTGAAGTCTAGGCCCCGGAGAGGGCCACTTCCTCCTCCAGCCCCACCGCCTTTGACCAGTCCAGCCGTACCCCAACCCGGTCGCCCGGATAGAGACCAGGCTCCGGGCCCTCCCAAAAAAGCCGACGGCCGCGCCAGAGCAGTTCCAGCGCCACCGTGGGGCCCTTGAAGATGCGCTCCCGAACCTGGGCCTCCTCCCCCTCGCCCAACCCTATGGCCTCCTGGGGCAGCAGGTGGGGGCGGGCCGGGAGGCCTAGCTCAAGGCTTTCCTGGGAGGAAAACAGGTTGCGCTGGCCCAAAAAGGCGGCCGCCCACAGGGTCTTCGGCTTTCGGTAGAGGGCCTCGGGGGTTCCCTGCTGCACCAGCCGCCCCTCCCGCAGGAGGGCAACCTGTTCAGCCAGCGCAAAGGCCTCGGCGTGGTCGTGGGTGACCACCAAGGTAGGCACCTGAACCTGGCGCAAGATGGCCCGCAGCTCCCAAAGCAGCTCCCACCGCAGCTTCAGGTCAAGCGCCCCCAAAGGCTCATCCAGAAGGAGCACCCGGGGTCTGGGGGCCAAGGCTCGAGCCAGGGCCACCCGCTGGCGCTCCCCCCCTGAGAGCTGGTGGGGGCGTTTTTGGGCGTGGGGCCCCAGGTGGGTCAGCTCCAACAGCTCGGCCACCCGAGCCCGCACCCGATGGGCTTCCCATCGGGCTTCCCGCAATCCAAAGGCGATGTTTTCATAAACCGAAAGGTGGGGGAAAAGGGCGTAGTCCTGAAAGACCAACCCCACCCCCCGGGCCTCCGGGGGCAGAGGGGTCAGGTGGGTCTCCCCCAGCCAAACCTGGCCCGCCTCGGGGGCCTCCAAACCGGCAACCAGGCGCAGCAGGGTGGTCTTGCCGCTGCCGGAGGGCCCCAAAAGGGCCAGGGTCTGCGCAGAGCCCACGGTGAGGGAAAGGGAGAGGGTGAAACCCGGGTAGGTTTTGCGCAGGCCCACCAGCTTGAGCATGGCTCGAGCCTACACCACCCCACCTGAGGCAGGCCAGGCCTGCTGGCCTATGATGGTAGAGGATGCTTGTCTTGGCGAAGGGCCTCTCCAAACGCTACGGGCGCGACTGGGTGCTGCGCAATTTGGACTTCCAGCTAGCAGAAGGGGAGACGGTGGCCCTTCTGGGCCCCAACGGAGCGGGTAAAACCACCCTCCTTCGGATGCTGGCCGGGCTGGTGCGCCCCACCTCGGGAAGCCTGGAGGTGCGGGGCCGGGTGGGTTTCCTGAGCAATCCCCCAGCCTTCTATCGACACCTTAGCGGGCTGGAAAACCTGCTCTACGCCCTCCGTATGGAGGGGCGCAGGGCAGACCCCCATCGGGTCCGCACGGCCCTCGAGCGCGTGGGGCTTCCCCCCCACAAACCCCTGCTTGGCTACAGCAGCGGCATGAGAAAGCGCCTGGCCCTGGCCCGGCTGGCCCTTCTGGGCCCTGAGATATGGTTGCTGGATGAACCAGAAACGGCGCTGGACACCGAAGGGCGTGGCTTGCTGGAGGGGATGGTCCAGGAGGCCCGTTCCCGAGGCGGGGTGGTCATCGCTACCCACGACAGAGGGTGGCTTCCCTTGGTAAACCGAAGTGTACAGCTCGGAGCACCGCTATGATGTCCCCGTGGACTACGAGGTGCTCATCGTGGGAGGGGGGTTTTCGGGCGCCGAGGCCGCTTATGCGCTGGCCAACAGAGGCGTCAAGGTGGGGCTGGCGACCACCAGCCTAGACTCGGTCTACCTGCCCTTTACCCCCGTCCAGCCCCCCTACCCCAAGGGCTCCCTGCTGGCTGAGGTGGGGCCCCTGAGCCAAAGGGGCTGGGCCCTACACAGCCAGGCCAAGTACCGCCTGGAAAACCACCCCAAGATTCACCTGCTCCAGCTCTCGGCCACCCGGCTGTTGCTAGAGGGCTGGCGGGTGGTGGGGATAGAAAGCTGGGAGGGCCCTAGGAAAACTGCTCCAAAGGTGGTGCTGGCCGTGGGTAGCTTTCTCTCCCCCAAGCTCTACATCGGCAACGTGGTGGAGGAGGCTGGCCGGCTTTCGGAAGCGGCCTACCCCGACCTGTACCTGCACCTACAGGAACTGGGCTTCCGCTTCGCCCCGCAGACCGCCGAAGTAGCCCCCCAGGAGGGAACCCCAGGCTACCGGGTGGAGTACCAGGTCTTTGCTCCTGGGGAGTGGGAGGCCCATACCTTCCGCCTCCCCCGGGTAGAGGGGCTCTATGGGGTAGGGCTGTGCGTGCTGGGCAGGGGAAGTTACGCTCAGATGGTGGAGGAGGGGATGCGGCTGGCAAAGCTCCTCTAGGCGGTGTCCAGCAGGGACAGAATCTTCTGGTCCAAGCGGGAGAGGGGCCGCCGCCTGGGGTCCTCCACCCTCGCCCATGGGGCTTGGTAGACCCAGACCTGGAGCCTGCGGTGGGTGAAGTCGTGGCGCAAGCGCCCCACAAAGCGAGCTTCCTCAAGGCCAAAGCGCTTCAAGAGCCGCTCCAAGCCCCCAGGCCCCTCCTCCATCGGCACCCCCCAAAGCCCCCCCAGAACCCCTCCTGAGCGGGGCTCCAGGTAAACCCCCATCGGCCCTCCCAGAATCAGCGCGGTGAGCTCGATGGGCTTCGGCCTGCGGCTCTTGGGCAGAGGGTACCGTTCCGGCTGGCCTTTGCCCCGACAAAACCGCTCCAGAGGGCAGCGGGAGCAAGCCGGCCTCCTGGGGGTGCAGACCGTGGCCCCCAGCTCCATCAAAGCCTGGTTCCACTCCCCCGGAGAGCCATAGCCAAGCGCCCCCTCCAAAAGCCCCTGGGCGGACTGCTGAAGGCGCTTGGGAGAGGGGTCTTCCCACGCGTGCAGGCGGGAGAGGACCCGGCGCACGTTCCCGTCCACCGCGGCCACAGCCTCCCCGAAGGCAATGGAGGCCACCGCCGCCGCGGTGTAGGGGCCTAGCCCGGGCAGCTCCCGAAGCCCGGCGTAGGTAGGGGGCAGTGCGCTGGTCTGCCGGGCCAGGCGGTGCAGGTTGCGGGCCCGGGTGTAGTAGCCACACCCTTGCCAGACCCGCAGCACCTCCTCCAAGGGAGCCCGGCCCAGGGCCTCCAGGGTGGGAAAACGCTCCAAGAAGCGGTGGTAGTAGGGAATGGCCTGGGCTACCCGGGTCTGCTGCAAGAGGACCTCTGCCAGCAGAATGCGGTAAGGGTCGTGCTCGCCCCGCCAAGGGAGGGGCCGCTGGTACCGCCGGTACCAGTCCAGAAGGGACTTCTCTAGCCCAGAAGCCGCCGATGCTCCACCATCAAGCATCTGTCCTGTACCACGGGAATCCCAGCCTGCTCGAGCCGCTGGGCAAACACCTGGTTCCGAATGCCCGACTGCAACCAAACCAACCCAGGCCGCAGCCGAAGAACCTCCTCGAGGTGGCCCAACAGCACCTCGCTTCGACGGAAGACGTTCAGGATGTCCACTGGCCCTTCCAGCTCATCCAGGCACCCCACCACCTCCCGCCCCCAAAGGACCTGCCCGGCATAAGCGGGGTTTACCGGCAACAGCTCGTAGCCCCTCTCCTTGAGGTACGCGGGGACGTAGTGGGCTGGCTTGACCGGGTTGGGATGGGCGCCCAGCACCGCCACGGTGCGGGCCGATTGGAGCAACGCCCGAAGCTCTGGGGGGCTCATACCGAAAAGCATACTGCCTAGGGCTCCAGGCGAGCCTTCAGCAGGGCCACAATCTCCTGGTGCCCCAGCTCAACGGCCCGCTCGAGGAGGGTCCTTCCGCCTGGGCTGCTCCCCAGCTCGGGCGCGGCCTTTTCCAGAAGCCAGCGCACCGCCTCCACCCGATTGCCCAAGACGGCCAGGCGCAACGCCTGCTCCACCCCCTCCCGAGCCCCCCTGGCCCAGACCAGGGCCAGCATCTCCGGCCTCCCCGAAAGCGCCGCGTGGGGCAGAAGAGGAATGCCGTGGGCCCCCCTGCACCGGACCAGCCCCGGGTCTTGAGAGAGCATCCGCTCCACCTGGGGCACATCCCCCAGCATGGCCGCGGTAGGGACCTCCAGCAGGGCCCCCTTGGCCAGCAGGTACTCTGCAATAGCCCGCTGGCCAGTGTGAGCCGCAGCCTGGATGGCTGTCTCGCGGTCGCCCGGCCCCCACTCGTGGGCCTGATGCAAAAGCTCGGGCTCTTCCTCCAACATCCGGCGGACCCCCTCCAGGTCGCCGTGGGCCGCCACCACAAAATCCCGGACTCGCTCCGGAGAAGGCATGGCCTAAGCCTACCGCAAAGGGGGCAGAAAACGCTCGGGGTGGGCAGCCCGGTACGCCCACCAGGCCTCCCAGTCGCGGGGCCGCCCCTCAGCCTCGGCCCAGTGCCAAAAGTTCATCAGCAAGGAGCGGGCTGTGCGGGTTTCCTGGTAGAAGATCTCCGCCCCAAGCCCTCCCTCCTCCATCAACCCCGAGTCGTAGAAGGCCCGTAGGGCAGCCTCCAGGTCGTAGGGAACCTGGCGAAACTCCACCCGCAGGTGGTTCTCCCCCAACTCCACCACCACATACTGAGCCCGGGCGTCGCCGTTGAAGGGCGAGCCCACCGCCCCGCTGTTGAGCACCAGGGTCCGCTCGAGCCTACCCATGAACGGGCGGTGGGTGTGGGAACCCACCAACAGCCGGGCTGGGTAGCGGTCCTCAATCTCCCCAAGTACCCCCAAGGCGTGCTCGTCATAGCCCTCGCGGTAGTGCCGGGGTGAGCCATGGGTTACCCGCAGCGTTACCGGCTGGCCCACCCCCCCAGCCTGCCCCAGGCAGAACACCCCCACCCCGTCCACCACCACCTGGTAGGGCAACCCAGCCAGCCAGTCCAGGTGCTCCTGGGAAAGCCGACCCACCGACCAGGCCGCCGGGGCAAAGAGGGGATCTTGGTATAGCTCGGCGATAGAGGGGTCGCACCGGGCCCAGCGCACCAACAGATCGTCGTGGTTGCCCAGGGTGAAGTAAAGCCCTCTGGGAGCTAGCGCCCTCCCCTCCTGGGAAGTGCTCAGGTGCAGCAGACGCTCCACTACCTCACGGCTTGCCGGCCCACGGTTGACCAGGTCGCCGTTTACGATAACCATTTCCGGCTGCACCTGGCGCAGGTCAGCCAAAACCGCCTCCAAAGCCGGTAAATTCCCGTGAATGTCCGCCAAGACCGCAACCCGCATGGCTAGTGTTCCGGAACAAACGGGCTGTTTTGCAAGCTGATAAGCCCCGCCGCCAAGGCAACAAGCCCCAGCAACAACACGCTGCTGCTAGCCAGCAACAGCAACCAGAAAAAATCGCGCAGGGCCCACAAGGGCGAGGTCTTTGGAACCCGGCGGAGGAGCGAAAAACCCCCTACGGCCACCAGCCAGAGAACCACCAGCAACAAAAGACCCCGGGCCATAACCCTAGGATAGCAGGCCCTTCCAGGAGAAGAGCCCCGGGCTTCGCCGGGGCCTGCTGGCGGGCCGTGAAGGATTCGAACCTCCGACTTTCCGTTTTGGAGACGGACGCTCTACCAGGCTGAGCTAACGGCCCCTGTTTTGGCTTTCCCATCGGAATTTTTCGGGGTACCACAGCGCCCCGTAGCCCCCATTTTGCTTTGGAGAGCAGCAAAAGTCAACCCTGAGCGAGGTTGGCGAAAAGTCCTCATTCTCGCCCTGCGACCGCGTCCCCATACCCAGGGCGCCGCCATTGCCACCCCACCTACGCCCGGGAGCACAACGGCCCGTGGGCGACAACACCTCAACCCCACAGCAAAGCAGCCGCTAGCCCTTCCACCCGGTGGGTTCCAGTCCAGGGTGCGTTTTCCGCTTGTGCGCAGGCTTCACATGCTAGAATGGACCACAATGGTTAGTCTAAGGGAGAGGCTATGAGACACCTTTTGTGCGCGGCGCTTGTGGTTCTCTCGCTGGGCTCAGCACAGCAAAACCAGGCCGCAACCCAGCAAACCCTGCAACAGGCCCAGGCCGCCCTCGAGGCCGGGCGGCTGAACGAGGCCGTGCGGGGCTTTGAGGCGGTCATCGCCCGCGATTTCACCAACTACAGCGCCCACTTTGGGTTGGGCCTAGCCCTTTACCGGCTAGGCGACCTGCGGGGCGCAGCCTTTGAGTTCACCCAGCTCACCGTGCTGGACCCCAACCGCTTTGAGGGCTGGTTCAATCTAGGGGTGGTGCGCGACCGGCAGGGCCAGGCCGCTGAAGCCGCCGAGGCCTTCGCCAAGGCGGTTGAGGTGGGGGAAAGGGCTAATCTGGGCCCCGCTGATCTCAAGCCGGCCTATGTGGGCCAGGTAAAGGCCTTGCGAGGCCAGGGGCAGCACGAAGCTGCCGCCAACGCGGCCCGAAAAGGTCTGGAAAAGCTACCCGGCGACCCCGAGCTGACCTCGCTGCTGGCCGACAGCCTGGTACGGGCTGGAAAACCCCTAGAGGCCCTTCCGGTGCTCTACCAGATAGTCAGCCGCGAACCCAGCAATGTGCAAGCGGTTTCCCAGATAGCCGACATCTACGTAGCCCAAGGCCTTCCCCAGCGGGCCCTGCGGGAGATCGACCGAGGGCTGGAAGCTGCCCAGGACAACAGCACCCGGGCCCAGCTCCTCCTGAAAAAGTCCACCTTGCAGCAGGGACGGGAGCAGACCGCCTCACTGCAGGAAGCGGTGCGCCTTGACCCCAAGCTTTGGGCCGCCCACTACAACCTGGGGGTAGCCCAGCTACGGGAGGGCAACGCGAGGGGTGCGTTGGAATCTTTCCAAAACGCCTACGCGCAAAACCCCGAGGAACCCAAGATTCTGCTAGGTCTGGCCACCGCCTACGACCGGTTGGGCCGGGCCGCCGAAGCGGGGCGCTTTGCCGCCATGGCCGCCCGCCTCGGCCAGGGCAACGAGCGGCTCGAGGCCCTCTTCCTCCAGGGAAAGTCGGCCTATACCTTGCGCCGCTACAACGAAGCGGTGGAGCTGCTCTCCCAGCTCACCCAACAAAAACCCGACAACGCTGAGGCCTGGTTCCTTCTAGGGGTCTCCCAGTTCAACCTGAAGGACTATGCCGCCGCCGCGGCCTCGCTCGAGCGAGCCCAAAGCCTGGCCCCCAGCGCCGCTACCGCGGCCAACCTAGGCGCTGCCCTCTACTCAGCGGGCCGCTACTCCGACGCCGAGCGGGTGCTCTCCCAAGCGGTGGCCTTGGACAACCGCAACCCGGTAGCCTGGTACAACCTGGGCCTGGCGCTGCGTTCCTTGGGGCGCGCCGCAGAGGCCCGCCGGGCCTGGCAGCGCTCCGCCGAGCTGGGCTACGGCCCCGCTCGCGAACTCCTACGGTAACCATGGGTTGGCTTCGCACAAACTGGCTTGACGCGCTGATTTTCCTCCTGGTAGCCCTCATCATGGCCGGGGTGGTGCTCTTCCTGACCGGGGTGAACCCCTTCGCGGGTCAGCAGCCCTCCCCCTCAGCATCCCAGCCCCAGCCCACCGTGCCGCAGGCCGCCCCGGTCCAGCCGGTCTCGCCGCCCAATCCCACCCCGCCAGCCCCAGCGGAAAAGCCGCAGAGCGAACCGGTGGTGACCGTACAACCCATCCCCCAGCCCGAGCCCATCAAGCCCGTACCGGCCCCCCCGCAGGTGAGCAGGTCTACCCCATTGGAGTCCCCCAAAACTTCCTCAGCACCTCCCCCACCCCCAGCCACCCCGCCCCAGGCCCGCCGCCCCAGCCTGGCGGCCGACCCAGGGGGGAGCTGGTGGGTGGTCGTGGGGGCCTTCAGCAACCCCGAGAACGCCCTGCGGCTGGCCTCTGGGCTCCGCAGCCAGGGCTACCCCGCCCGGCTCGAGGAGTCGGACAACCTAACCCGGGTCTGGGTGGGCCCCTACGCCAGCCAGAACCGGGCCCAAACCGTTGCCAGCACCCTAAGCGCCCACGGGCCGCGCATTACCCGTCAGGCCCCCCAGTCATCCCCTCCCCGCTACCTCCAGGTAGGGGCCTTCCGCAACGCCAAGAGCGCCCAGCCGGTCGTTGACGCTGTGCGAAAGGCCGGGTACCCGGTGGTCTTGCTGGAAGAGGGGGGTCTGATCAAGGTGCGGGTGGGCCCCTTTGCTGACCCGGGCCCCGCTGCCGCCGCGCTGCGGGAGCAGGGGCTCGAGGTTCTGGAGGTTCGCTAGATGCACAGAGGTGTCTCCCATGGCTAAAGTGCCCAGCGCCGCGATCTCCCGTCTGGTCACCTATCTGCGTATTCTGGAAGACCTAGAGGCCCGCGGCATCCACCGGACTTCCTCTGAGCAGCTCGCAGAGGAAGCCCAGGTCACCGCCTTCCAGGTGCGCAAAGACCTCTCCTACTTCGGCAGCTACGGTACCCGGGGGGTTGGCTACACCGTCCAGGTGCTGCGCCGCGAGCTGCGCCAAATTCTAGGCCTCAACCGCCGCTGGGGCCTATGCATCGTGGGGATGGGCCGGCTGGGCCAGGCCATCGCCGACTACCCAGGTTTCAGCGAGATATTCGAGCTGCGGGGCCTATTTGACCGCGACCCAGCCAAGTTCGGCCTGAGCTTTCACGGCCTCTCCGTGGAGAGCGTGGAAAACCTGCCCCGAGCGGTTGCCGAGCGGCGCATAGACTTTGGCCTCCTGGCGGTTCCCGCAGACTCGGCCCAAGCGGTGGCCAACCGCCTGGTAGAGTCGGGAATCAAGGGCATCCTCAACTTCGCCCCAGCGGTCCTGGAGGTACCCAAGGAGGTGGCGGTGGAGAACGTGGACTTTCTGGCTGGCCTAAGCAGGCTTTCCTTCTTTGTGCTGAATCCAAAGTGGCGAGAGGAGATGATTGGATGAGAAAGCCTATAGCCTTGATGGCGGTTGCCTTCATCCTATCAGGTTGCAGCAACTTCGTGGCCGACCTGGGCATCCCTACGGTGCGCTTCAACCCAGTCTCAGCTGGCCCCACCGCCAGCGGGTACCAGGTGGTCTTTGAAATTCAGCCCCTCCCAGGAAGCCCCTCGGCCACCTTGCTGCAGGTCAACCTGAGCGGGGCCCCCCCCGCCAGCATCGGGGCCGCGGTGCCGGAGTGCCCTCCTTCCACCAAGCCCGACGACTGCCCCAAGCTCACCAAGACCCTTACCTTTACGAGCAACCCGGGCACCCTGGCCATCACCGGATACACCGCCCAGAGCCTGAGCGGAACGGTGCGCACGGTAGCCCTGCCTGGCCAGGTCATCATCAACCCGTAGGACCGAAAGCTGGCCTGGACCCTGTTTCTTAGAGTATTTCCGAGCTATAATCCCCCAGGATGAGCATAAAAGACCTCGCCCCCGAGCTCACCACCCTTATGGCCGCCTTTGAGGACCAGTTAAGGGAGGTGGTGCGCTCGGAGGTGGAGTTCATCCGCCTGATTGAGGAGGACCTGGTGACTGCGGGGGGCAAGCGGATTCGGCCCCGGCTGGTCTTCCTGAGCAGCAGCGCCTTAGGTGGGGTACCCCACGCCATGGAGCTGGCCTTGGCGGTGGAGCTGCTTCACTCCGCCTCGCTCCTCCACGATGACCTCGTGGACGATGCGGAAACCCGGCGGGGCAAGGAGGCTGCCTTTCGCAAGTACGGCAACGCGGTCTCGGTGCTCTCGGGCGACTACCTGCTCTCCCGGCTGATGGCCCTGCTGGCCCAGACCCGATGCATGGAGCTGGTGGCCATGTTCGCCGAGGTAGCCCGGGAGCTTTCCGAAGCAGAGGTGCTTCAGTTCCAGATAGCCGCCCTGGGCGAGCACTCCTTGGAAAACTACGAGCGCATTATCGACGGGAAAACCGCTTCGGTGATGCGGGTAGCCTGCGAGGGCGCCGCGGTGCTGGGCCAGGCCCCACCCCACCTCCGCGAAGCCCTGGCCCGCTTTGGGCGGCTTTACGGCCAAGCCTTTCAGATGCGGGACGACTACCTGGACCTGATGGGCAGCCCAGAGGTGCTGGGAAAGCCTGCTGGAGGCGATGTACGCGAGGGAAAGGTTACGCTCATCACGCTATGGCTCCTGGAGCGCTACCCCGAGGAGGTGGGGGCCATCCTCAAACGCAGGGGGGGGCAGCCGGAGGACATCCCCAGGCTGCGAACCCTGGCGGTGGAGTCGGGGGTAGCCCAGCAAGTGGAGGCCGCCATTGCGGCGCGGGTGGAGGCTGCCCTGGGGGCCCTGCGCCTCCTGCCGGCCTCGAGCGCCCGGGAGGAGCTAGAGGCCCTGGCCCTGCGAGAACGGGTGCGGGTCAGGTAGGCCCGCTCAGCAGCCCCACTCCTCTTTGGTGATCTCCATGGGGATAAACTCGTGCTTAGGGCCCAGGCTTAGGCCTAGGCGCAGCCCGCCTTGGGGCGGTTTCTCCACGTGGCGGAACCCGGCCTTCTCAAAGGCCCGTTGGGCCCGCAGGTTGTGCTTGTAGGTGCGGAGCTTGACCTTCTTTAGGCCCAGCTTGCAGAAGGCGTACTCCAGCACTGCCTTGACGGCGTCGGTGCCGTAGCCCTGCCCCCAGCGGTCCTTGGCCCCAATCAGGATGCCCAAGGTGGCCTCGCTGGGGGTGAGCTCGTAGAGTTCCACCGTGCCCAGCCACTCCCCCCGCTCGTCCAGGATGCCAAAACCCAACCGGTCACCCCGGGCTACCTCGCCCATCACCACCCGCTTGAAAAGCCAAAGCGGCATCCTGAGCGGCCGGCTGCCGTTCCACTCGGCAATCTCGGGGTCACGAAAGCAATCGTAGAAACGGCGCCACTCGGTCTCGCTCAGGGGCTCGGTAAAGGGCT
Organism: Meiothermus sp.; assembly: GCF_025060375.1. Classification (GTDB taxonomy): domain Bacteria; phylum Deinococcota; class Deinococci; order Deinococcales; family Thermaceae; genus Meiothermus. The sequence goes on along the minus strand of NZ_JANXCG010000012.1, from coordinate 52,838 downwards.
TCAGGGTCACCCTGCCGTGGCGGGGCCAGGTGCTGCTAGCCGTCACAACCCTAGCATACGCCAAGACCAGGTGGGGCTATGGGTAGAGGCCAAGCATGGCCCGGGCCTCAAGCACACGGGTGGCCGCCACGATATAGGCCGCGGTGCGAAGGGTGACCCTTTTCTCCTGAGCCACCTGCCAGACCGCTTCGAAGGATTGGCGCATCAACCGCTCGAGCCTGGCGTTTATCTCTCCCTCCGTCCAAAAAAAGCTGTTGAAGTCCTGCACCCACTCAAAGTAGCTCACCGTAACCCCGCCTGCGTTGGCGATCACGTCGGGCACCACCACAATGCCCCGCTCGGCAAGGATGTCGTCAGCGGCAGGGGTGGTGGGGCCGTTGGCCCCTTCAGCAATCACCTTGCACTGCAACTTCCAGGCGTTGGCCTCGGTAATCTGCTTCTCCAAGGCCGCGGGTATCAGGAACTCGCAGGGGGTGGAGAAGAGCTCCGGGGCCGGAATGGGCTCGGCCTTGGGGTAGCCCCTAACCCCACCCATCTGCCGCACGTAGGCGGTGAGGTCGTAGGGGTCAATACCCCCGTCGTTGCGAATGGCCCCGGTGACGTCGGAAACTGCTACCAGCCGGGCCCCATGGTCGTGGAAGATACGGGCCGCGGCGTTGCCCACGTTGCCAAAACCCTGGACGACCACCCGGCTGCCCTCCACCGAAAGGCCTATCTTCTCCGCTGCGGCTGCCGCGGTTACAAAAACCCCCCGCCCCGTGGCGTCTTGGCGCCCTAGGGAACCCCCGACGGCAATGGGCTTTCCGGTCACCACCCCAGGGACGGTGCGGCCCACGTTCATGGAGTAGGTATCCATCATCCAGGCCATCTCACGAGCGCCAGTACCCAGGTCAGGCGCCGGGATGTCCTTATCCGGCCCGATGATGATGCCGATCTCCGAGGTATAGCGGCGGGTCAGGCGCTCCAGCTCCCCTGGCGAAAGCTTGCGGGGGTCTACCCGCACCCCACCCTTACCGCCTCCGTAGGGAAGGCCCACCGCGGCGTTCTTTATGGTCATCCAAGCCGCCAAAGCCATCACCTCGGAGAGGGTTACGTCCTGGTGGTAGCGCACCCCACCTTTGGCCGGGCCGCGGAAGGTGTTGTGGTGGACCCGGTAGCCCTCAAAGTGGGCCACGGAGCCGTCGTCAAGCTGGACGGGCACATCCACCACCAGGATGCGCTTGGGCCGCTTGAGGTCCTCCACCCAGAAGGCCAGCTTGCCCAGGTAGGGGGTCACCCGGTCCACCTGGGCCAAGTAGATCTCCCATGGTCCAATGTTCTCGCTGGAAAGGTACGAAAGCGGTTCCGACTTCATCCTCTTCTCCTCATGGGTAAACCCCGCGCAGGCGGGTGGCCTCGTTGATGCGTTCCAGGGCCAGGGCATAAGCCCCAACCCGTAGGTCGCCGCCCAAGGGGCGGGCCCGCTCGAGCACCGCCTGCAGGCTTTGGTGAACGAACTGGCGCAGCCGCTGCTGAACCTCCCCCTCTTCAAAGAAGAGCATCGAGAGATCCTGCACCCACTCCAAGTAGGAGAGCACCAGCCCTCCCCCATTGGCCAGGACATCGGGCACCACCTCGGCCCCGTTCAGCCGCAGAAGGTACTCGGCTTCAGGGGTCACCGCCCCGTTGGCCCCCTCGACAACCACCCGGGCCTGCACCTGCCGGGCGTTCTGCTCGTTGATTGCGCCTTCCAGGGCCGCTGGCACCAGGTAGTCCACTTTCAGGCTGAGAAGCTCGAGGTTGGCAATCGGGCGCCCCCCCGGAAAACCCGCCAGGTGGCCCCACTTCTGGTAGTAGGCCTCCAGCGCAGCCACATCGAGCCCCTCGGGGTTGTAGACCCCACCCCGGCTGGTGGAGACCGCCACCACCTTCAGACCTTCCTTCAGGGCGTAGCGGGCCACCGCACCGCCCATCTGACCAAAGCCTTGGATGGCTACCGTGGCCCCTTCCAGGGGCCAGCCGTTGGCTCGAGCCAAATCGGCCAGCACGTAGACCAGCCCCTGCCCTCCCCCCTCGTCCCTCAGGGAGACCCCCCCCAGGGGGAGGGGCTTCCCGGTCACCGCGCTCAGGATGGTCTGGCCTCGGGTCATGGTGAAGGTATCCTGGAACCAGGCCATGATGGTCTGGTCGGTTCCGACATCCGGGGCCAGCACGTCCTCATCCGGGCCCAACAGCTCTATGAGCTCGGTCACGTAGCGGCGCGACAGGCGCTCCAGCTCGCGGCGGGAGAGCTTCCCCGGCTCCACCGCCACCCCCCCCGCCGACCCCCCGAAGGGCAGGCCATAGACCGCCGCCTTCAGGGTCATCCAGGCCGCCATCCCGCAGGTCTGGCCTAGGCTCACCTCGGGGTGGTAGCGCACCCCGCCCAGGGCCGGTCCCCGGGCGATGTTGTGGATCACCCGGTAGGCGGTAAAGTTGCGCACGCTTCCGTCGTCCATCACCACCGGGAGGGAAACCCCCACGACGCGCTTGGGGTGGGTGAGGTACTGGATGGTGGCAGGGTGAATCTGCGCGACCCGGATGGTGGCCTCGAGCCGGCGCAGGAAGCTCTCCCAAAGGCCGGCTTCGCCTGGGGGACGGTAGGCGTTTCTGAGTGGCATGAGAACCTCCTTCGCGTAGACGAACAGCCGTTCAAGAGTATACCCGCCCGTTGCCCAACCCCAGGGCGTCCGGTAGGCTCTTGCCCATGAGCGAGGCGCGCACCTTGGAGCTGGTTTTTCCCGAGCACGCCAACCCCGGCGGCAACGCTTTTGGGGGGTTCGTGCTGGGCTTGATGGACAAGGTAGGCTCATACGCGGCCATCCGCCGGGCCCGCAAGCGGTGCGTAACGGTGCGGGTGGGGGAGGTGGTCTTTGAGGTGCCGATCAAGGTAGGGGACCTGCTCGAGGTGGTGGCCCGGGTGGTGCGGGTGGGGCGCACCTCCCTCACGGTCGAGGTGGAGGTGTACCGGGAAAACCTGCGCGAACCTAAGATGCTTGCCACCAAGGGCAACCTGACCTACGTGGCGGTGGACGAGCAGGGCCGGCCGGTTCCGGTGGACGAGCCTCCCCCTTCGGTCTAGGCCTCCACCCAAAGCTCCCCAGCCGGAGCCAGGGTCAGCGCGGGCCAGGGCCTCGGGTCGCCCCTAAGCGGCCGCAGGCGGGAGAAGAGCCCCAGGGCCACCCGGAGGGTCATCTGGGCAAAGTGCATGCCCAAGCATGTGCGCTCTCCCCCGCCAAAGGGCAGGTAGGCCCAGGCCGGAATCCGCCCCAGGAAGCGGGAGGGGTCAAAGTCAAGGGGATTGGGCCAGAGCTCGGGGTGGCGGTGGGTCAGGTAGGGGCTGTAGAGCACCAGACTCCCCTTGGGAATCAGGTGGCCCTCCCACTCCACCGCCCGTGCCGCCCGGCGGCTTCCCACAAAGCCCGGAGGGTAGAGGCGCAGGGTCTCCTTGAGGAGCAGGGGAAGCCCTTCGGGGGTGTTCCACTGGGGGTACAGGGCCGCGTGCCAGAGGGCCCAGGCCAGGGTATGGGCCGTGGTGTCGTAGCCCGCGGCCAGGCCCACCACCACCTCCTCCAGGGGCAGGTGGGCGGCCAGACCACACCCTGCCTGCTGCAAACCCCGCACCATCCGGCGCACCCGGGCAAAAAGCAAGGGACGCGGCACCAAAGGGGCCGGAAAGGGCCGTTTCAGAGGGGCCAGGAACCGGGCCAGGAGCCCTGGGGGAAAGCGCCCCTCAAAGTAGAGGAGGTTGAGGGCGGTCTGGGCAGCCTTAGAAGACCAGGCCACCGCCTCAAAAGCCCCTTGCGGCCGAACGGCCCTCAGGGCCTCCCGCAAGCGCTCCTCCAGGGCCATCAGGGCTCGAGCGTGGAAGTGGGGGTTGAGCGTCTGCCGCTGGGGTTTGTGGAAGGGAGCGTCGGTGGTGATGATCCCCCCGCTCAGGTAAGGGGTAAGGCTGGCAAGGCTCCCGCGGGAGCGGAAGGCGTTCAGGTCGGAGAGAACCAGGCGGTTCCAGGCGGGGCTAAAACCCACCACCGCCCTGCGGCCCAGCCTCAGGCCAAACACAGAGCCCAAGGCCGCCCCCTCCTCCAAAAGGGAAAGCGGCTCCCCCGCCCAGCGGGGCAGGTGGCCGAAGGGACCCCAGGGGTAGCCCTTGGGTTCTGGCAGGCTAGAGCGCCCCATCCTCCACCCTCCGCAGGAGCCACCCAGCCCCATTCCAGCCGGAGAGCAGGGCCAGAGGCACCCCCCCGCCTGGGTGCACCGTCCCCCCCACCTGGACCAGGTTGGCCAGACGCCCCACCCTCCACCCCGGCCGCAGGGCCCCAAGGAGGCCGTGTGGGGCTCGGCCGTACAGGGCCCCCCGGTAGGCGGTCTGGCTGTAGTCCAAAGGGCTCAAAGCCCGCCACTCGGCTATGGGAAGGGGGTGGAGGCCGCGAAGGCTGAGGAGCAGGTGGCGGGCATACTCCTGAACCCCCACTGGGGGGTTTCCTCTCCCTCGCAGAGGGGGGGCGTTGACCAGCAGAAACCCGGCCTCCCCATCCGTATGCAGGTAGAGGGTGGGGGTCTTGGGCCAGTGGCCCCGCTCTATCTCCCCCCATTCACCCCGGTAGTCGGGGGAAAAGTAGACGTAGTGGCCAAGCGGAACCGGCTCCTTGAACCTCATGAGCACCGCAAAACCGGAGACCCCCAGCGCATAGCGGGGCATGGGGAGACCCAGCCACCCCAGGGTGAAGTGCCGGTCGGCAGCCGAGACGTAGAGGTCGGCGCACATCTTTCCTCCTGGGGTCTCCAAAGACAGCACCCGCCCTCGAGCGGCCCACATCCGCAGAACCCTCTGGCCAAAGTGAAACCTCACCCCAAGGCCCTTGGCCAGACCGTACAGCCGGTCCACCAGGGCCCGCAAGCCCCCCGGCAGGTGGAAAACCCCCAGCCCCAGCTCTACCCAGGCGATGTTGTGCAGCACGGCCGGGGCCCTGTAGGGGTTGGCGCCCAGGTAGGTGGCGAAGCGCAGGAAGAAGGGGGTGAGGTAGGGGCCAGAGGCCACCAGGTCGGCCAGGGTGCGAAAGGGGTAGGCCCTGGGACCCTCGAGCAAACCGTAGCGCAGGAGCTTCCCCAAAGGGGGTGGAGGGCCGAACAGAAAGGTCCCCTTCACCCCCTCGTAGAGCCGCCTCGCCACCCCTAGCAAACGCAGGTAGTCCCGGGCCTCCTCCTGGGAGAGCTGGGCCAGGGTGGGCTCCGGCTCGAGCTCGGGCGCAAACACCCGGCCATCCGGCCAGATGTAGCGGGTGAGGGGGGAGACCGGTCTGAGCCCCTCAATCCCCTGGCCCCACTCAGCCAGGATGCGGAGGGGCACCTCCGGCAGGGTGAGCAGGGTGGGCCCGGTGGGCACCCCCTCCCAGCCCACCGCCTTACCCCCGGGCTGGTGGAGCTGCTCGACAACCTCCACCTCGAGCCCCGCCCTGCGGAGCCTGAGCGCCGCGGCCAGACCCGCGAAACCCGCGCCTACCACAATCGCTTTCACCGGGTGTACTCCCTCCCCTTCCAGGTGTAGCGCCGCTGGGCGGAGCGCCAGTAAATGGGAGCGCTGAGCAGGGGGGCCAGGGGTACCAACAGGAACTCCCACCCATCCCGTCCGGTCTTCAGGCCCAGCATAACCCGCTCTAAAAAGCCCATGCCTCCCACCCAAAGCCACAGGGGGTCAACCAGGGCCAGGGGCCAGCACAGGGTGTAGGCCAAAAGGTGGGCCAGGTAGGAAAGGAGGAGCAGCCAGCGGCTTCGGGCGTGGAACTCAATCAGGTTCTTACCCAATCCCTCCACCACCTCGGCGTAGCTCCGGTACATCCGCACCGATACCCAACCGTCCCCCAGGGCCACCGCCAACCGCACCCCCCTGGCCTTGGCCCGCTGGGCCAGGCGCACATCCTCCAGCACCTCGCCGCGCACCGCGGCATGCCCCCCCACCACGCAGTAGGCCTCGCGCTGGAAGGCCATCACCTGACCGTTGGCCGCCGCGGCCTGGGGAAAGGGGGTACGGACCAGTGGATAGGGCAGATAGCACAAAAGCACGTCGTCGATCAGGGGCAGCAGGACCCGCTCGAGGAGGGTGGGGGTTACCTGGCGCGGGTATACCGAGACCAGGCCCGCCCCCTCCCGGCGCATAAAGTCCAGCACCGCCCCCACCCCCCCCTCCCTCCAGCACACGTCGGCATCGGTGAAGATCAGCACCTCGCCCCGGGCCACCTGGGCGAGCTGGTGGCAGGCCCAGGCTTTGCCCACCCACCCCTCGGGTTTGGGCCGGCCCGGGATCAGGCGCACCCGCCTGTCGCCCCGGGCCAGGGTCTCCACCACCCCAGCCGTGCCGTCGGTGGAGCCGTCGTCAAGGAGCAGCACCTCCCCCACCTCCTGCCGCAGCAGGCCCGGGAGGGTCTTCCGCAGGTTGTGGGCCTCGTTGCGAACCGGAACCAGCAGGGAAACCTCGGGAAAGGGCCCATCCTGGCCTCCGCGGAGCACCGGGAAGGAAAATAGGTTTACCAGCAACACCAAAAGCTTTAGCCCAAGCCAGAGGAGAACCGCGTAGAGAAGGGGCTCGAGCCACCCCATCCCTACCCACCCCCACCCACCAGCCTCCCCAGCCAGGCTCCCCAGCGGGCCATCCGCTCGTGGGTGCTCCTCCGGCCAGGGAGGGCCAGGGAGAACCCCGGCAGGGGTTCTTCGGCAGGGGAGGTCCGCACCAGGTCGTCCAAAAGGCCCAGGGCCTCCCCCAAGGCCCTGCCCAGAAGGTCCAGCTCGGGCTCCACGGGCTCCCCGAACACCAAGTAGGCCTCGGGAAACTCATGCCCGCGCAGCACCACCCTCGAGGCCACCGGCACCACCTGCACCCCGGCCTTCCGGGCCAGCCAGACCGCCCCGGGGCGCAACTCCCCCAAAGCCCCCGGCGGGCGCAGCTCGCCCTCGGGGAAGAGCACCAACACCTCTCCTCGCCCAAGGGCCCGCAGCGCCTCCCGGGGGCGGTTCGCCGGCACCGTTTCCAGATACCTGAAGAAGGGGAACTCCCTGAGCCGGGCCTCCCCTACCACCACCCGGAAGGGCCGCCCGGAACGGCTGAGCAGGACCGGCAGCAGGTAGCTGTCCCACCAGGAATGGTGGTTGCTCGCCAGCACACAGGCCCCCCCGGGCAGCCCCCCCCGGATCCAAACCCCCCGCAGCCCCCGCCGCAAACTCCGCCGGAACAGGAGGTGAAAGCCAAGGCGGAGGAGCCAGTGTGTAGGCCGCAACTCACCCCTCACCACACCGCTCCTTTTCCCAGGCCAGAAGGTTCATCGCCAGGCCGCAGACCAAAGCCGCAGGCCAAAACCCCAGCAGGGCCAGCCCCGTGGGGAGAAAGAGGGCCTCTAGGCGATAGGCCCAACCGAACCCTCCCGCTGAAAGGCTGGGGGCCAGCCGACCGTAGACCCAGGAGAGGCCGCAACCCACCGCGAACCAGGCCAGGTAGTTGAGCAAGGGCGCCCCGTACCAGAAGGGGTGGGGATCCTGCCAGGTCCAGTACCCCTGGGCGGTCATCAAGGCCTCTAGGCCCAGGTCCCAGGCCACCGCCATAAGCCCCACCCGAACCACCCGACCCCGGGCGAGGGCATGCGCAGAGAGCACCAGAGCGAACCAGCCCAAAGGCACAATCAGCGGAACCCCCCAAAGGTGCGGCCCCGGGGCGCCCTCGTAGGTGTAGCGCCCAAAGGGCAGGCCGGTGCGGCTCCCCACAAACTCCACCCCAAGGCCCAGGCCAAAGGCCACCGCCGCCAGCCCAAGGGCCCGCCACCCCAGGCGCCCAAAGGCCCAAAGCAGAGCGGAAAGGCCCAGAAGGACCATCTGGGCCAGGGCCAAAAGGGGGAATTCCTGAGGGTAAATCGGCACCGGAACCCGCACCAGCACCGCCAAGGCCAGAAAGACCATCCACGGCTCAGTCCGCCTGCCCAGCCACCCCAGCCGGGCCCGGGCGCCTGGATGACCCAGCAGCCAGCCGAGCTGGGCGGCCCAGACACCCGCCAGCACACCCCCAACCCAGGCCGCCCACCCCCCACCCAGCCAGAAGCCTACCCCACCCCCCAGCAGCCCCACCGGCAACCCCGAGCGGAGCAGAACAGCCCGGCCAGGCCAGAGCAGGTCGGCCCCCAAAAACCACAAAGCGGCCAGCCCAGCCCCCCCCACGGCCAACAGCGCCCCTAGGGGAGCTTCCCGGTCGCCCACCCAAACCCCTGCCCCGAGCAGGGCCAGGCCCAGCCCCACCCCTCCTCCCAACCATCGCAGCCCAGGCGGGCTGGACCCCACCCTCGAGGGCCTCACCCAAAGCGCCGGCAGCAGGCCCACGAGCACCGCCGCCAACACCCCTACCCCCACAAGCCCACCCCCCAGCGGCGCCAAAGCGCCCCCAAGGCCGCCCGGGCAAAAACCGGTACGTCCACGCTGGCCATAACCTGAAGGTCCTCGAGCCACCCCGTGGCCTCATCCAAAAAGCGCAGCACCCGCTGGGGCGGGTTCTTCCGGAAAAGCCGGCTAAAGACCCTCTCCCCCGAAGAATAGCCCCTCTCCAAGAGGTGCAGCAAAACGCTGTCCATGAGGGCGTGGCGAATCGAGCCAGGCTCGAGCACCGGCCGGCCCCTTTCCTGCAGGGTCTGGGCAATGCGGCGGGCCTGGGCCTGGATGCGCTGAAAGGTGTAGCCCGTGGAGGCCTTGGTGCAGCCACCGGCGGTGCCAATGTGGACCACCCGCGGGCTGGGCTGCTGTGGGAGGGGCGCATCGGTCATGGGGATAACCCCGAACTCGCGCTCCAGCACCTCGTAGCGCTCCACACCCAGCACGCCTTCCAGGTACTCCTTCAGGCCCTGGTCGTAGGCTTCGGGGGGCAGAAGGCGCTGGGAAAACAGGGTGTACTCCACCAGGGCGGTCTGGGCATCAAAGGGGAGGACGTAGCCAAAGCACACCGGCCCCCGCTGGGGCAGGCGAAAGTCCATCAGGGTGGCGGCCTGGGGGTCGAAAACCGGCCTGGAGGCGCGCACCACCCAGCCCTTGAAGTGCTGAAGAAGGCGGTGGTAGCGGGGGCTGGGCGGTGGGGGCTGGTACAGGCTGCTGAAGACCCACTGGCCCCGGTACACCCGGCCCCCCTGCTCCACCCAGGGCCCCTCCTCATCCTCTCCTATGCGGGTGACCTCGCCGTAACGCAGGGTGAGCTGGGGCTGAGTGGACATCCAGCGCTCCATGTGGGCGTAGAAATCGCGGCCGCGGATCATCTTGTAGGTGTATGGGGCGATGCTGAGCCGCTGGCCCTGGTCCTCCCCAAAGAACCAAAGGTGCTCCCAGCGGCGGAAAACCAGGGGCTCAAAAGGACCCGCCTCCACCTCCCAAAAGCACCAGGTGCGGTCGTTCTCGGTCTTGGGGGCTCGCTCGAGCAGGAGCACCCGGCCTTCCACCCCCGCCTGAGCCAGGTGGTAGACCAGGCTGAGCCCCGCCGCTCCCGCACCCGCAACGATGAAGTCGTAGCGCTCACCCACCCATCTAAAAAATTAGGCCACCCGAGGGCCAACGTGTGGACGGGGGCTACAAACCAAGCCCCGTTATGGCGGGCGTTAACCCCACGTTGGGCCCTCCCAGCCAACCCTCCCCGCCCTTAACCCGCCCAAGCCCGGAGGCCTGATGGGCAAGGGCAGCGGCATAACGCCAGGATTACGGAGAAGGCCCTACCTTGGGCGATAGGTGCCGGTGCCCACCGGCCTGTGGGGGCTTGAATGAACAGGCTCAAGACCTGCCGTGCATGCGGAGCCAGGGAGCTCCTCAGCTTCCTGAGCCTAGGGCGGCTACCCCTGGGCAGCCTCCGCAGGCTCGATCAACTCAACGTGGTGGAAAAACGCCCGCAACTCGAGCTGGGCTTCTGCCCCCGCTGCGGGCTGGTACAGCTCCTAGGCGGAGCGCAGGAGGCCATCGAAAGCGGGTCGGTCTACGGAAGCTGGAGGACGCTGCTGGCCCAGATGGAAATCCGGCGCCCAAAGCAGGTGCTGGCCTTGGAGGGCTGCCCCTTGGAACTCCTGAGCCGGCTCGAGCGGGGGGGAGCCCGGGTGCTCTACCTCGACCCCCACCCTGAACGCAGCCAAACCGCCCTGAGCTGGGCTATTCCCACCCGCCGGGCCCGCTTTGACCACGCCCTGGCCCTCCGGCTCAAGGAGGAGGGGTTCCAAAGCGACCTCATCCTGGCGGGGCATCTGCTCGCCTACACCCACGACCCCAACGGGCTGCTCGAGGGGCTTGCCCAGGTGTTGGCGGAGCAGGGTCACCTGGTCCTGGAGCTGCCCAACCTGCGCGAGCTGCTCGAGGGCCGCCGCTTCACCCGCTTTAGCCCCCCGCAACAGAACTACTTCTCCGTGGGAGCGCTGAAGCGGCTGGCCCAGCGGCACGGACTTCAGCTCCAACGGGTGGAAGCGCCCGCACCGGGGCTGTTGTGGGTCCATCTGGGCAGGACCGGGCCCAGCGAAGCAGGGGTGGAACGGTACCTGGAGGAGGAGCGCAGGCTGGGTCTGGAAGGGACGGCCTACTACCTCGAGTTCGGCTCCCAGGTGGCCGCCCTGAGGGAGGCCCTGCTGACCCTTCTGACCGAGCTGAAGGCCCGAGGCCGCCGGATTGCGGTCTACGGAGCCTGCCCAGAGAGTGCGCTCCTTCTCAACTTCGTTGGGCTAGGGCCCGAGGTGGTGGACTGCCTGGTAGACCCCGACCCGCGCAAGCAAGGGCACTACATAGCAGGGGTCCACGTGCCCGTCCAAGGTCCGCAGAGGCTGCTCGAGCGCCCCACCGATTACCTCCTGCTCCTCCAGGAGAACCTCGAGGAGGTGAGCCGCTGGTTGCCGGGCTACCTGGAGGGCGGGGGCCGCTGCATTCTGGCGCTGCCCTACCCTCGCATCCTGGCCCCTCAGCCCGCCCAGATGGCCCCCTAGGTTCTCACCTTTAGAGCACCCCCTGCCCTCGGGATGCGGGGCCCTAACCGGGCTGGATAACATCCAGCCGCCGGCTAGGCCTGGATGCGAACCCGGGGGGGAAGGGAGACCTCCTCACTGCGGGCCCCCTGCTGGACACCGATCAAAAAGCTCATCTTCATCATGGCGATGATCTGCTCGGTCTGACCAGCCTTGACCAGCTCGTCTATGTACTCAGCCAGCCCAGGTGGAAAGGGCATCTGCTGAAGGGCCTCTCGGTTGGCCTCAACCATTTGGCGAATCCATTCCACAGGCGTCATAGCTACTTGCCAATATAGCACTCAACTTTCCTAACATTAGGGTCCCCTGACACTATATCCGCTGAGACCTTCGCTCGTTGGCTGAGAGGTCGCTGTTCAGCCAGGCCAGCACCGCCTCCGCCGCGGCCAGGTTGGTTGCCAGGGGCACGTTGTGCACATCGCAGACCCGCATCAAGGCCTGCACATCGGGCTCGTGGGGCTGAGCCTCCAGGGGGTCGCGCAGGAAAATTACCGCCAGCACCCGCTCCTCAGCCACCATGGCCCCAATTTGCTGGTCGCCGCCCAAGGGCCCCGAGAGCATCCGCGTCACACTGAGCCCTACCTTTTCCTGCAAGAGCCGGCCAGTGGTTCCGGTAGCCACCAGGGGAAAGCGGGAAAGGAGCTCCCTGTGGGTCATGGCGAAGGCCACCATATCGGTCTTCTTGCGATCGTGGGCAATCAGGGCGAGCGCCTTCATGAACCCCAGATTACCCAAATATTCTGGCCCTTGCCCAAAGGAGGGGGCTGGGGAAAACTTTGGGAGAGGTGAACATGGTTGAGGCTCTTCTCTCTCCTAGGCAGTTCTTCCAGGCCCTCCAGGAGCGCAGGCCCAACCTGACAGCGCCGTTTCTGATCGTTCTGGCCGCCAGCACGCTGGCCACCTTGGGCAACCTGCTCCTGGTGCGCCTGCTGCCGCCCTCCACCCCTGGTGGATTCGCCCTGCAGCTCCTGCTCGGCCTTGTGGGAGGGGTGGTGGGGGGCATCGTGTTCTGGGGGCTGGGCGGGCTTATCATCCGCTTGCTGGCGGGCCCCGACAGCCGGGCCTGGGAGGTCTACGGCTGGGGCAACGTCCCGGGGTTGCTGGTAGGGCTGGTGCTGCTGCCCATAGGGGCCCTCTTCCCTATCACCGCCGAGCTGCCCCCCTTACCCCCGCTCAACGACACCGAGGCCTTTCGGGCCTGGCAACGAACCTACCAGGCAGCGGTGGCCTCGGCCCCCACCACCCGGGTGGTGCAGGGCCTGGGTCTGGTGAGCCTGGCCTGGTCCCTTTGGATCATCGGCACAGGCCTGCGGGTTCTGGTACCCCAAAGGGCCTGGCTGGCCACCCTAGGGGTGGCTGCGGCTTCCCTGGCCTTCACCCTGTGGGGTATCCTAGGCCAGGGTTGAGGCGCTCCACCATGAAACGCTGGTTGGGGTGGTTGTTGCTCCTCTCCTTGGGCCTCACCGCCTTTGGTCTGCTGCGGCCCCGCCCCGAGCAGGCTTTGGCAGTAAACGTGGTGCGGGCAGAGCGGGGGGTCTTCGTTCGAGAGGTGCGGGCCAACGGGGTGGTGGAGGCTCGAGTCTATACCCTCAGCTTCCCTCGGCCGGGCCGGGTGGCCGCGGTGAGGGTGCGGGAGGGAGACCGGGTGGAGGCTGGGCAGGTGCTGGCGGTGCTCGAGACCGGGGATGAAGAGGCCCGGCTCGAGGCCACCAAGAAAGCCCTGGAGGCCTTGCGGCTGCGGCGGCGGGCCCAGGAGGCCGAGTTCCAAAGCAGCCGCGTCCGTCTGGAAAACCAGCTCGAGGAGGCCCAGCGAACCCTGCAGACCCTCCGGGAACTGCTTGGGGTTGGAGGGGTGGCCCGGACCGAGGTGGAGCAGGCCCAAAGGCGGACGGCCGAACTGGAGGCCCAGCTCAGAAGCCTATCCGAAGCCCATCGTGGGACCCAGCTCGAGCTCTCAGCCCAGATGGAGGCCCGGCGAAGCGAGGTGGTGGCCCTCGAGCGGGCCCTGGCCCAGTCCACCCTGAGGGCACCGGTGGCCGGTACGGTAGCCAGCGTGGGCTACCTGGTGGGGGTAGAGGCGGCTGGGGGTGGAGCCATCCGGCTGGTGGAGGCGGGGAGCCTACGGGTGCAGGCCCGCCTAGCCGAGGCCGACATCCCTGGGGTCCAGCCAGGGCAGCCGGTGCGGCTCGAGCTGGACGCCCTTCCCGGAGAGCCCCTCCTGGGCCAGGTGGAACGGCTGGGCACACAGGCCGAGGTAGCAGGGAGCGGGGGCAGCGCAGTGCTCCCGGTGTTCATCCGCTTCACGGAGCCCAAAGCCGAGGCCCTGGTCCGCCCTGGCCTAAGCGTCACCGCCCGCATCACCACCCTGCACCTCCAAGAGGCCCTCCAGGTCCCTCTGGAAGCTTTGGTAGAGGAGGGAGACCAGCACTATGTCTGGGAGATAGACGAGCAGAGCCGGCGGGTCCGAAAGGTTCCCGTGATGCTGAAGGCCCGCAACCTCACCCGGGCCGTGGTAGAGGGAATCGGTGAGGGCAGCCTACTGGTCTCGCTGCCGCCTGAGTCCCTAAGAGAGGGGCTGAGGGTGAGCTACCGAGGGGGTTAGGGCATGGTTCCGGTGGTGGAGATGCGGGGCGTGACCAAGGTCTACCGCTCGGGTACGGGAGCCCGCACGGTGGAGGTACGGGCCCTGGCCGGGGTGGACCTCACCGTGCAAAAGGGCGAGTTTGTGGCCCTGATGGGACCTTCCGGCTCGGGAAAGTCTACCCTCATGCACATCATCGGCCTGCTGGACACCCCTACTGAAGGGGAGTACCGCCTGGGGGGGACCTCGGTGCGGGGCCTGAGCGAGGCCCAGCTGGCCCGTATCCGCAACCGCCGAATCGGCTTTGTCTTCCAGGCCTTCTTCCTGCTGCCCCGGCTCACCGCGCTGCAGAACGTGGCCCTGCCCCTGGTCTACCGGGGCCTGCCCCCGGCCCTCCGGCTCGAGCGGGCCCGAAGGACCCTGGAGGCGGTGGGGCTGGGCGACCGGCTGGACCACCTGCCCGCCGAGCTTTCCGGCGGGCAGAAGCAGCGGGTAGCCATCGCCAGGGCGCTGGTCCAGGAGCCCGACCTGCTGCTGGCCGACGAGCCCACGGGCAACCTCGACTCTCGCTCCTCAGAGGAGATACTGGCCCTCTTCAGAGCCCTGCACCAGGAGGGCAAAACCATCCTCCTGGTTACCCATGAGCCCGATGTGGCCGCGCGGGCCCAGCGGATTGTGCGGCTGCGGGACGGCCGGGTGGTGGAAGGAGGGGCCCCTTGAACCCGCCAAGCGCCACCGAGGAAGCCGGGGGCATGAACCCTCTGGAAAACCTGCGCATGGCCTTTGAGTCCCTCTGGGCCAACAAACTGCGCAGTTTTCTGGCCCTTTTGGGCATCGTGATCGGGGTCTTCTCGGTCACCGCAATGGTCTCGCTGGGGCAGATGGCCTCTGCGGGCATCGCTCAAGACCTGGAGGCTATCGCCGGGCGCTCCATCTTCGTCCAGCCCAACTTCAACGAGGGGTACGACTTCAGCACCGCCCCCATCCGGGAGGAGGACCTGAGGCCCCTGGAGGGGCTTCCAGCGGCGGTCATACCCCTGCTCTTCGGCAACCTGCAGTACGAGGTCCGCCCTGGCGAACGCCGCTCCATCCAGCTCCAGGGCACCCCAGGCGACCTCCCCCGGCTCGACCCCACCCTCAGAATTGCCCAAGGCCGCTACTTCACCGAGTCCGAGGCCCGCGGGGGTCTGGCCTTAGCGGTGCTCTCCGACCGGGCGGCCAAAGACCTCTTCCCCGGCCGCGAGGCGGTGGGCCAGGTGGTGCGCCTCTTCTACCCCGGGGGTGGCCGCCTCGAGCTGACCGTGGTGGGGGTGCTGGCACCCCCTGCCGGCATCTTTGGGGGGTTGGGGGCCGCGGCTACGGTCTACGTCCCCATTCCCCTGGTGTGGAACACCTCCCCCACCGCCCGGCGGGGAGAGTACGCCTTTTTGATGCTCTCGCTCCGGAAAGAGGCCGATGCCGCCCAGGTTAAACGCCAGGTGCAGCGCATCTTCGAAGCCCGCTACGGCAAGGGCCGCTACCAGGTCGCCTCCACCGAGAGCTTCCAAGACACCCTGCGCTCCGTTACCCGCATCCTGCAGGCCCTGCTGGGGGGCATCGCCGGTCTTTCCCTACTGGTGGGGGGCATCGGCATCATGAACATCATGCTGGTCTCGGTCACCGAGCGCACCCGAGAAATCGGGCTGCGGAAGGCCCTGGGGGCTACCTCGAGCCAGATTCGGCAGCAGTTTCTGATAGAGGCGGTGGTGCTCACCCTGCTGGGGGGCATCCTGGGGGTGGCCTTGGCCGCCGGGTTGTTGCTGCTCATCACCTTGGCGGTGCCCTTCTTCGTCTACATCCTAAGCCCCGGCACAGTCCTCCTGGCCCTCGCGGTAAGCGGCTTGGTGGGGCTTTTCTTTGGGGTCTGGCCCGCCGCTCGGGCCGCCGCACTGGACCCCATTGAGGCCCTGCGCTACGAGGGAAAAGACCGGGGGGTCCTGCCCCCCGGTCCAAAGACCCTAGCCTAGCGGAAGTAGAGCCGGGGTCCGAACTCCAGGTCCAGAATGAACTGGCTGCTCCCGCTCACGAACCTGAGGGTCGGCTGGAGCTCCAGGAAGAAGTTGAAATCGCGGGTTATGGGCAGCTCGAGCCCCGCCGCCCCATTCAGGTCAAAGGCAGTGACGGCGCCCGTCTGCAACCCCAGCCCACCCCCTAGGTAAAAGGTCGGGCTCGAGCCGCGCAGGAAGTAGAGCACATCCGCCCCAAGGTTGAAGTTGGTGCTTCCCCCAAAGACCCCAAGGCCAAACCCACCCCGCAGGGCCAGGGGGCCCAGCAGGTTCTCCGCTCCTACGCGGGCGCTGGCCGAAAGGCCAAAGTTCGGCACCATGCTCAGGTTGCCAGAGGCTACCTCACCAAACAACCGGCCTTGGGCCAGGGCCCCGCTGAGCAGGGCTACCACCAACAAACCGAGAATTTTCTTCATACACAACCTCCGTGCCTGGCTCTCATACACCAGACGTCGGGCAATTTAGCACAAAAGATTCAGGAGGGTAACCCGAGGAAGGGGTCACGAAAACCCAACCGAACAACAAGGCCACGGCGAAGTTGCGTAAACTTCCGCCATGGGCTTGCCCCGCAGCATCCTCTCCATCCAAAGCTGGGTTGCCTACGGCCATGTGGGCAATGCCGCGGCGGTCTTTCCTCTGCAACGGCTGGGTTTTGAGGTCTGGGCAGTTCACACCGTACTCTTCTCCAACCACACCGGCTACGGCGCTTGGAGGGGCCTGACACTGCCGCCAGAACACCTGGTGGAGATGGTGGAGGGCATCGCCGAGCGAGGAGCGCTTGCCCAGTGCGACGCGGTGCTCTCGGGCTACATGGGCAGTGCAGGTACCGCGGCGGCCATCCTGTCGGCGCTGGCGCGGGTGCGAACGCAGAATCCCCAAGCCCTCTTCTGCTGCGACCCGGTAATGGGGGACGCGGGCCGGGGCGTCTTCGTCCATCCTGAAATCCCCCCAGTGCTGAAGGCGCAGGTGCTGCCCCAGGCGGACCTCCTCACCCCCAACCAGTTTGAGCTGGAACTTCTGAGCGGGCGGCGCGTCCGGAACCTGGAGGAAGCCCTGGAGGCCGCCCATGAGTTGCGGGAAAGAATGCGCCCCGAAGGCCCCAGGGTGGTGATGGTCACCAGCTTCCTGCCGGAAAAGCCCTCCCCCAGCGGCATAGAGACCCTGGCCGTGGGCGAGGAGGGGGCCTACCGCGTGCGCACCCCTTACATCCCCCTGGACCCCCCCCGCAACGGCGCTGGAGACGCCATCACCGCCTTGTTCCTGGGGCACTACCTCAGGACCGGCAGGCTGGCCCTGAGTTTGGAGAACGCGGTCTCCGCCACCTACAACCTGCTTCAGCTCACCCACCAGCTCGGCGCCCGAGAAATTCAGCTCGTGGCCGCTCAGGAGGAGTACGCCAACCCGAGCCAGCGCTTTGCTGCTGAGCGGGTGGCCTAGCCCAAACCCTATAATGGCACCATGCAGCTCCGCCAGGCCCGCGCCACCTGCCCCCTCGACTGCCCCGATGCCTGCTCGCTGCTGGTTACCATCGACCCGGCCCAGAACCGGCTCTTAGAGGTTCGGGGCGACCCCGCCCACCCCATCACCCAGGGCTTCGCCTGCGTGAAGACCTACCGCTACCCCGAGCGCCAGCACCACCCCCTGCGGCCCCTGTACCCCATGCGGCGGGTGGGGGCGAAGGGGGAGGGCCGCTTTGCGCGGGTGAGCTGGGCCGAGGCGCTCGACGAGATTGCCGAGCGGCTCCAGCAAATCCTGGCGCAACACGGCCCCGAGGCGGTGCTGCCCTACCACTACGCCGGCACCATGGGCCTGATGCAGTACGAGCACCCCCTGGCCTTCTTCCGCGCCCTGGGGGCGAGCGAGCTCGAGACCACCATCTGCGCCACCGCCGGGCGGGCCGCCTGGGAGGCCACCTACGGCCACCGCTACGGCACCGACCCCGAGGAGGTGCCGAAGGCTCGCTTCATCCTCCTGTGGGGCATCAACAGCCTGCACACCCACACCCACCTGACCCCCTTTCTCAAGCAGGCCCGGCACAACGGGGCGCGCATCGTGCACATTGACCCCTACGAGAACCTCACCAGCCGCTTTGCCGACGAGCACATCAAAATTCGGCCCGGCACCGACGCCGCGCTGGCCTACGGGATGGCCCGGGCCATCGTGAAGGCCGGCCTGCACGACGCGGACTACATCGCCCGCGCGACCACCGGCTTCGAGGCCTTTATGGAGGTGGCCGAGGCCTGGACGCCCGAGCGGGTAGAGGCCGCCACCGGGGTGCCGGCGGCCACAGTGGAGCGGCTGGCGCTCGAGTTCGCCCGGGCCCGGGCCAGCTTCATCCGCACCAGCTACGGCCTAACCCGCCACCCCGGCGGGGGCTCGGCCCTGCGGGCAGTGATTCTCCTGCCTGCCCTGATCGGGGCCTGGCAGTACCCCGGCGGGGGAGCCCTGCTCAGCACCAGCGGGGCCTTCCCCCTGAACCGGAAGTACCTAGGGGGAGCCCACCTGCTCCAGGCCCGCCCCACCCCGCCCCGGCGGGTCAACATGACCCAGCTCGGCACCGCCCTCACCCGGCTGGAGCCGCCCATCCGGGCCCTCTTCGTCTTCAACACCAATCCGGCGGTGGTGGCCCCCCGCTCCGACCTGGTGCAGCAGGGCCTTCTGCGGGAAGACCTGTTTACGGTGGTGCTCGAGCAGGCCCTGACCGAGACCACCCGCTTCGCCGACTTTGTGCTGCCGGCCACCACCTTCCTGGAGCACCCCGACCTCTACACCGCCTACGGCCACTACTACCTCTCCTGGAACGAGGCCCTGATGCCCCCCCAGGGCGAGGCCCGGCCCAACACCTGGGTCTTCGCCGAGCTGGGCCGGCGGCTGGGCCTGGAGGAGCCCACCCTCTACTGGGACGCCGAGACCCTGGCCCGCTCGCTTTTGGACTCCCCCCACCCCTGGCTCACGGGCATCACCCTCGAGCGCCTCAAGGCCGAGGGGTTTGTGCGGCTCAACATCCCCCGCGGCCACCGCCCCTTCACCGATGGTGCGGGCACCCCTTCGGGCAAGGTGCAGTTTGACCCGCCGCCCGCGGTCATCCTGACCGAGCCCACCCCGGAGTTTCCCCTGATTCTGCTGACCCCTCCGGCCAAGCACTTCCTGAACAGCACCTACGGGCACGTCGAGCGCCTGGTGCGGGCCGAAGGGGGGGAGCCCATCCTGCTGGTGCACCCCCAGGACGCCCAGGCTTTTGGGGTGAAGGACGGGGCGCGGGTGCGGATCCGCTCCCCCCACGGCGCGGTGGTGCGGCGGGTGCGGGTCTCGGAGGCCCCCATCCCGGGGACGGTGGTGCAGGAGGGCACCTGGTGGGAGGCCCCGGCCCCCGACGGCAAGGGCATCAACTGGCTCACCGGCGAGCACCTCACCGACCTGGGGGCGGGCTCCACCTTCCACAGCAACCCGGTGCGGCTGGAACCGCTGGCCTGAGGCCTCAGGTAACCTCCGTGGCCCGCTCAGGGCGCGGTTTTTCGCCGCTGAGCTGGCTGATCAGGGTAGCCGCTACGATTAGGAGCGCCCCGACCACCCCCTGAAGGCCAAGCCGCTCTCCCAAAAGCACGTAGGCAAACGCCGCTGCGTAGACCGGCTCGAGGGTGAAAACCACCGCTGCCTGCGGCGCGGGCACCGTCCGTTGGCCCAGGGCCTGCAACCAGATGCACAGGGCTGAGGCCACCACCCCCAGGTAGAGAATAGAGCCATAGGGAAAGGCACCGAAGTCCCAGGTGGGCTTTTCAAACAGCGTCCAAAGCCCGGAAGCCACCGCCACCACAAGCATCTGCACGCCGGTCAGGGGCAAGGCGGGGAAGCGCTGGGTGTGGCTTTCCATGCGCCATATGTAGAAGGTGAAGCAAAGGGCGGTGCCCAGGGTCCACAGGTCACCCAGGTTGGGCGGGGAGCCGTCGTAGGAGAGCAGCCCCACCCCCAGGATGGCCAGGCCCGCCCCCACCCATACCGGCCACTGCAAGCGGCGGCCAAAGAGCCCCATGAACAGGGGCAGGGCCACCACGTACAAGGTGGTGATGAAGGCGCTGCGGCTGGCAGTGGTGTACTGGAGCCCAACGGTCTGGGTCAGGTAGGCGAAAAAAAGCCAGGCCCCCAGCTCCAGGCCGGCCCACCAAAGCGCCCTGTTTTGGCCCAGGAGAACGGGGAGAAAAAACAAGGCGGCCACGCTGAAGCGGGCAAAGTTAATCTGGCTGGGCTCGAGGGTCGCCAGGCCATCCTTAACCATGACAAAGGTGCTGCCCCAGAACAGGGTGGCTAGGTTAAGGTAGAGCAGTCCCAGAAACCGGGCCCGGCGCACGGGAAAGAGTCTACAAGGTCTGGGCCCTCCGCTGTAGCCTTGGGGTACACCCCAACCCAGTGGGGCGGGGGTCCCGCGCGCCTGAGAACCCCCGGCCGCCCGGGTAAAATCTGGCAGGCAGAGCCGCTCGTTCAGAACGGCAACCCAAAAAACAAGGAACCGCAATGAACACCCGCTTCAACACCGCCATCTTCTACGACATTGAAAACCTCCTAAAAGGGTACAGCTTCTCCCAACGGATGCTTGCGAACCTATCCCTCAGCCAGATCCTGGAGGAGATAAAGCGGACGGAAAAAATAGGCCAGATCGCCGTTCAGCGGGCCTACGCCAACTGGAGCGACCCTCGCCTTGCGATAATGAGAGGGGAAATCAACGAGCTTGGGATCGACCCCATCCAGGTCTTCGGGTTTTCTAGGGAACCCAGGAAAAACGCTGCCGACCTTCAGCTGGCTATTGACGCGGTGGACCTAGCCCATGTGCGCCCAGCGCTGGAGGTGTTCGTAATCGTCTCCGGCGATGGGGGCTTTGCAGCTCTGGCAAAGAAGCTCCACGAGTACGGGAAAACCGTAATCGGCTGCGCCTACAGGTCGTCTGCCAGCAGCACCTTCCAGGCGGTCTGCGACGCCTTTGTCTGGATACCCGACCCAGAAGAGGAAGAGCGCCAGGACCGCCCGGCCTCCCAAACCCAACCCTCAGCGCAGACCGAGGTCACCGACCCCCGCAACGTCCGCCTGGCGCGGCAGGTTAAAAAGACCCCCACCCTCACCCTGGAGGCTGTGGTCGCGAAAACAAGGGAGATTCTCGATTGGTACACAAAGGACGCGGTCAGCCGGGCCGACCTGATGAAAAATGGGATCAACCTCTCGGTGGTCCAGGAGGCCATCAGGTACGCGGTCCCCGGGTTTCAGCCCATCAAGTTCGGCTTCACCAAGTTCGTTGAGTACATGCAATTCGCCTGCAAAGACTCGGAGCTGTGCATAGCGCGCCTTCCAGGGTCGCAGGTGGTCGTCGTCGGCCGCGGTTCGGTGCAGAGCGAAATGGAGGTGCTGCCCGACCTAGACCTCAAAAACCGGCACTCCGTGGACACCTACCGCTTCATCCTATCGACGGGGAGCCCAATTCTCCGCCTGCCGTCGCCAGGAGACCTCTACGCCATCTCGAGCTGGCTGGTCCAAAACCCAATCCAAGGGGTCGACCTTGGCACAGCCATAGAGAACCTCGTCGGTGGCCTCAGCACCGTGTCGTCGGAGGCGGCCAAGCTAGGGCTGCTCAGCCTCATCTCGGCTGGGCTGTTCCTGTGTGAACCCGAAGGGGCGCCGCTTTCGGAGCAAAAAATCACCCTACGCAGCGACGTTCCATCGGCTTCTGCCCTCATAGAGACCCTAAAGAGCGTGGCCCGGAAGAAGATAGAGGACACCCTATCAGAGGTCAGGGAGGAGGTCCTACAGCAACTGCTCCCAGATGTGGCCTGAACCCCGGAGTCCCCACCTCAGTTGCGCCGGATCACCTCAGCGTCGGCAGGGCGCTTGCGCAGGGCCTGGGGGGTTAGGTTGGTCCGGCGGAAGCCGCTGAAGCCGAGTTCGGCCAGCACCCTGTTGTTGGCGTCGCGCAGGGTGACGTACAGCGGGCGGGGGTCGGCCTTGAGCACCAGGAGTTCCATGCTGGCAAAGCCCAGCGAGGCGTCCTTGGGAACCCCACCAATCCGCCAGGCGGCCCCGGCGGGGGTGTTTTGCTCGCCCAGCAGCCTGAGCGTGACCCGCTCCGTGAGCTGTTCAAGGTCACTCAGGTCGGTCAGGTTGACCCCCAGGCCCTCCACGCGGGCCTTGGCGCGGGGCTGGATGATGAGCTGGTTGGTCAAGAACAGGTAGTTCCAGACCTCCTTCTCGGAGATCACCACAAAGTTGCCCTCGAGCGCGGCGGGCTTTTTGAACTCCACCCGGGCCAGCTCCCTGGGAATCACCTGGAGCCGGAACTCGGCCTCTTGGGTGCTGCCGTCGGGCATTTGAACCCTGCCGGTGAGGGTGGCTTCCCAGGGCGAGCGTTCCAGGTTGGCCTGCACCTGACGGGTAATCTCGGCAATGGTCTGGGCCATAGCCAGGCCCAAAAAAACGGCAACTGCCAGCAACTTCTTCATTCATCGCCTCCAAAACTGAGCGTGTAGCGTAGCCACAGCGAAAACCCACCGTCGTAGCTTGCATCGGCGCGGAAGCCGTACGCCTCCAGCTCCAGGGTAGCCGCCCAGGGGTAGGCTGCGGTTAGGCGCAGCTTAAGATTGCTGAGTCCCTCATCCAGGGGTGCGGTGAGGGTCGCCTCGAGCCGCCAGAGCTGACCGGCCCGCAGGGTGGCCTCGAGCAACGTTCCGGCCTCGTCGAGTTCCCCCCGCCAGCCCAGGAGGGCATAGAGGCGCGAATCGTCCACCCCCAGCCCGAAGGTGTAGGTCTGCTGCTGGCGCAGGGCGTAGCTGAGCTCGCCGGTGCCGCTGGAAAAGCCCGCCAGGTCGCGCTTGAAGCCCAGCCCCAGGCCCAAAGTTTCGCGGGGGCCCAGACGATACCGCCCCCACAAGTCCAGTCTGAGCCCCCCTTCGGCCTCGTCGCCCACCCACAAATGGGAGCGCAGGGTGGTGCTGTAGAGGGCCTCGAGGCCGGCCGCCACCGGCCCAACGGTTCCACCCACACGGCCTTCGACCCCCCAGCCTGCAAACCCCAGACCGGCCCGCACGCCATAGGTCAGGCGCCCCAGAGCGCTAAACTCGGTTGCGCCGAAAAGCCCCAGCCCCAGTGCATCGCGCTGGAGGCGGGCCCCGAGGTCGAAGTTCCCCAGCGGCAGGGTGGCCTCGAGGGTGGGTGTGAAGCGGTCAGACAGGCGGCCGTAGAGCCCGAAGGTGAGGGACTGGGCAAAACCGGAGCCCCATAGAACCGCCGCGGCTGTGAGGTAGACCCAGGGGTTCATGGCCAAGGGCAATTTTAGGGGCCCTGAGGGAGGCCAGCCTACCGAGGGCCTGTACCCAGGTCAGAACCACCCAGGCCAGCAGCGCTTTGTGGCAGAATGGGAGCGTTATGGCGAACCTCAAGAACCTGCCGGTTGGCAAAAAAGCCCCCGAAATTGTCCACATGGTGATTGAAGTGCCGCGCGGCTCTTCCAACAAGTACGAGTACGACCCCGACCTCGAGGCCATCAAGCTCGACCGGGTGCTCCCCACGGCCCAGTTCTACCCGGGTGATTACGGCTTCATCCCCTCCACCTTAGCTGAGGACGGCGATCCCCTGGACGGCATCATCCTCTCCACCTACCCCCTTCTGCCCGGGGTGGTGGTGGACGTGCGGATCATCGGCATGGTGGACATGCAGGATGAAAAGGGCGGCGACGCCAAGATTATCGGGGTGGTGGCTGAGGACCCCCGCTTCGACCACATCCAAGACCTGAGCGACCTGCCCACCGCCCACAAGCAGGAAATCCAGAACTTCTTTGAAACCTACAAGGCCCTAGAGGCCCACAAGGGCAAGTGGGTTAAGGTCTCAGGCTGGAAGGACAGGGCCGCCGCGCTGGCCGAGGTCAAGGCCTGCATTGAACGCTTCAAGGAGGCCAGGGTCCACTGAAAAACGGCTTGACCAGAGCGGGCGTTTGTGGTTATGTAATCCAGCGACCACTATGGCCCTACAGCAGCGCATAGAGTCCCTGCTAAAGGCGCTCGAGGTGCCCGACCTGAGCGTGGAGGTGCCCACCCATATAGCCGACGAAGACGGCTTCCTCGAAGCGCTGGAGGCCGCCATCCGCAGCTTCATCGAGGATGGTAGCGACGAGCAAAGCCCGCTGGGCCTGATTGAGGCCGACCCCTCAGCCTACGACCTCTCTGAGGAGCCCGACCTGGAGGAGCTGCAAAGCGCTGTTCGGGACTTCATGAACGCCGGCGACTCCCAGCTCACCCTTATCACCCCTGAAAGTCCCCTGCAACCGGATGGGGGAGAGAGCCCCGAGAAGTTCTGGGTGTTTTTACTCCAGATGCCTACCCTGTCCGAGCACCGCTGGTGGGCCATTGTGGACAAAAACGGGCGGAACGAAACTTACAACTACGGCGTCCTTTGAGGCCGGCGTAGAATACCCCCATGGACCGCTTCCGGGACCGCCGGCAGGCCGGGGAGCGTTTGGCCGATCGGCTGGTGGCGCTGGGGTATGGCCGGGTGCCCCAGGTGCTGGTCTTCGCCTTGCCCCGCGGCGGTGTTCCGGTGGCCCACCCCATTGCCCAAAGGTTGGGCGCCCCGCTGGACGTCTGGGTGGTGCGCAAGCTGGGCGTCCCCGGCCATGAGGAGCTGGCCCTGGGGGCCATCGCCGCAGGGGGAGGACGGGTTGTCAACGAGGAGGTTGTCCGGGAACTGCGCATCACCCCTGAGGCCATAGCCCAGGTGGAAGCACGCGAAACCCAGGAGCTTCTCCGGCGCGAAAGGCTCTACCGAGGGGGAAGACCCCTGCCGGAGCTGGCAGGAAAAACCGTCCTCCTGGTAGACGACGGGCTGGCCACCGGGGCCACCATGAAAGCCGCCATCGCCGCCGCTCGAGCCCGAGGGCCTGCCCAGCTGGTGGTGGCGGTGCCGGTGGCTCCCCCTGACATCCTGCGGGAGGTAGAGGCACTGGCCGATGCGGTGGTCTGCCTGAAGACCCCTGCCGAGTTTCGTGCGGTGGGCCTATGGTACGAGCACTTCCCCCAGGTCTCCGACGAGGAGGTGCTGGGGCTACTGCAAAGGCCCCCTTCCAGCTAAGGGGCTAACCGTTCAATCTGCCAGCCCGCCTGGGTCAGCCGGTAGGCCAGCCGGTCGTGCAGCCGGCTGGGGCGCCCCTGCCAAAACTCAAAGTAGTCGGGCCTCAGGCGGTACCCTCCCCAGTGGGGAGGGCGAGGCACCTCTTTCGGAAAACGCGCCCTGAACTGGGCCAGCCGCTCCTCCAGCTCCTCCCGGCTGGCCAGCACCTGGCTTTGCGGGCTGGCCCAAGCCCCAAGCTGGCTCTCGTAAGGGCGGCCGGCAAAGTAGCGGTCGGAGCGCTCAGGCGGAAGCCGCTCCACCCAGCCTTCTATCCGCACCTGGCGCTCCAGGGTAGGCCACCAGAAGTTGAGGCAGGCCCAGGGGTTCTGGGCAAGTTCCCGGCCCTTGCGGCTCTCGTAGTTGGTGTAGAAGACCAGCCCCCCCTCATCCACCTCTCGCAACAGCACAACCCGGCTGCTGGGCCGCCCCTGGGGGCCCACCGTGGAGAGGGTCATCCCGTGGGGCTCGTAAAGGCCTGCCTCAATGGCCTCGGTAAGCCACCGCTCGAGCTGCCGGAGGGGATTGGGGTCAGCCTCAGCCTCGCTCAGGCTCCCCCGGGTGTACTCACTGCGGAGCTCGCGGAACATGAATCCATTATGCCCTCGCGTGAAAAGGCGGCTGTTTTTCCGGCTATACTCTATGGGGTGAGCCAAATTTGGGCCGAAAACCTGTCCAAGCGCTACCCTGTGGCCCTCAAGGAGCCAGGGCTGACGGGCACACTGCTGCACTTCTTCCGCCGCCAGTACCGGCACGTGGAGGCCGTACGGCAGGTCTCGTTTCGGATTGAGGCCGGGGAGGTGGTGGGTTTTCTTGGGGCCAACGGGGCCGGGAAGACCACCACCCTAAAGCTCCTCTCAGGCCTCATCCACCCCAGCGAGGGCCGGGTGGAGGTGGCTGGGCACGAGCCATTTCGGCGGGAATACGCCTTCTTGCGCAAGATTACCCTGGTGATGGGGAACAAACAGCAGCTCATCTGGGACCTGCCAGCGGCCGATAGCCTCCGGCTGAACGCCGCCGTGTACGAGATTCCCGAGGCCGAATTCAAGAGGCGGGTGGGGGAACTGGGCGAGATGCTGGGCCTAATCGACAAACTCCACCAGCCGGTGCGCAAGCTGAGCTTGGGGGAGCGGATGAAGGCCGAGTTGCTGGCCGCCCTGCTGCACCGCCCCCAGGTCTTGTTCCTGGACGAACCCACCCTGGGGCTGGACGTGAACGCCCAGGTTGCGGTGCGTGAGTTCCTCCTGGAATACAACCGACGCTACAGGGCCACCATTCTCCTCACCAGCCACTACATGGCCGACATCACCGCCTTGTGCGAGCGGGTCCTGATGATCCACCAAGGGCGCTTGTTCTACGATGGGCCGCTTTCGGGCCTGCTGGAGCGCTTTGCCCCCTACCGGGAGGTCCACCTAAAGCTCGCCCTGCCCGTGGAAAAGGAACGGCTCGAGCGCTACGGAGAGCTCAGAGCCCTGGAAGGGCGGGAGGCCCGGCTCCTCATCCAGCGTGACCAGCTCGTGGCCCAGGTCAGCCGGCTGCTGGGGGAACTCCCTCTGGACGACCTCGAGGTGCGCGAACCTGCCCTGGAAGAGGTTGTCGGAAAGGTTTTCGCCACCGCGCAGGGCCAAGCAACCCCCGCCTGAGCGCCGCCGGCCTCCAAAAAGCCCCCTTCCTCGGCCCCCTGGAGGCGCAGGGCCCCTCAGCCTAAGGAAGGCTCATCGTACGCCGCCCACGCTAAAGCTCGTCGATGCCTTGGCGATCCGCAGGTAGTCGCCCACAGCCAGGGGGTTCGGGCTGGGTTGAGGGAAGAACAACTGGCCCTTGGTTGCTGAAGTAGGCCTCGACCTCAAACCTCCTCGAGCTGCCCGCCTCACTAAAAAGCCCGGTGGGTTACCCCACCGGGACCCTTTGGGCCTGGGTATCAGCCCACCGGGGTCACCGCAGCGGTGTCCTCCTCGCCGGTGCGGATGCGGTAAATCTTCTCCACCGGCAACACAAAGACCTTGCCGTCCCCTACCTCCCCGGTGCGCGCCGAGGCCAGGATGGCCCGCACCGTAGGCTCCACAAAGTGGTCGGAAACCCCAATCTCCAGGCGAACCTTCTCGGAAAGCTCCATCTTTACGGTGGTGCCGCGGTAAGTCTCTACCCTCTCGGTCTCCCCTCCGTGCCCCTGGACCCGGCTTATCGAAAGACCCCGCACTTCAGCCCTAAACAGGGCCTCGAGCACATCGTTGAGCTTCTCTGGGCGGATAATCGCCACAACCAGCTTCATGCCGACCTCCTAATCGGTGCCCCCTACCGGCTTGGGCTGAGCCGAGGGCTTGGGCGCCTCACTGCGCACCAGGATCGCCCCTTCCCCACTGGTGTAGGCCTCCTCGCCGTGCTGGGTGACGTCCATCCCAAGCCCCTCCTCTTTCGGCGAGGCCTTGAGGGCGGTCAGAAGCCCCACCAGCTTGAGGAGCAAGAAGGTCATCCCAGCGCTGTAGACCACCGCGATCAAAACCGCAAAGGCCTGTATCAGCACCTGGGCCGGGTTGCCCGCGATGAGACCGTTGAAAAGCCCGTTAACGGACTCCTGGGCGAAGACCCCGGTCAAGACCGCACCGGCCATGCCCGCTACGCCGTGCGCAGCAAACACGTCCAGGGAGTCGTCCAGGCCACTTTTAGCCCGCCAAAGGAGCACAAAGTAGCTGGGGAAGGCCCCAATCGCCCCCATGGCCAGGGCATAGATGGGGGCGACGAAAGCCGCCGCAGGGGTGATGACCACCAGGCCTACCACAATCGCCGTGGCCAGGCCCACCGCGGTAACCCGGCCGGTACGGAACAGGTCCAGAAGCGACCAGACCACCAGGGTAGCCGCCGGGGCCAAAATGGTGTTGGCCAGGGCCAGCCCAGCAGTGGCGTTCGCCGCCCAGGCGCTGCCCGCGTTGAAACCAAACCAGCCGAACCAGAGGAAAGCCGCCCCCAGGAGCACAAACGGAACATTGTGGGGCAGGATGGCCTGACGGCCGAAGTCCTTGCGCGGTCCCAGCACGAGCGCCGCAACCAGCGCCGCGATGCCCGCGTTGATGTGCACCACCGTACCCCCGGCAAAGTCCCAGGCCCCTAGGTCAGCCAAAAAGCCACCACCCCAGACCCACTTGGCGATGGGTGCGTAGACCACCAGGCTCCAAAGGGTGATGAAGAGCAGGAAGGCCGGAAAGCGCATCCGCTCCACAATTGCCCCCGAAACCAAGGCTGCGGTGATGATGGCGAAGGTGCCCTGGAAAACCATCCAAAGCAGGTGGGGAATGGTGATGGAGGCAATGGCGCCGCTGTTCTCGAGGCCCACGTTGCTCAAGAAAGCGAAACGCAGGTCCCCAATGAAGTTGCCCTCCCCCGAGAGGGCCAGGCTGTAGCCCAGAAGGGCCCAGGCCACCCCCACAAACCCCAGGGCCGAGAAGCTCATCATCATGGTGTTGAGAACGTTCTTGGAGCGCACCAGCCCCCCGTAGAAGAAGGCCAGGGCAGGGGTCATGAGGAGCACCAGCCCCGTCGCCACCAACATCCAGGCAGTGTCGGCGGCGCTCATCGCAGGGTCCTCAGCCAGCGCCAGACCCCCCAGTAGCCCCAACACGAACAAGGGCAGTCGAAGGTTTTTCATCAACCCTTCACCTCCTGCACATGAGGCTACCCGCATTTTTGCAAAATGTCAATAACTTTTTGGACATATGTGTCCTTATAGCATTACGATCTTCCATAAGAACGGACACTTTTTGCAATAAGACCGGCGATTTTGACAAATCGCACCAGCAAAACTGACCTTTTAGTTTGTGCAGCTATCCTACCCCCAAAGGGAATTTGGACCTAAACTGGTCAGGGGGATGACGGAGCGGCAGCGGCGCATATTGCATCTATTGGTGGGCCAATACATAGAGACCCGGGCCCCAGTGGCCTCGGGAACCCTAGCGGAGCGCCTCTCGCTGTCGCCCGCCACCGTGCGCTATGAGCTCATAGAGCTCGAGCAGCAGGGCTTTATCAGCAAGCCCCACGCCTCTTCCGGGCGCATACCCACGCGGGCCGGTTTCCGCCACTACGCCCTTTCCAAATTGCCGCCCCAACCCCTACCCCAGGCCACCCTGGACAAGCTAGCCCAGGTGCTGGAGGGGGCGGGGGCGCGGCGTGAAGCCCTTCTGGTCCAGGTGGCCTCTAAGCTATCGGGCTACCCGGCGATGCTCCGGCTCAAACCACGCAAGACCCCCCGGCCCTTGCAGGTGCACCTTTCCACCCTTACGCCAGGTCAGGTGCTGGCCGTGGCGGTTTTAGAGGGGGGAAAGGTGCGGGAGGCTCGGCTCGAGCTCTCCTTCACCCCTACCGAAGCCCAGCTCGCCGAGGCCGAACGCTGGATGTTCCGCAGTTCTGAGTCGCTCAGGGCCAGCACCCCGGCCATGCTGGAGCTCTACGAGTCGGTTGCACGGGCCTTTGCCCAGGGCAGCCCGGAGGAGTACCGCGAGGGTATGGCCCTGCTTCTGAGCCAACCTGAGGCGCAGAACCCAGCCTTCTTGCGCCAGGCCATCGCGGTCTTTGAGAGCCCTGGCGACGCCACCCTCACCCCACCCGGCGGCATGAACATCCGGGTAGGCGAGGAGGAGGGCATCTCACTGGTACAGGCTGGAATTGGATTGAGCGACCGGGTAGGAGAACTCACTCTGCTGGGGCCGCTTCGGATGCACTACGACAGGGCCCTGTCGGTGGCCTACGCCTTAGGCCAGGTGTACATGGGAAAGCAAGGCCGCCCGGAGAGGCCGGGCGGCTAGGGGACCCTACCAAAGGTAGACCAAGGCCACCTTAAGGGGGTAGCGGTCGGACAGGCCCACCTCCAGGGCGATTGGCTCCAGGTAGAGCCGACCCCCCAGGCCATAGGCCAGGTTGAAACCCCCTTCATAGCCCAAACCCACGTACCCCGAAAGGGCTCCTCCTGGAATCTCCAGGCTGGCGATGGGCCCCAGATGCAACCCCAGCAGGCGGCTTTGGGTGTTGTAGCTCAAATCCAAAGCCAGCCCTGCCGAAAGCGGGAGGTCGGCCACCACAAGCGCCGGAAAAAGGTTGAGCTTGAAAAGGGCCCAGACCTCGAGGTTATCAAAGCTCGTCGGTACGATAGCCTCAAAATCCAGACCGGTGTCAATGCCCAAAGGGCTCAGGGGCAGGCCCGTACTGCCCTGCAGTATGAGCCCCCGACCCACCCCATACCCTACCCCCACGGTGTTCTCTGGATACGCCGGGACCTGGGCAAGGGCCAAACCTACCACAACCGCAAGCAAGGCAAATACCCGCTTCATAGCACCTCCAAAACCTCCCCCATCATAGCAGCTCCCCCTCGGTCTACCCCTTCACCGAGCCTGCCAGAAGGCCCCGAATGAAGTAGCGCCCCAAGAAGATGTAGACCAGAAGCGTGGGCAGAGCTGCCAACAAGGCCCCAGCCATGGGCAGGTTCCACTTTACCGCCTCACCCCCCGCAAGCTGGGCTAAGGCAACGGTGATGGGCTGGTTGGCTGGACTGCTCACCAGCGTCACAGCGAACAGAAACTCGTTCCAGATCTGGGTGAACTGCCAGATAATCACCACCACAAACCCAGGCAACGATAGGGGTAGGACAATTCTGCGATAAATACCAAAAAAACCGGCGCCGTCTATCCGGGCCGCCTCCACCAACTCGTCGGGAATCTCCGCGTAGTAGTTGCGGAAGATAAGGGTGGTGATGGGCAGGCCATACACCACATGCACAAGAATCAATCCCCAAAGACTCCCCCCTAGCCCAATATCACGAACAAACTGAAACAGCGGTATCAGCACCGCCTGGTAAGGGATGAACATACCAAAAAGCATCAGGGGAAAGACGATGTTGGCCCCAGGGAAACGCCACTTGGCCAGCACATACCCGTTCAGTGAGCCTAGAACGGCCGAGAGAAGGGTAGCGGTGACGGTGAGGAAAAAGCTGTTCTGTAGCTTTGGCAAAAAGGCGTTCCAGGCCTGCGCAAAACTCTCCCAGTACCAACGGTCAGGCAGTTGCCAGGTGGTGCTTAAACTGATAGCCGAAGGCTCCTTGAAGGCAGTGACCACCACCAGATAGACCGGCAGCAGGAAGAACAGCGTAGCCAAAAGGAGAAAGGTGTACTGAAGGGCACGGCCTATCATCTGCGCACCTCCCCCTTGAGCTGGCGGTACAGGTAGGGCACAATCACCAAAGCCACCATGACCAAAAGCACCATCCCGATGGCCGCTCCCTTGGCAATCTGGTTAGCCCGGAAAGTGGTGAGGTACATCAGCAGGGCCGGCACATCGGTGGGGGCGTTGTCGGCTCCAGCCATTGCAAAGACCAGATCGAAGATTTTGAGCGAGATATGCCCTAGGATGATCACCGCTGAGAGGGTGATGGGGGCCAGCATGGGCAGGATGACGTGCCGGTAAAGCTGCCACTCGGTGGCCCCGTCCACCCGGGCAGCCTCCCGGAGCTCCTCGGGTATGCCCCGCAACCCTGCCAGGTAAAGGGCCATAGTATAGCCCGACATCTGCCAAACCGCCGCCAGGATGATGCCGATGAAGGCCAGGTTAAACCCGTGCAGTTCATCGTAGGGCAGGGGCTTCAGGGCCCGACCAAGGGTAAAGGCCCAAAGGAACAACACACCCGCCGAAACCGAGGCCATCAAACCCCTCTTCCGCTCCCCTGCCCGGAAAGCCGCTATGGCGACCAAAAGGAGCACCAATCCCACAGTCAGCCCCGTGAAAAAGGGTAGGTCATTCCAACTAAAACGCCAGACTTGATCGCGGCTGGTGAGCCAGGCAAACGTCCCCTTGGGAAGACCTACCAGGGTGGGAAGCTGGTTGACCCCCCCCTCAGGCTGCAGCATCCAGCGCCAAATGGTGCCGGTCACAATAAAGGAGAGGGACATTGGGAAGAGAAAGACCGTGCGGAAAAAGCCTTCACCTCGCGGCGCCCGGTCCAGGGCGATGGCCAGGCCTAAGCCCAACCCTATGCAGCCCAGGATAAAAAAAAGGGTAAAGAAGAAGGTGTTGACCAGGTCCTGGCGAAAGCGCGCATCTACAAAACCGGTGAAGAGTTCACGGTAGTTCTCAAAACCGATCAGGTTGATCTGAGGGTTGGCCGAGAGGGCCTGGGTGGGGTCCCGCCCCCAGTCGGTGAGGGAGGTCAGAAAAGTCTGCAGGATGAAGCCGTAGACGAAAACACCCAGCAGAACCAGCGAAGGCAGGAGTACCAGGAACCCATAGAGGGTGTCTTTGTTTCTGAACCAGCGCATTGCAGCCTCGTAGCCTTACCGGGCTTTCACCCGGTGTTCTGAAAAAGGGGCGGGCCCTTTGCTGGGCCCGCCCCAAGGAAATTACTGACCCAACCGTACCTGGTTGGCGATGGCCTGAGCCGCGTTGGCCGCCGCCTGGGCGTTGCGGCTGGAGAGGTAGATCTCCATCACCGTGCCAAACTGGCTCATGAAGGACTCTGGAGCCACCGCACCGTGCACCAGCGAACCCACGATGCGGTTGGTCCTCCAGTCGCGCATCGCGGACTGCAGGTAGGCGTTGTACTTGCTGGGGTCAGAGTCGGTGCGGGCAGCAATGGATCCCTTGAGGGGGTTGAAGGTATCCTGCCCCTCTTTGGAACCCAAAAGGCGCAGCCAGTTGATGGTGTTGGTGCGGTTTTTCACCCCTTTGGGCAGGCCAAAGGAGTCGGAGAGCATCATGAACACACCCGCAGTACTTGGCGCAGGGGCCCAGCCGAAGTCCTGACCGGGCTTGAGGCCCTTGGTGGTGGTCATGTAGCCCGCCGCCCAGTCGCCCATGATGTTGAAGGCAGCCTTACCTTCCAGCATTCGGTCTACCGCCTGCTGCCAGGAGAGGCCAGCAGCGTCCTTATTGGCGCAGTCCAGAACCTGGCCAAAGGTATTCCACACCGCTACCGCCTTGGGGTCAGTAAAGCGGAGCTTACCGGTCCAAAGGTTAGCGTAGTCGGCCGCACCCAGCACCCCCAGGGCTACCGACTCCCAAAGGTGCTGTTGCGTCCAGTTTTCGCCAAGGGCCAATGGGGCCTCTAGACCCTTGCCCTTCAGGGTTCGGCAAACGGTGAGGAACTCAGCCCAGGTCTTGGGCGGCTGTACACCCCACTCCCGCAGCTTGGCCGGAATGTACCACATCACATTGGAGCGGTGAATGTTCACCGGAACGCTGTAGATCTTGCCTTTGTAGGAGATAAGCTCTATGAGCCCCTTAGGGAACTTATCCAGCCAGCCTTCCTGGCGGAAGAGGGGGGTTAGATCCTCCATCCGGTCGGCCACCACCCAGGTGCCAATCAGCTCCTGCCCAGCGTGCACCTGGAAGCTGTCCGGGGGATCACCCCCCAGCATCCGGGTCTTGAGCACCGCCCGGGCGTTGACCCCTGCGCCCCCAGTCACCGTGGCGTTGATAACCTCCACGTTTGGGTAGCGCCGCTTGTACAGGTCAATGAGGGCTTGCAGGGCTGGACCCTCATCACCGGCCCACCAGGAGAAAATCTCCAGTTTTCCGGACTGGGCCATTCCCAGGGAACCGAGGAGCAAAACCAGGGATAAAAGCCAATTCCGCATCGTTGAGCCTCCTTTTTTCACTGCCATGCGCCAACCGTTGATGGGGCCACCCGGTGGGAGGTTGGCGGACTCCGCAACCGGGACCCGCCATTTGCTAAAAAGCGCTGCAACACCAAGGCAGCAGCGCCCATGGCCGGGGCCAGGTGCCCAAATGCGCTGGGCTTTATGGGCAGTTCGGCGTGTTCGGGGAGGAAGGCCAGGTCTCGAAGAGTCTGGCGCAAAGGGGCCTCCAGCCAAGGCCAGGCCTCCGCACCAGGCCCCCCCAGCACCACCACCGCCGGGTCAAAGGCCACGCAGAGGTTGGCCACGAAGCGGCCCAACTCCCGGGCCAAGCGGTCAAGAGCAGCCAGGGCGTAGGCATCCTCAACCTGCGCCCGCCCCAACAGCACCCAAAAGTCCTCCTTGCGGCCGCTCGCGGCCTGATAGCTCTTGAGCATCGCCCTAAGCGACAGAGCGTCTTCAGCGTCCTGGGCTTCCTTGCGGCTCCTAGCCTGCCCAGAAAGCCAGTGGCCCAACTCCCCTGCTGCCCCAAACCGACCCCGGTAGACCTGACCCTCCACCACCAGACCCGTGCCCAAGCCGGTGGTCAGCACAACGTACAGCAGCGGGCTTTGGCATTCGTTCCAAAAGGTCTCCCCTAGCGCCGCAGCGTTGGCATCGTTTTCCACCAGCACGGGAAGCCCCAGCAGGGCCTCGAGCATCTCCGCAGGGCGCTCGTTGCGCCAGCCTAGACCTGGGGCATAGAGCAGGACCCGCTCATTCACCACCCCAGGGAGGGTCAGGCCTACCCCCAGCAACCTCGAGGGGTCCGGAACGCGACGCCGAACTTCTGTAGCAAGCTCCTGAAGCCGCTGGGCGAGGGGGGTCTCAGGGCTCACCGCCCAGTTCCAGGCCCCATGGGTGCGGTTGTTCAGGTCCAGCACGATGGCCTGTGTGTTCTCCACCCCCAGTTCAACCCCCAGGGCCAGGGTGCTCTCGCCACGAATCTCCAAACGTGTCCCAGGACGCCCCGGCCCCACGCTTTGCGGGGCGCCCTCGCTCAGCAGGCCCTCCTCGAGCATCTCCTGAACCAGCGAGGAGACCGTGCTCTTGGTCAGCCCTACTGCCCGGGCCAGCGTCGCCCGGCTGATGGGCCCGCTGCGCCTAAGGGCCTCCAGTATGCGGCGGCGGTTCTGCCGCTTGATGCTGTGCTGGTCAAGGGGTGTAAGGCGGGCCACGGCGTCTTTTCAAAGAATAGGCGTCTACCCATCGCTTGCCCTAGGAAGGGGCGCAGGCCAAACAGATGGCAGGCCAGCTCAGACCACAGGGCTTCCCAAGGCGGGGCACTTAGTAAGTTCAGCAAACGAACTATATACGAAGGCACCCCTTTGCGTCAACCGCGCCGCTACCAGGGCCGAAACAACCAGGGCAGAGGGCTCACCAGCGGCTCTGCGTAGCCCACCCCCAGCAGGTTGCCCCAATAGCGCCTGAGGGCAAGCCGGGCCTCCACCCCCCCTTCGTGCACGGTTTCAGAGACCCGCTCGCCCTCAAACTGGCTTCGGTAGACGCGCACTGCAGCCTCCCAAACCCCTATGAACTCGGTAACGTCCACCGCCAGGTTGGGCATGGCAGGGTAGTTGCCTGGGTAGAAGAAAAGGTGTTCCACCCGATGAGGCCTTCCCCCCAGAGGGGCCTTGGGTAGCCTGGCTAGGTGAACCGCGGCCAGCACAAGCCGGTGGGCCGCGGTGTGGTCGGGGTGACGGTCGGCCTCGAGGGGGGCCAGCACCACCCGAGGGGCTAGGGCCCGCAGGGCCTCAGCCAACGTCCTGCGCTGGGGCTCGGTATCGGCCAGTCCTCCATCCGGTAGCCCTAGGTTGCCCCGATAGTCCAGGCCCAGAATCCGAGCCGCCTCGGCTGCCTCCTGAGCCCGGACAGTTGCGTCGCCCTTGGAGCCCATCTCGCCCCGGGTTAGGTCGAGGACGCCCGTGCTCTGCCCCTCTGCCCTAGCCCTGGCCAGAAGACCTCCACAGCCCAGCTCGCCGTCGTCAGGATGGGGTGCTATCACCAGCAGGTCCAAAGCCATAGCCCCTTATAGCACATCTGGGTGTAGACTAAGGCCAACCATGGCCACCGCACCGCCTGAAGGGCCAGAATGCATCGGCGAGGTAGAAAGCCTGCTGAACGAGGGACTGGTGCTGCAGGAGCGGCTGGGCGAGCTGGCCCAGGCTTTGCGCCAGACCGCGGAGCGGCTCGAGCAAGGCCAGCCGCCCTCCCCTGGCGCGGCAGCGCCCCTCATTGAGGCCACCAAAGCCTTTGAAGGTTGGCTCGAGCGGGT
Source organism: Meiothermus sp. (assembly GCF_025060375.1). Taxonomy (GTDB): domain Bacteria; phylum Deinococcota; class Deinococci; order Deinococcales; family Thermaceae; genus Meiothermus. Next base: position 17,124 of record NZ_JANXCG010000012.1, on the reverse strand, counting down.
CCAGCGCATCCTACCAGCCCCGCTCGAGCCGGACTTACCAAAAGCCCTAGGGGCCCTGAGGGCCCACCGCCAGGCCCTGGAGGAGGCTGCCCTGCGAAGCAGGGCTGTAGGGGTGCTGGAGCGGGTGAGCAGCCTGGCCTACCGAGGCGCAGAGGAGTTTTTGCCCCTTTCCACAGTGCAATTTGACGCCCTGGCGCTGATGCGGGAGCTCAAAGACGCAGCTAGCCTTACTGACGCCGCGCGGGCCCTAGCCGAGGGCACCCACGCCTACAACCTGCTCCTGCGGCTGGTCACCGACAGCGAGATGAGCGACGAGGAGTGGGTGAGCGCCTACCAAAGGGTAGGACAGGAGCTGGGCCATGAGCTGGCCATCGCCGCCGTTCGCGGCCGGCTTTACCTACCGGAGTAGCCCCACCAAAACACGCCCAGGGGGCTCCCTGGGCGGTCCTACCCGTCGGGCGGGGGCTACTTGAGGCCGAGCTTGTTGCGGGCCTCCAGCACCTGGGCCGCGGTCATGGGCTTGGCCCGCTGAGCCCTGACCTCAGCAGCGGTAAAGGGCCCCTGACCAGGGGGGAACCTGTTGCCCCACTGGGTGGAGATGTGGTTTAGGAGGGCGGCAATCTCCTCGTCCTTGAGCTGGGCGTAGGCTGGCATCACACCCTGGTACCTGTTCCCCTTGACGGTGATCTGCCCCTGCAGGCCGTAGAGCAAGGTCTGGATCAGGTACTCCCGGCCGCCTTTGACGGCCAGTATCTCAGGCACATGGCCTGCCAGCGGGGGGAAGACCCCGGGAATCCCAGCCCCGTTGGCTTGGTGGCAGCCCTGGCACTGGGCGTAGAGGGGGGTGGCCTGGGCAAGGGCGTTCTGGGCGCCAAGGAGGTGCGCCCCCAGTCCCAGGACCAAAGCGGCTTTCAAGATAAGCTTAACTCTGCGCAAGCTGTTCACCTCCCCCCAACAGTATGACCGAAAAAGCCCTTCCTGCAAGTGATTGCTGATTAACTCGTGGTTATTCGCTTAGTAACCAGCGGTTATTTTTCCGCCTTATCCTTGGCCTGTACCAGCCACAAAGCTGCCCCCAGAAGGGCCACTGCCCCAGCGTAGTAAAGAAAGTCCAGCGCCCCCTTAGGGGAGAAGGCCTGGGCTTTCTCAAAGAACTTCACCACCAGGATCATCAGGATGACCTGGCCCAGCTTGGTCTTCAGGTCGTTCAGGCTGCGCACCACCAGCACATTGTTGATCCCTTCCGAGCGGTTCACTTCTGCAATAAAAAGCTCATAGATACCAAGCGCAAAGATGATGAGCACCGCGGCCAGAAGGGCCAGATCCACCGCGCCCACCATGAGGGGCAGGGCCTTTTCCAGGCTACCCAGGCTCAGGGCCCGCCAGACCTCCACCGCGGTCTGCACCGCGAAGTAAACCGCACCGACCAGGAGGCCCACCACCGGTAGGAGCATAACCCAGCGGGCCTGCCAGAGCAGGCCCTGGATGAGCTGTTCAAGGCGGTTCAAACCCTTCCCACCCTCCCCACTAGCCCAAACCCCCCAACGGAGACCTGCTTCAGGTGCTCCCGCCCCTATTTTACGCGGGCCGAACCCCTTGGGGCTGCCCATCACCACCTTGCGGATGCCCGCGGCAAAGGTCGGGGGCAGGTCGGCGCCACGGCTGGGTGCAGCGTAGCCTTCCCCTTGCGCCTTCTCCAGCGCGTCCTCACCTGGGGCCAACGGCATACACCCTTCCTAGGAGTTTCTCCATGTTCTCGGCCACCGGCCGGTTGTTGAACAAAGCGCTGCCCACCACCACCACATCCGCCCCAGCCCGGTAGACCTCGGCGACGTTCTCAGGCTTGATACCTCCGTCCACCTCTACCAAGCAGGCCGGGTTCATGTGCTCGCGCAGCCCAGCCAAGCGGCGGATGCGCTCGGTGGTTCCGGGGATGTATCTCTGACCACCGAAGCCAGGGTTCACGCTCATCAGAAGGGCCAGGTCGAGCTCAGGCAGCAGGGGCAGCAGGGACTCCAGGGGCGTGGCCGGGTTGATGGCCAGACCGGCCCTTTTGCCCAGCTCCTTCACCTGCTGCACCGCCCGGTGAGCGTGAGGGGTGGCCTCAAAGTGAACCGTAATCCAGTCGGCACCGGCCTGGGCAAAGTCCCGCAGGTAGCGCTCGGGCTCTACAATCATCAGGTGCACGTCCAGAGGGAGCCTGGTAACCCTACGAACAGCCTCCACCACCAAAGGGCCAAAGGTCAGGTTGGGCACAAAACGCCCGTCCATCACGTCCAGGTGAATCCAGTCTACCCCTGCCGCCTCGGCTTCCTGGATCTGCTCCCCTAGCCGGGCGAAGTCGGCGGTGAGGATGGAGGGGGCCACCAGAAGTTTAGGCATAGGCCGAGGCTCCTTTTCGAATGGCCTGCTCGCGCATACGTAGATGATACGCGATGGCAAGCGGTGAGGGGTGGGGTGGCTCCAATGGGCACGCAGGAGGGCGAGGGGCCGCTCAGGGCCGCAGCCGGAGGCCCTGGGTGAGGGCCCATTGATAAGTAGTGCGGGGTTGCTTTGGGGATTTTTGATAATCTTTGCTTATGCTAGAGCGGCGCCCCTTCCCCAACCCTCAGTCCCTGCGGGTTTTTTTGTGTGTGGTCCAGGAAGGCAGCGTGGGCCGCGCAGCCCTGAGCTTGGGCATGACCCAGCCCGGCGTGAGCCAGCACCTACGGGCCCTAGAGGCCCAAATCGGCCGAGCCCTCTTCCACCGCCAGGGCCGCCGGCTGGTGCTGACCAAGACCGGACAGAACCTGCTCCCCGAGGCGCGGCGGGCTGTGCAGGCCCTGGAGGAGTTCATGCAGGCCGCCCAAGCCATTGGGCGGCTCGAGCGAGGCCAAGTGGAGATCGGGGCGGCCACCACCATGGCGGTGTACGTGCTCCCCCGCTACCTGACCGAGTTCAAGCGGCTGCATCCAGAAATTCGCATCAGGCTGGAAAGCGGCAGCTCCGAGCAGCTCACCCGGCGGCTTTTGCAGGGCGAGATCGAGATGGCCGTGGTGGAGGCGGTAGAGCACATGGAGGGCTTTGAGCGCACCCTCTTCTACGAGGATGAGCTGGTGCTGATTGTGCCCCCCGAGCACCCCTGGGCAAAAAGGGAGGAGGTTGAGCCCGAGCAGCTGGCCAAGGTTCCGCTGATTGTGCGCGAGCCGGGGGCCATGACCTACCGCGTCTTGGGCTCGGCGCTCGAGCAGGCCGGACTGGAGATTAACCCGGTCTTCTATACCGACAACCACGAGGTGACCAAGCGGCTGGTGCTAGAAGGGGCTGGGGTGGGCATCGTCTCGAGCGTGGTGGTGCGGCCCAACCTAAAGGTGGGCAACCTGCGAACCCTGCGCATCAAGGGGATGGAGCTGAGGCGGCTTTTCTGGCTCATCTACCCCAAAGAGGCAGGCAACCCCGCTGCCGACGCCCTGCGGGAAATGCTGGCTTCCTGACCCCTGCTCTATGCTGGGGGCATGAAAATCACCACCATCGTGCTGGATTCGGTGGGCCTGGGTTATCTGCCCGACGCCGCACGGTTTGGCGACGAAGGGGCCGACACGCTGGACCACACCGTGCTCAAGACCGGCCTCGAGCTACCCCACCTGGCCTCGCTGGGGCTGGGCTCGGTGCCTGGGGTGCACACCCTCCCCCAGGTGGGAGCGCCTCTGGGCGCTTTCGGGCGCATGGTTGAGCTGAACCCTGGCAAGGATACCTCCACCGGCCACTGGGAGTTTGTGGGGATCCGGCTCGAGCACCCCTTCCAGGTCTTCCCCCAGGGCTTTCCGGAGGATTTCCTGGCCGCCTACTGCGCCCGCATCGGGGTAGGAGGCTACCTGCTCAACCGGCCCTACTCGGGCACCGAGGCCATCCGCGACTACGGCGAGGAGCATCTGCGCACCGGTTTCCCCATCGTCTACACCTCGGCCGACTCGGTCTTCCAGGTAGCCGCGCACACCGGCAAGGTGCCCCTGGAAACGCTTTACGCCTGGTGCCAGACCGCCCGCGAGATGCTGGTGGGGCCGCTGGCCTGCGCCCGGGTGATCGCCCGCCCCTTTGAGGGCGAGCCGGGGAACTTCTACCGCCGCGAAGACCTGCGCAAGGATTTCGCCCTGGAGCCGCCTCCCAACGTGCTGGACGAGCTTAGGGGCGCCGGGCTCGAGGTGGTGGGGGTAGGCAAAATCCCCGACATCTACGCCCACCGGGGCTTCACCCGCGAGGTCAAGGCTGGCAGCAACGCCGAGGGGCTGGCGCGCACCCTTGAACTGATGCGCGAGCCCTTCGCCGGCCTGGTCTTCACCAACCTGGTGGACTTCGATGCCAGATACGGCCACCGACGCGACCCCAGCGGCTACGCCGAGGCCCTATCGGCCTTTGACGCCCGCATCCCCGAGCTGCTGGCCGCCCTGGGCCCCGAGGACTACCTCTTCATCGTCTCCGACCACGGCAACGACCCCACCTACCGCGGCACCGACCACACCCGGGAGTACGGGATGCTGCTGGTGGTGGGACCCGGGATGGCCGGGGCCGACCTGGGCACCCGGGCCACCTTTGCCGACCTGGGGGCGAGCTGGGCCAAGGCCTTCGGGCTCTCCTGGGCTGGTCCTGGCGTCAGCGTCCTCTAGGCGTTGGCCCGCACCTCCTCCCAGGTGTAGCGCTTCTTGATCTCGCCGTCCTCAAAGACCACCTGCAGGAGGCTTTGGGGGTGAGGGGCCTCCTGCTCGGGGGGCAGCTCGACCGTGCGGATGCCGCGTTCGTCCCTAATCACGTCCAGCCGGCCCCTTTTGGAGAGCTTGGAGGGGTCGTCCACCGGGCTCTTGCCCACCCCGTAGGTCACCCCATCCACGGTAACCAGGTGCAGCTTCTGGGCGAACTTCTGGGTGTCGCGGTGGGGGTGCTGCAGGAGGGCTCCCCCCATACCAAAGGCCACGTTCGAGGCGCTGTAGCCCCACTGCTCGAGCAGGAAGAGCACCTTGCGGATGGTATCCGCGTTGACCCCATCCCCCTGGATGACCCGCACCCCGTTGAGCACCTTGTAGCCCTTGCGGTTGAGGGTAGCGCCGAACTTGGCCTCCAGGGTCTGCACCGTGCGCAGCACCACGAAGGGCGGGTCGCCCGAGTCGGGGCGGATCACCGCGGTCGCCCCGGAGTTCCGGATGGGCTCCCGCAGCTCCTCGCCTATGATCTCCCCCACGGCCCGCTCTCGGTTGTAGGAGTCTATGACCATGGCAAAAAGCGCCCCCGGCTTGCCAAAGGTCTCGATCATCTGGCGGTAGGCCTGGGCCTCCCCCTCCGGCCCAAAGCTGGTCACGGTGGAGTGCTCCATGGCGGGAATCGAGTAGCCGGCCATCTCCGCCCCGTAGTAGTTGCGGGCGTAGACCAGCGCGGTCACGGTGTCGGTACCCTGGAAGTTGACCAGGTGGGCCATTCCCCCGAGCCCTGCGCTCTCCAGGCTGCTCACCCCCCGGGCGCCAAAGTCGTGGAGCTTGAAGGGCAGCTCGGCCTCGGGGTCGTCGGCGGTCTTCTCCAGGTACTCCCGGATGGTGTTCCTGATGGCCCAGGAAAGGGTGCAGACCGTGGTGGGGTACCAGACCGCGCGCAGGAGGGCGGTCTCGAGCCAGCCCGGCAGCCAGGGCACCTTGGGGTCGGTGCTCTCGATGATGACCAGGGGGTTGTGCACCGGGATGACCATCCCCTCCGGCACTGCCCGGATGCGCACGGGCAGCCGCCCCCCCAGCTCCTGGGCGATGTAGCGCCAGCCCTCGTAGGGAAAGGGCAGGCCGTGAGCCAGGAAGACCTCCCGGGCCTCCTCCACATCGGCCAGGCTCACCCCCTTGCTTAGGTACTCGATAAGGAAGGCCTGTAGCCCAAAAAAGCGCACGAAGTTGTAGTCGCCGCCGCGACTTTCGATGTACCAGCTTGCGTAGGTCATGCCCTTGGGAAACTGGGCAAAGTGGCTGGCCTTGTAGCTGTCGGTGTTCAGGATTAGGTTGTGGGGATTGAGGCTTTTCATCTGAACTCCTCTGGGGGTTGGGGTGCGCGTCCTAAAAACCAGCAGACCTGTTGGTAGTGGTCTTCGAAAAAGCGGGCTTGGTGCCGGTCGAGCTCGGCTATGGGCAGCCAGAAGGCCCGCGCCGCGCCGTCCCGGCCCTCCACCCGGGGCGGGGGGCCCTCCAGGCTGAAGTGGTGCCCGAAACTAATCACCCGGCCCCGCAGGCTGCGGCCTGGGTAGTCAAAGGCCTTGGTGGCCTTCAGGGCAGCGGGCTCCAGTTGCAAACCGGTCTCCTCCCGCAGCTCCCGCAGGGCTGCCTCGAGCAGGGTCTCGTCAGGCTCCACATAGCCTCCTGGTAGGGCCCAGGCCCCTTGCCCCAGCGGCCCCTTGCGCTCCACCAACAAGACCTGCCCCTGGGCCTGCACAAAGGCACTAGCGGCCACGTGGAGGATGGGGTAAGGGTAGCGCTCCTCGAGCGCGCGGTAGTGCTGCAGGGCTTTCCACTCGGCCTGTAAACGGGCAAACTCGGCGGTGGTGGCAAACCGCTCCATAAATCGCCGAACAGCCTCCGGCACCATGAGCCTCCAGTCGCTGTTGCCAGCAAAGTAGCTGTTCCGCACATCGGTGGCGCTCAGAGAACTCACCACCCCACTCGGCTCAAAAGGCCAGTTGCCAAAGCCATGCAGGTAGTAGCTGCTCTCATCCTTGTGGTAGCCCGTGATGCAGACCTCAGCCCCTGGGCCAGCAATGGCCTCCACGGCCACCCGCACCGCACGGAACCAGCGGGGGTCGTCGTAGTAATCGTCCGGAACAGCCACAAATTGAAGCCGACCTTCCTGCTGGGAACCCAGGCAGGCCCGGATCATCCCCTCCCGCACCGCTTCGCTGAAGGGATTTTTGGGCGTGGGGTAGGCAAAGGCGCTTCCCAGCACCACCACCAGACGCCCGTAGCGGGCCAAAGCGCGCTCAATGGTCTCGAGGTGGGCGCGGTGCGGAGGCTGAAAGCGCCCTATGAACACTGCGGTCTTCACACTTCCCTCCGGAAGCGGTAGAGCTCGGCGGGCCTAAAGCCTGTACCGCGCTCAAACTCTCCGGTGGGCTGAAGCAGCCCCGAGGCCAGCATCTTTCGCCGGAAAGAGGCCTTGTTGAGCTTCTTCTGCAAGATGGCCTCATGGACGGCCTGCAACTCCCGAAGGGTAAAGCGTTCGGGCAACAGCTCGAAGCCGATGGAGGTGTAGGAAAGCTTACCCCGGATGCGCCGCACCGCAACCGCCAGAATTTCGGCATGGTCAAAGGCCAAAGAGTACTTTTTCCCCTTTGCATCATAAATCTCCGCCACGTTCTCCTCATCCCTGAGCAAAAGGCGAAAAAGGGCGCTTTCCTCGGAAATTTCCCGGACATGGCTCTGCTCCACCAGGGCGTAGTAGGCCACGCTGATCACCCGGGCCCGCGGATCGCGGTTGGGGTTGCCGAAGGTGTAAAGCTGCTCCAGGTAGATGGGGTGCCCCCCCGGACGACGGGTCCGACCGACCTCCGCCTCGAGGCCTGCTTTGTGCCTGAGCACCCGCGCCGCCGCCTCATCCAGCGACTCCCCCTTCCAGATAAGCCCCCCCGGCAGGCTCCAATAGTTAAGAAATGGATGCTCCTTGCGCCGAACCAGGAGAACCTCCAAACACCCCCCGCGCAGGGTAAGAACCACCACATCTACCGTGACCGAAGGGCGGTCGTAGAGGGCAGCGTCTAGGGGTTCTATGGGGGGCTCTCGGCTGGGCGGCATAGCCAAAACTTAGTTGCAAGAAGCATATAAGCACTGCGCTAATAAGTCAACTGCCCCTCTCGCCAAATTTTCCCCTTGTATGTGGCAAGCCGTCCAGAAAATCTTGGTCGTTTGTCAAAATAACCTGAAACATCTGGCTTGACTTTTGGGATTTTGTGGTATTGTGGGAGCGTGCGCGAGGGTCAGTTGCACACAACTTATTTTCGGAGTGCATATAAGCAGGAGCCCGGCGCATAAGGAGGCAGTGTGACCCACGAGTTTGACGTAATCTCAGCGGCCAAAAACTGGCGGTTCAAGGACGTGCGCAAGGTATCCAGCGACATCGCCGGAGAGGTTTTCGCCAGCGATGTGCTCGATTTGGACGAGCTGCGCGAGCTGGTCTCCAAGCCGGTGTGGAAGTCCCTTCAGGCCACCATCGAGAAGGGGGCGCCGCTGGATCCGAGCATCGCCGACACCATCGCCCTGGCTATGAAGAAGTGGGCCCTGGAGCGGGGAGCCACCCACTACACCCACTGGTTCCAGCCCCTCACCGGCTACACTGCGGAGAAGCACGACAGCTTCTTCGTGCCTGTCTCCAGCGGCAAGGCCATCGCCTCGTTTTCCGGCAAGGAGCTGATCCAGGCCGAGCCCGACGCCTCCTCCTTCCCCTCCGGTGGGCTGCGGGCCACCTTCGAAGCCCGGGGCTACACCGCCTGGGACCCCACCTCGCCGGCCTTTATCATGCGCCACTCCAACGGGGCCACGCTCTGCATTCCCTCCGCCTTCGCCAGCTGGACAGGCGAGGCCCTCGACCTCAAAACCCCCCTGCTGCGCTCTATGGAGGCGCTGAACAAAAGCGCCAAGCGGGCCCTGCGGCACTTCGGGGTGGAGGTGAACAAGGTCTTCTCCACCGTAGGGCCCGAGCAGGAGTACTTCCTGATCGACGAGGAGTTCTACTACCGCCGCCCCGACCTGGTCATGACCGGGCGCACCCTCTTTGGGGCCAAACCGCCTAGGGGGCAGGAGCTGGAGGACCACTACTTTGGCTCCATCCCCGACCGGGTGCTCTCCTTCATGACGGACGTGGAAAACCAGCTGTACGCCCTGGGCATCCCGGTGAAGACCCGCCACAACGAGGTGGCCCCCAGCCAGTACGAGATTGCCCCCCACTTCGAGCCCTCCAACCTGGCCGCCGACCACCAGCAGCTCATCATGCAGGTGCTCAAGAACACCGCCCGCCGCTATGGGCTGGTGGCCCTGCTGCACGAGAAGCCCTTTGCCGGGGTGAACGGCTCGGGCAAGCACTGCAACTGGAGCATGGGCACCGATACCGGCCTCAACCTGCTGGAGCCGGGCGAGACGCCGCACGAGAACCTGCAGTTCCTCTTCTTCTGCACGGCGGTCATAAAGGCCGTGGACGAGCACCAGGACCTGCTGCGGCTTAGCGTGGCCTCGGCCTCCAACGACCACCGCCTGGGGGCCAACGAGGCCCCACCGGCCATCATCTCCATCTTCCTGGGTGACCAGCTCACCGAGATTCTTGAGGGCCTGGGCAACGGCCAGGCGGGTTCCAGCCGCCGCGCGGGGGTGCTCGAGCTGGGCGTGCCGGTGCTGCCTCCCCTGCCCAAGCACGCCGTCGACCGCAACCGCACCTCGCCGTTCGCCTTCACCGGCAACAAATTCGAGTTCCGCGCGGTGGGCGCCTCGCAGAGCATCTCCTTCCCCATCACCGTCATCAACACCATCGTGGCCGACGCCATCGACCAGATGACCGACGCCCTCGAGGCCCGGCTGAAGAAGAAGGGCACCCTCGAGCAGGCCGTGCTGGAGGTAATCCGGGAGACCTTCCAGAAGCACAAGCGCATCGTCTTCAACGGCGACAACTACTCAGCGGCCTGGCACAAGGAGGCGGCCAAGCGGGGGCTTCTGAACCTGCGCACTGCGGTGGATGCCATCGAGCGCTTCACCGATGAGAAGAACCTCAAGCTCTTCAGCCGCCTGGGGGTGCTCTCCGAACGGGAGATCCGGGCCCGCCAGGAGATCATGTACGACATCTACTTCAAGCAGGTGAACATTGAGGGCGAGACCACCGAGTGGATTGCCCAAACCCAGATTCTGCCCGGGGCCCTGAGCTACCTGGCCGAACTCAGCGAGATCGAGGTGGAGTCCCGCGCGGCAAAGCGCACCATCGAGCAGCTGGTAGAGGCCACCGATGCCCTCTCGGACGCGCTGGAAAAGCTCAAGGCGCAGAACGCTGAGCTGGGTGGGGACGAGGTGCACGAAAAAGCCCACCACATGCGGGACAACGTGCTCCCGGCGATGGCCGAGGTGCGCAAGGCCGCCGACGCGCTGGAGCGCTTGCTGGCCGACAAGTACTGGCCCCTGCCCAGCTACCGCGAGATGCTCTTCGTGAAGTAAAGGGGGTTCTGTCAGGGCTTGGGCTATGGCATCCGGAGGCGTTTTGCTCTAGACTTTGGGCTGGACAGCGCACGGTGGATGCCGCCGACATCCCCACCGTAGCCTGTGGGAGGAGAAGCCGATTCAAGTTGGAGAAGCTCAAGCGCTACACCCCCAAGGACGCTGAAGAGACCTACCTCGTCCCCCACTGGGGGGCGGGGTTTTTTCGCGTAGGAGAGGACGGGGAGCTCGAGGTCACCCCGCTGGGTCCCAAAGGCCCCAGCGCCTCGCTTTTCGAGATCGTGCAGGACCTGCGTGACGAGGGCCGGCCCCTGCCGGTAATGCTTCGCTTCCCCCAGATTCTAGAAGCCCGGGTGGTGGCCCTCAACGAAGCCTTCCGACGGGCCATCGAAAAGTACCGATACCAGGGGGGCTACCAGGGCCTGTTCCCGGTTAAGGTCAACCAGCGGCGAATCGTGGTGGAAACCGTAGCCAAGGCCGGGAAACCCTACGCCTATGGCCTAGAAGCTGGCTCAAAGGCCGAGCTGACCCTTATCCTGGCCCAGGACCTGCACAGGGAGGCCCTCATCGCCTGCAACGGCTTCAAGGACGACGACTTCATCCGGTTAGCCCTGATGGGCAAGAAGCTGGGCAGGAATGTGGTGATTACCCTGGAGAAGTTCGCCGAGCTGGAGCGGGTAATCCGCATCGCACGGGAGCTCGCGGTGGAGCCCCAGCTGGGCATCCGCTACAAGCTCAAGACCAGAGGCTCAGGCCAGTGGGAGGAGTCGGGAGGGGAGTCGGCCAAGTTTGGCTTCACCACCCCGGAGATCATCCGGGCTGTGGACATACTGGCGGAGGCCGGGATGCTCGGCACCATCGCCATGCTGCACGCCCACATCGGCAGCCAGGTCACCGACATCCGGCGCATCAAGCAGGCCGTGCGGGAGATTGCCCAGACCTACGTGCAGCTGCGCAAGCTAGGGGCCCCGGTGCGCTACTTGAACCTGGGGGGCGGCCTGGCCGTGGACTACGACGGCTCCAAGACCGCTTTCTACGCCTCGGCCAACTACACCCTGGAGGAGTACGCCGAGGACCTGGTCTATGTGACCCGGGATATCTGCGACGGCCACGGAGAGCCCCATCCCATCCTGGTCACCGAGTCGGGCCGGGCGGTCACCGCCTACCACAGCGTGCTGGTGCTGCAGGTCGTCGACACCATCCGCCCCCCTGGGGAAGAGCGGGTGGAGGTCCCCAAGAACGCCCACCCGGTGGTGCAGGAGATGCAGGAGCTGGCCCGGAGCATCTCGGCCAAGAACTACCGGGAGGTCTACCACGACGCCTTCGCCAACAAGGACACCGTCCAGAGCCTCTACGACCTGGGCCTCATCTCGCTGCGCGATCGGGCCGCGGCCGAGGCACTCTTTTACCAAATCGCCCGCAAAACCCTGCAGTTCGCCCAGGAGTTCGACTACCCCGCCGATGAGCTCGAGGACCTGCAAAAGATGCTGGCCGACAAGCTGGTCTGCAACTTCAGCCTCTTCCAGAGCCTCCCCGACACCTGGGCCATCAAGCAGATGTTCCCCATCGTGCCACTCTCCCGCCTCAACGAGCGGCCCACCCGGGAGGCCACCTTAGTCGACATCACCTGCGACTCGGATGGCAGAATAGACCGCTTCATCGACACCCACGATGTGCGCCACACCCTGCCGGTGCACGAGGTTCGCCCGGGCGAACCCTACTACCTGGGGGTTTTCCTCACCGGAGCCTACCAGGATGTGCTGGGCATGAGCCACAACCTGTTCGGGCGGATTGGGGAGGCCCACGTGGTGGTCAGCGAGGACGGCTACGAGATTGAGCGGTTTATCCTGGGGGAAAAGGCGCGACGGGTCATTGAGAAAATGGGCTACGAAGAGGGCGAGCTGGCTGAGGCGGTGGAGAAGCTGGTACGCTCCTCCAGGAAGCTCACCCCCGCCGAGAAGGGCGCCTTCATGGAGCTCTACGCGCGGGAGCTGGTGGGGTACACCTACCTCGAGGACTGAAAGCCAAGGTTGGTGGTCTGCGGCCTCATTCCGCCTAGTCCAGAGGCTGTTGGCGGGAAGCGGGTTATTTTCGAGACCTTCCTGCACCGCTTGAGCCCTGAGCTCGAGCCCCGGCACTCCCAACGGCCGGGTTGGTCCGCCACCACGACACCGGCAACCGGAGCATGTGAAATAGCGTCTGGCACGGCTTTGAAGCGCACAAGCGTTTGGGATGTTGACATCTATATGAGGCAGTGGTAGTTTTTTTTTGAGTCGAAAAAACCAAGGCCTTCTCCGACGTGCCTGTAGGTCTCGGCTCAACCCAAGGAGGAGAGGACATGAAGTCGCTCGCCAAGATGTTGGTGCTTTTGCTTTTTGCAATGTTAGCCCCTGGTTTTGCCCAGCAGCTAATTGTGGGGGTCAGCTGGTCGAACTTCCAGGAAGAGCGCTGGAAGATTGACGAGCGCGCCATCCGCGAACAGCTTGGCCGAATGGGGGCAACCTACATCAGCGCCGACGCCCAGAGCTCTTCAGAAAAGCAGCTCAACGACATTGATGCCCTTATTGCCCGGGGGGCCAAGGCCCTGATTATCCTGGCCTGGGACAAAGACGCCATCCTGCCCGCCATTGACAAAGCCAAGGCCGCTAGAATCCCGGTCATCGCCTACGACCGCCTGATCGAAAACGACTACGCCTTCTACATCACCTTCGACAACGTGGAGGTCGGCCGGATGCAGGCCCGCGAGGTATACAAGGTGCGGCCCAAGGGCAACTACGCCTTCATTCTGGGAGCCAACACCGACCCCAACGCCGACTTCCTGCACAAAGGGCAGCTCGAGGTGCTCGACGCGGCCATCAAGCGGGGGGATATCAAGGTGGTGGGCAAGCAGTACACCGAAGGCTGGAAGCCCGAGGTGGCCCAGCGCAACATGGAGCAAATTCTCACCGCTAACGGCAACAAAGTAGACGCGGTGGTGGCCTCCAACGACGGCACCGCCGGGGGCGTGGTGGCTGCGCTGGCCGCGGTGGGGCTGGCCGGGAAGGTTCCGGTTTCGGGCCAGGACGGCGACCAGGCCGCCCTCAACCGGGTGGCGCGGGGCCTTCAGACCGTGAGCGTGTGGAAAGACGCCCGCGAACTAGGCCGCCGCGCTGCCGAGATTGCGGTGTTGCTGGCCCGCGGCACCCCTATGGACAAAATCCCGGGCCGCACTGTCTTCGCCGATGGGCCTAAAAAGGTGCGCATGAATGCGGTGCTGCTCAAGCCCATTCCCATCACCAAAGACAACTTGGATGTGGTGCTGAAAGCCGGATGGATCAGCAAGCAAGCTCTGTGTCAAGGGGTGAGCGGCCCGACTGCGCCTGCGGCCTGCCGCTGAAGTTCTACTAAAGCGAAAAGGGTGGGCCGGGCCGGGCCTGCCCTTTTTCATAAGACCAGAAAGCGCTTGCTTATAATCAACAAAACCGTGCTCGGGAGGAAGCCTTCACATGCAGATGCATAGCGCCACAAGGGCCCGCCTCGACCTGATTAGCAGCCTGGGGGTGGACGTACGCGTCCTGACCATGCTGGTGGTGCTGGCAGTGGTCTGGGTGGTTTTTCAAATTCTAACCCTCAACCAGCCGGGGCAGTTCCTAAGCCCGCAGAACCTTTGGAACCTATCGGTTCAAACCGCTGTGGTAGGCATCATGGTTGGCGGCATGGTGCTGGTCATTGTCGCCCGCCAGATCGACCTTTCGGTAGGCTCCGTCCTGGGTTTCACTGGGATGATCATGGCCCTTATTCAGACAGTCCCTCCGCTGGGCTGGGGCGGGCACTGGGCGCTGGCCCTTCTGGCAGGACTGCTGCTTGGAGCCCTGATAGGGGCCTTTCAGGGCTACTGGGTGGCCTACTGGGGGGTGCCGGCCTTTGTGGTCACGCTGGCGGGGCTGCTCATCTTTCGCAACGCCACCTTCATTGTGGCCAGCGGTCGTACCATCGGCCCCCTCGACGACAACTTCAAGGTGCTGGGGGGTGGGCTCAACGGCTCCATCGGAGAGTTCTGGACCTGGGTGGTGGGGCTTTTGGTGATGGTCTACATCGTCTATCAAGCCCTGAGCAACCGCAGCCGCCGGCTCAAGAACGGCCTTCCGGTGCGGCCCCTCTGGGCTGAAGTTGTGGTGAACGGCTTCCTCGTGCTGGTGGTTCTGGCCTTTGTGCTGGTGATGAATGCCTTTCCCTACCCCGGCACCAACACCCCCCGGGGAATGCCGGTGCCGGTGCTGATTACCCTGGCGGTGCTCTTCGCGCTCAACTGGGTGGCCCTCAACACCCGCTTCGGACGGTATGTGTTCGCCATTGGCGGCAACCCCGAGGCAGCTTTGCTGGCCGGAATCAACGTCAAGCGCACGCTGGTGGCGGTTTTTGCCCTGATGGGGGTCCTAGCCGCGCTGGCCGGGGCGGTGCAGGCCGCACGGCTCAACTTTGTGACCAACAGCATGGGGAACCTGCTCGAGCTCGACGTAATCGCCGCGGCGGTGATTGGCGGCACTGCGCTTTCGGGCGGGAGCGGCACCATTGTGGGAGCCGCACTGGGGGCGCTTCTGATGTCCTCGCTGCGCAGCGGAATGGTGCTGATGGGTCTGCCAACCGAATGGCAAAACGTGGTGCTGGGGTTGGTGCTGCTGGCTGCGGTGATCTGGAACTCGGTCTACCTGAGAAACCGGAGGTAGGCATGACCCCCCTTGTGGAAATGCGGAATATCTGCTTGCGCTTTGGTGGAAACCAGGCCCTAGACAACGTCTCGGTCAACCTATACCCCGGTGAGGTGGTCGGCCTGCTGGGGCACAACGGCGCCGGCAAGTCCACCCTGATCAAGGTGCTCTCGGGCGCCTACCAGGCTGACTCGGGACAGATTCGGGTAGATGGGCGGGAGGTCCAAATCCGCTCACCGCAAGACGCCCAGGCCCTGGGAATCGAAACCATCTACCAAAACCTGGCCCTAGCCGACAACCTAGACGCGGTGGCCAACGTCTTCCTGGGGCGGGAAAAGGTGCGGGGAATAAGGCTGGACGAGGATTTCATGGAGCTGGAAGCCCGCAAAACCCTTGACCGCCTAAGGGTTAAAATCCCCTCCTTACGCGTACCGGTGGCCCAGATGTCGGGCGGCCAGCGCCAGACGGTGGCCATCGGGCGGGCGCTTTATTTCAAGGCCCGCTGCCTCATCATGGACGAGCCCACCGCCGCCCTGGGCCCTGAGGAGACCGCCAAGGTGGGTGAGCTAATCAAAGCCCTCAAGGCCGAGGGGGTGGGAATTTTTCTCATCTCCCACGACCTGCACGACGTGTTTGACCTGGCCGACCGGATTACCGTGATGAAAAACGGACGGGTGGTGGGCACGGTCTACACCCAGGACGTGAGCCACGACGACGTGCTGGGCATGATTATCGGCGGTGTGATGCCCAAAAACGCCCGCCCAGCCCAGACACCCCTACCCACCGGCTAACGCCGAAAGAGAGGACTCCCTATGCGCATTGGCATCGTCGGCGCGGGCTGGTGGGCCGGGTACGCCCACCTGCCGGCCTTCCAGGCGGCAGGGGCCCAGGTGAGCGGCGTTTACAGCCGTACCCCGGCCCACGCCCGGGAACTCGCCGCGCGGTTTGGCCTGCGGGCCTACCCCAGCTACCAGGAGCTTCTGCAAGACTGCGAGGCGGTGGCCATCTCCACCACCGACGACACCCACGCCCCGCTGGGCTTGCAGGCTTTGGCGGCAGGCAAGCACCTTTTTATGGAAAAGCCCCTGGCCCGCACCCTGGCCGAGGCCGAGGCCATCGTGCAGGCCGCCCAGCAGCACCGGCGCATCGGCCTGACCGCCCTGACCAGCCGGGGCGACCTGGCCGCCGAAACCGCTCAGCAGATTGTGCGTTCGGGCGAGATTGGGGAGGTGCTCTACCTGCGCGGCCACTTCCACGGGGGCTTTATGGGCGACCCGGAGGGCCCGACCCCCTGGCGGGCTAAGGCCGAGACTGGCGGGGCCGGTGGGGCGCTGGCCGATCTGGGGGCCCACCTGTTCGACCTGGTGCGGATGGTCACGGGCCTCGAGTTCACCCAGGTGATGGCCCAGGCCCACATCCACTTCCGGCGGGCCGACCCGGTCACCAACTTCGACGAGGGCGCGCTGCTGGCCCGGTTGGGGGAAGCCAGCGGGGCGTTCTCGCTCTCGCGGGTGCACGTGGGCCAGGACCAACAGCTAAAGCTGGAGATCCAGGGCAGCAAGGGGGCCCTGTTGCTTTCCCCTGCCCTGTGGGGGCAGGGCAAGAGCTACCGGCTTCTGCTGGCCCGGCGTCCCGGTCAGTTTCTGGAAGTTGCGCCCGACCCCAGCCTGTTGCGGGGGCGCAACCCCGAGAGCCCCTGGGGCTACTTCCAGTTTGTCGAGCTGGCCCGGCGCTTCCTTCAGGGGGTTCGCACCGGCCAGCAGCCCGAGCCGAGCCTGGAAGACGGCCTGGCCGCGCAAAAGGTGATTGAGGCGGTGGTGCAGAGCGCCCAGAACGGAGGCTGGGTCGCGATCCGCTAGCCAGAACGCTGTTTTTCCTGGGGATTCCAGATTGACTTCATGGGCGGGTGGCGATATTATTTCGGCATAAGAAAAAATTCCTCCCCAGGCCCCCATCTATAACCAGGTTATGTCTGAAGCAATCAAGAACACCCCCCAGGGCGGCACCCGGCAGCTTCGGCGCTGGCACCGCACCCGCATCCTGCGGGCCATCCGGGCCGAGAAGGGAATCTCCCGGCTTAGGCTGGCCCGCAAGCTGGGCCTCTCGCCCTCTGCGGTGAGTGAAGCCGTTGCCGAGCTCATATCGGAAGGGCTGCTGACCGAAACCCCGCGGCCCCCCCCCGGCCAGGGGCGGCCCTGGGTGGCCCTCGAGCTCGAGGGCCAGCGGCATCTGGTGCTGACCTGGGAGATTGA
>NZ_JANXCG010000060.1 GCF_025060375.1 Meiothermus sp. | reverse complement strand
TACCCAGCTCACCTTGGCCCTCGACCGCGACTCGGGGCTGGTGGCCGACCTCTTCGACGAGCAGGACGAAGCGGTGAAGTTCCTGCTCTCCCGCGCCATCGGGGCCGCCAAGAAGATGGGCAAGTACATCGGCATCTGCGGGCAGGGCCCTTCCGACCACCCCGAGTTTGCGCTGTGGCTGGTGGAGCAGGGCATCGAGAGCATCTCGCTCAACCCCGACAGCGTGCTCGAGACCTGGCTCTACCTGGCCGAGGGGAAGAGGGAAAAGGTGGGCGGCTGAACCCATTCGTGCCGTTCATCCGGGCTGCGGGGGCGGGGTTTCCTCCCGCAGCCCGGCCGCATCCTTCGGAAGCCCAGAGGGGGTGCTACTGGGCGAGCCGTGAAGGATCGGCGTTGGCCCACCCCCTGCGCCGCAGAAAGTCCATCCCAAAGGGGCTTCTGCCCTCTTTGGAAGAAACCCGGGGTGGGGCTGTGGCACGGGTCATGAGACCCCCCATCCCCCTTCGGGCTGGGACCTGCTCTTTGAGCCTAGGCCAGCTCGAGGCTGCTCAAATCCCCCAGGACCAGCTTGTGGGCCTTGGGCAGCTCGCTGCGCCGGGTAACCCGGGCCCCAACCCCCAGGATGCACTCGTGCAACCGCAAGGGCACGTCCTCCACCACCGCGCTGTCCTCCAGGATGGAATACTCCACCTCGGCCTGCCGTACCTTGGCGTTGGGCCCAACAGAGGTAAAGGGTCCGATGTAGGACCCCTCAATCAGGGCCCCCGGGGCGATGTGTACGGGCCCCAGCACGGTGCTGTTGCGGACCACAGCCCCCCTCTCAATCACCACCCGCCCTGTAATCCGGCTGTTCTCCACCTCCCCTTCCACCACAGGGGTAGGGCTTTTTTGCTCCACCAAAAGAAGCCGGTTAGCATCCAGAAGGTCGTCTGGGCGCCCCGTGTCCTTCCACCAGCCGCCGACTTCTTGGCCGATAACGGTCGAACCCCCGTCAATGAGGGCCTGGATAGCGTCGGTGATCTCGTATTCGCCTCGGGCGCTGGGCTTGAGGTTGGCGATGATGTCCAGGACAACCGGGCTGAAGACGTACACCCCGGCCACCGCCAGGTCGGAAGGGGGCTCTTTGGGCTTTTCCAAAAGTCCAACGATTCGCCCCTCATCCAAGATCGCTACCCCGAACTGCCTGGGATCGGGCACCCGCACCAGGGCAATCACCGCTCCTAGCTGGGGGCGGAAAGCCTCAACGAAGGGGCGGACCCCCTTTTGGAAGAGGTTATCCCCCAGGTAGAGCACAAAGGGGCTCTGGCCCAACCAGGCCCTCGCTGTGGCCACCGCGTGGGCAATGCCCAGGGCTTGCTCCTGCACGATGTAGGTGATTTCGGCGCTCAGGCAATTCTTGAGAGCTTGGCGGATGTCCTCCTGGGTGTCGGGGGAAACCACCACCCCAATCTCGGTGACGCCCGCCTCGAGCAGGTTCTCCACCGCGTAGCGGATGATGGGCTTGCCCGCCAGCCGGATGACCGGTTTAGGGCGCGTATGGGTTAGGGGGCGCAGGCGGGTGCCTCGCCCAGCCGCGAGAATAAGTCCTTTCATGCTAAGGTCATCTTAGCAGGGAGTTCGGCCAGGCCGGGTGCAATTTGGACAAGGACAGCGCTCGCCTGCCTTCAGCGGTACACCACACGCCTGCGCATCGCTTCAGGGTCCTTACGCCTGAAGGGCTGGGCCGGGCTTCTGGGAGACTCCTCCTTCACCTCAGGAGGAACCTCAACGGCCCGTGCCAGCCGCACCTCCCGCAAAGCAGTGGGGTCTAGATGCTCTACCTCCCCCGGGCGGAGGTCCACATAGGCCGCCAGGTCCCCCTCCAGGCGCACCCGGCCTATCTCCCCGGCCCCCGCCGCCTTCAGCAGGGCCACCACCCGGTTCACGTTCAAGCGCGGACCGGTCAGCCGTAGGGTCACCCAGTTCTCTTCGCCGGTAAGCAGGCTTTTGGGGGTAGGGGCGCCGCCCAAAAGCAGCGCCAGCATCCCCGCCACCGCCTCCACCCCCCTCTCGGCGATAAGCCGCTCGGCCTGCTCCCGCCATAGCTTCCTGTCGGCTTCGGGCTGAGCAGCAATGCGGCGGGCCAGCGCCGTCCACTTGGCCGCCATCACCTCCTCAGGGGTGGGTGGGTTAACCCGCCTGAAGCGCCGGCCCACTGCGCGCTCCAGTGCCTCCAGCTCACGCCCCTCCCGAGGCCCGTAAAGCAGCACCACCTTACCCGAGCGTCCAGCCCGCCCGGTGCGGCCCGAGCGGTGTAGGTAGGTCTCAGGCTGATCAGGGAGGCGGTAGTGCACCACCAGGTCCACCTGGGGAATGTCCAGGCCGCGGGCCGCCACATCGGTGGCCACCAGGATGGAGGTTACCCCGTTTCGGAAACGCTCCATCACCCGTTCGCGCTCGAGCTGCCCCATATCCCCGTGGATAGGGGCCACGCTGTGGTTGCGTCCCTCCAACCCCAAGGCCAGATCGTTGCACTCGGCCTTGGTGCTGGTAAAGACGATGGCCCGCTCGGCTCCGTAGGCGAAGAGGACATCGGAGAGCAGGGCCAGACGGCTGTGCAAGGGAACCTGAATGGCGACCTCCTCATAGGAGATGGCCTCGTCCTTGACAACGTTGACGTGAATAGCCCCCCGCTGGTAGCGCTCCGAGAGCCGGCGGGCCCAGGTGGGCAAGGTGGCGGAGAACAAAAGGGTCTGGCGCTCCGTGGGGGTAGCCTCCAAAAGCCGCTCAACAGCCTCCTCAAAACCCATCGAGAGCATCTCATCGGCTTCGTCAAGCACCACGATCTGGACCTTGGAAAGGTCGAGGACCCCCTGCTCCAGGTAATCCATGGCCCGCCCAGGGGTGGCCACCACCACATCGGTACCCCGCCTCAGGGCCTCGGCCTGCTTGCCGTAGCCGGTTCCCCCATAGACGGGGGTCACGGAGAGGTGCGGGGCCAGCCAGGCCAGCTCCTTGGCCACTTGAAGGGCCAGCTCACGGGTAGGGGTGAGCACCAGGGCTCGAGGGGAACGCCCCCGCTCCCGTGAGGCGTCCAGTCGGTGGGCAATGGGAACGCCAAAAGCTAGGGTCTTGCCAGTGCCCGTGCGGGCCTGGCCCAGCACGTCCTGACCCTCCAAGGCCAGCGGGATGGCGGCGGCCTGGATGGGGGTGGGGGTGGTAAAGCCCTTGGCCTCTAGGGCCTGGGCCACCTCGGGCCTCAGTTGAAATGCCGAAAAATTCATACGTTCTTCCCTCTGGGTAGGCGGCCCTCGAGCCGCCCATCCCACCGGAGAACCTTTGTCCAGGCCAGGTCTACAGGATGTACGGCTCCGCCGAGCCTTGCGCCGGGCCGCTGGGCGCGGTCCTTGGGCGCAACCCCTGCAGTTTGGGGTAGGCAGAGCTTTTTGTCAAGGGCTAGAAGGAGGGGCCAGCCCCGGCTGGCCCCTCCTCGGCTCCGGGCCTACCAGATATAGAAGATGGTCACGATGAAGAGCCAGACCGCATCCACCAGGTGCCAGTACATCGCGGACCCCTCGAGGGTGCCCTGCTCGTGGCTGTTGATCTTGCCAGCCAGCCCCTGGGCGTAGGCCAGCGCCAGGCCGGTGCCCCCAATCAGCACGTGCAGGCCGTGCAGGCCCACAATCAGGAAGAAGACGGTGAACCAAAGCGCAGCCTTCTGGGCCGCCTCCGACTGCCCAGCAGCCTGCAAGGCCTCCACGTAGTGCCCCGAGGCGATGGCGAACTCCCAGATCTGGAAGAGGAAGAAGACCACCCCCAGCAGGATGCTGATGAGCATACCCAGCCTGTAGGGCGAGAGCTTGTTGGCCTTTAGGTCGTGGTGGGCGTAGTGCACCGTGAAGGAACTCGCCACCAGGAAGAAGGTGTTGAGCAAGGCCAGCCAGAGGGCCGGGCGGTGGTCCTCAGGCGGCACCGCGGCCCCGGTCAGGCGCAGGTAGAGGTAGCCCGCGATCAGGATGCCGAAGAGGGCGACCTCTGAGACGATGAACCAGGCCATCCCCACCCAGGCGTTGGACTTCCCGGTCACGGTGTGGTGCTCCACCGGGTGGTCGTACTCCCGGCGCAGGGCCCACTTGAAGAGGCTGTAGAAGAAGAGGATGACCCCCACCGCCAGCCAGCCGCCCCAGCCCGGCACCCCGCCCACCGAGGCGGTGCCCAGGTTGGGCGCGAGGGAGAGGCCAATCCCGGTGATGAAGAGGGCCAGCGCGGTCATGAAGGGCCAGACAGTGGGCGCGGGTAGGTGGATGGTGGCAGGGTCAATGGGCTTGGGCTTCAGCCCCTCCTTCTCCCAGTCGTAAAGGGGCCGCTCGGACTTGAAGACGGTGGGGAACTGGACCGCGAAGTTGTAGGCCGGCGGGGGCGAGGAGGTGGCCCACTCGAGGGTGTAGCCGCCCCAAGGGTTGTCGGGGGCCTTCACGTTCTGACGGAAGCTCTCCACCATGGCAATCAGCCAGGCTATCCCGCCCAGCGCCAGGATGATGGCCCCCGTGGTGGAGATGAGGTTCATCTCGTTCCAGAGGTAGAGCCCATCCGGATAGGTGTAGTAGCGGCGGGGCATCCCCAGGAAGCCCAGCACGTACTGGGGCATGAAGGTCAGCAAGTAGCCCACCAGGAAGAGCCAGAAGTGCAGCTTCCCCCAGAACTCGGGGTACATCCGCCCGGTGATCTTGGGCCACCAGTAGTACAACCCGGCAAAGGCCAGGAAGCCCGAGCCCGCCATCAAGACGTTGTGGAAGTGGGCCACCACGAAGTAGCTGTCCTGCACCTGGTAGTCAAAGGGTGCCACCGCCAGCATCACCCCGGTAATCCGCCCCAGCAGGAAGTTGAACATGAAGCCCATCACAAAGAGCAGGGGGGTCTTGAAGTCGAGCTGGCCGCCCCAGAGGGTACCCAGAAGGTTGAAAATCTTCACCCCGGTAGGCACGGCCACCAGGACCGTGAAGAAGACGAAGACGAGCTGGAAGAGGAGGCTCTCCCCCACCGTGAACATGTGGTGCGCCCAGACCAGAAAGCCCACCACCGCAATGCCCACCAGAGCAAAGACCATGAAGCGGTAGCCGAAGACCGGCTTGCGCGAGAAGGTGGAGGCGATCTCGGCGGCGATGCCCAGGTAGGGCAACAACATGATGTAGACCGCCGGGTGGGAGTAGAACCAGAAGAACTGCTGGTAGAGCACCGGGTCGCCGCCAATCAGCGGGTCGTAGAGGCTGAGCCCCAGCTTACGCGAGAGCAGCACGGTGAGGCTGGCCGCGGTAATGCCGGCCAGGGCGAAGAGGGAGAGCATGGAGGTGGCGAAGATGCCCCAGACGAAGATGGGCATCTTCCACAGACCCATACCCTTAGCCCGCAGGTTGTAGACCGTAGCGGCAAAGTTGGCGGCACCCAGCAGGCTGGAGAGACCCAACAGCAGGAGCCCCACCATGAAGAAGTCAACGCCGAGGCCACCGGTGCGGGAGAAGGGGTAGTAGAAGGTCCAGCCCACTTCGGGCGCCCCGCCGAAGAAGAGCGAGGTGTAGATGAGCACTCCGGAGAAGACGAAGAGCCAGGCCGCGAAGGCGTTGATGCGGGGCAGGGCCACATCCCGTTCGCCCAGCATTAGGGGCAGGATGAAGTTGCCGAAGCCCGAAAGCCCAGCCGGGATGATGAAGAAGAAGAGCATGGTGGCCCCGTGCAGGGTGAGCACCTGGTTGTAGGCGTCCCCCACCAGGAACTGCCGCTCAGGACCCGCCAGCTGCCAGCGAATGGCCACCGCCATCAGGCCCGACAGGCCGAAGGCCACAAACGAGGCGACCAGGTAGATCATCCCGACTTTTTTGTGGTCGCTGGTGGTCAGCAGGTCCCAGACCGCCTCCCAGAAGCCCATGCGACGCGCGGGTTGTGGTGCGACTACAGCCATGTCTCGGTAAACCTCCCTTTAGAACTTCTCCAGGTTGCTAAAGTCCAGGCCCTCCACCTTGTGGCTCATCAGGTAAGCTGCGATGGCCTTGGTATCCTCGTCCGAAAGCTGGGGGAAAGCCGGCATCTTGATGCCGGGCTTCATGCCGGGGGAATTCCTGATCCAGCGCTCGAGGTACTCCGGCGTGTTGGGCCACATTCCCGCCCCTACCGTGATGCGATTGCCGAAAAAGGTGAGGTCGGGGTTCTGCGGCAGGCCCTGGGAGACCCCCTTCAGGGAGTGGCAGGCAGCGCACTGCTGCTTGTAGAGCTGCTCCCCTCGAGCCAGCACAGGATCGGTGGGGGGAGTGGCTTGGTAGGCCTTGGCCTCCTCAATCCAGCGGTCAAACTCCTCCTCTGGCACCACCACCACCCGGAAGCGCATGTTGGCGTGCGAAGCCCCACAAAGCTCCACACACTGACCGTAGTAGATGCCCACCTTCTCCGGGGTTACCTCGATGTGGGTGACCACCCCCGGGATGGCGTCGCGAGCCCCCACCATGCTGGTAATGCGGAAGGAGTGGATCACATCGTAGTTCTGGCCATCCCCCCCGGTTACCTCGAAGCGCACCGGCCGGCCCACCGGAAGGATGAGCTCGTTGGAGGTGCGCACCCCGTGGTCTTTGTAGATGAAGTCCCACCAGAACTGCCAGCCCCGCACCTCTACCACCATGGCTCCCGGCGTGGGGCGGTCCAGCCTGAACATGCTCTGAGCAGTGAGGCCGAAGATAATCAGCACGATGACCGTAGGGATGACTGTCCAGATCACCTCCAGCCGGTCGTTGCCGTGGACCTGCTCGGGCTCCGCGGTTTCCTTGCCGGTGCGGCGGAACTTAATGACCACATAGGTTAGAGCCCCAATCACCACCACAAAGACCAGGGCCGCAAACCCCATCACCCAGACCAGCAAACCCCGCACCTCGCGGTTGAAAGCCGAGGCCTGGGGGTCAATGATGTTGAGGGTATGGCCCCCTGCCTGGCCCGGCTCGGCGCCCAGAACCAGGCCCGCCACCAGCAAGATGAGAAGACCTAGACTCCGCTGCAGCGTTAGCACATCCTCACCTCACACTCCCGGATATTCTAAGCCATTTTCCCTGGAATCAGTCTGTTCTGTAGAACATATACCCAAACCCAGTAGGGTATCATGCTACACCCAAAATGCCCGGTCCAGCGCCATCAAAACAAAGAGCAACGCCAGGTATAGCATAGAGTACTTGTACAACCCCAGGGCTCGAGCCCGCTCCTGGCGCTGGTAGAGCCGATAGCTCTGCCAGAGCAGGAGGGCGTTTAGGACCAAAGAGACCAGCAGGTAGAACCACCCGAGCTCGCCCATCAGCACCGGGATAAAGGTCAGGACAACCGTCAGAATGGCGTACAGGAAGACCTGGTAGGCGGTCTCCTGCTCCCCTCGCACCACCGGCAGCATGGGGATGCCCACGGCTGCGTACTCGTCCTTGATCATCAGGGCCAGGGCCCAGAAGTGCACCGGAGTCCAGAAGAAGATGATCAGGAACAGGTACCAGGAGAAAAGGTTGAGCTCGCCTGCAACGGCAGCCCAGCCCACCAGAGGCGGGAAGGCCCCAGCAGCACCCCCAATCACGATGTTGCTCCAGAAGCGGCGCTTCATGTAGAGGGTGTAGACGCCGACGTACCAACCCAGCCCAGCCATAGCCAAGAGCGCAGCGACCAGATTAGCCCCCCACCATAGGATGAAAAAGGAGAGCACCATCAAGGCCGTGGCGAAGAGGGTCGCCTCGCGGCTGCTAATCTTCTCGGTGACCGTAGGGCGCTGGGCGGTGCGCTTCATCCGGCCGTCTATGTCCCGGTCTATGACCATGTTGAAGGCGTTGGCAGCACCCGCCGCCATGTAGCCCCCTACCAGAACCACCAAAAGTAGCCCCAACCCCGGCCACCCCCTGGCGGCCATAAACATGGCGGCTAGGGTGGTGAAGAGGAGGAGGCTGATGACCCGGGGTTTGGTCAGCCAGAAGTAGTCGCGCCAAGTGGCGCGCTGGGTATGGGTTGCGGACAGCACCATATGAGTCTACCTTGCTTCAGAGGCAGAGGCGGCGCGCGGAGGCGCAGGGTATCCCACTTGGCTCAGTGCGGAAACCGCGAGCAGCACCCAAGAGAGCCAGACCAGGTCGGAGAGGAGAAGGTGGGGAAGCTGCGTGTAGAGGGGAGCGGCCTGCTGCACGTTCAGGTACCCCACGGCGAGCTGGAGAACGAACAGTACCCCCACCGCCCGCGCAAACAGCCGGGTGTGGTGGCTAGAACGCAGGGCCGCTACCAGGTTGGCCACCAACACCGCATAGGCCCCGACGAACACCGCGATAAAGGGATGGTAGATCCGCAGATGCACCAGGAAGTGTTCCCCCGGTGAAAGGGCTCGGCCCACCGCTTCGGCGGTGCTGCGCACCGGGAAAAGCGCATCTCCTAGGGAAGTAAGGGCACCTGAGGCAGCAACCGCAAGGATCCCTAGGAAGCCAAGGCCCAAGGCCCATCCCACAGGGCCCTGCCCCCGCCAGACCGGGCGTGCCTCAGGGTGAGCCGACCACCAGGCGGTGAGGGCCAGCGAGCCCATCAGGAAAAGGGTGTTGATGAGGTGGACCGGAGCCACCACCGCCCGGGCTGGGCTAGCGTCCTCCCCCACCAGGCGGAAGAGGACCAAAGCGGCCCCCAGCAGGCTTTCCGCAACCATGAAAAAAAGGGAAAGCCCGGCCCCTAGGCGCACCAAGTGTCCTTTGGGAAAGGCCCTACGCGACCAGAGGAGGAGGCCTACCACCAGCAGGAAGGAGAGGCCGCTGGTGAGGCGGTGGAAAAACTCGATCTGGGTCTCGAGGCCCCGGAAGGCTGGCAAGACCTCGCCGTTGCAGGTGGGCCAGTGAGCCCCACAACCATCCCCGGAACCGGTGGCCTGGACCACATCCCCCCAAAGGATCACCAGCAGGGTGAAGGCCACCACCCCCCAGGCGTAAAGGGTAAAGCGTCGGTTGAGCATACGAAAAAACCCCCTCCGGGGTACTGAGGTCCATTCTGCCAGACCCCCAGCCCCATGCCACTAGGACAAATGTCCCAGTGCGACGCTTGGCCCTTTGCCAGAAGCCACCCCTTGGGAGCAAAATGGAGGCGAATGCAGACCACGGTCACCGCCCCCGTCCCCAAGCGCCTGGCCGCCGCCAAGACCGGCTCCAGGGCCCTGATGCGGGGCCTGCTTTTCACCCCTTCGGTGCCGCGCTATGCCGCGGCCCGTCTTTTGGGAAAGCGCTACCCCGCCCAAGCCCTCCCGCTTCGGCTCGTGGCGCTGCCCGAGCCCACCCGTCCCCGGGGCTTCGAGCGGCTCAAGGTCAGGCTTGCTGGCATCTGCGGCAGCGATCTGGCCCTGCTCTACGGCAAGCAGGCCCCTACCCTCTCCAGCATGTTTTCCTTCCCCGCGGTGCTGGGGCACGAGGTGCTGGCAGAGCTGGGGGGGGTTCGGGTGGTGGTCAACCCGCTGCTCTCCTGCCTGGAGCGCGGCCTGCCCGACTGCCCGGCCTGCGCCCGGGGGGACGACCACCTTTGCGAAAACGTGGCCGAGGGCAGCCTGGCCCCGGGGATGCTGGGCTTCTGCCGCGACCTAGGGGGTGGCTGGGCAGAACGGATGGTCGCCCACCAGGAACGGATATTCCCCGTAGACGAGCGGGTACCCGACGAGCGGGCAGTCCTGACCGAGCCGGCAGCCGTCGTGCTCCACGGGCTGCGCCAGGTCTGGGGCCGGAGCAGTGGGTTTGACTGGCCTTCCCGGCTGCTGGTGATTGGGGCAGGAAGCATAGGGCTGCTCACCATTCGGCTCCTGCGGGCGCTGGGCTACAACGGACCCCTTTACGCGGTGGCCCGCCATCCCCGCCAGGCTGAGCTGGCCCAGCGGCTGGGGGCCAGCCGAACTTTCCCCTCCGCCCAAGCTGCCCAAAGGGCGGCTGGAGCAAGGCACTACCCGGGCATTCTTGGGTCCGTTTCCTGGCGCGGTGGTTTTGAGGGGGTAATAGAGGCTTCCGGCTCCCCGGGGGGCCTCCAGGAAGCGAGCTGGGCGGTGCGGGAAGGGGGGCGGGTTCTGCTCTTGGGGGCCCCGGCCACCGCCTTTCACGACTTCTCCCCTTACTGGTTCCGGGAGATTGGGCTTTTTGGAAGCTACACCTACAGCTGGGACGACTTTGCTCAGACCGTCAAACTGCTGCCCGAGTTGGAGGGGCTCGAGGCCCTAGTTACCCACAAGTTCTCCCTGGAGGCCTGGCCTGAGGCCATCCAGACCGCCGCCCGCCGCAAGGGCATCAAGGTGGTGTTCAAACCCTGAAAAGGGGCCCTACACCTAATACGGGAGCTCCGCCTGGAAAACCACCGCCGTCGCCCTAGGACAGAGCACCCGCTTCGTGCCCAACCCCGCAGACAGTCTGGAAGTTGGAAGCAACCCCGGGCCAATCTGCTCTTGGCGCCGGAGAGGAGCCCTGGTGGCTCCGATACCGAGCCACAGGTGAGCCCGCCGGGGCTTTCCAGGACCGGCCTAGCGCAACCTTTGCAGGAGCTGCTCGAGCTGGGCCCGGTTGAGCGGCCCCAGGTGGCGGGCCACCACCTGCCCATCGGAAGCCACCAGGAGCGTGGTGGGCAGGCCGCTTACCCGGAAGGCTTGCTGCAGGCCCGCGCTGTCCAGAAACACCCGGGCAACAAGACCGGTTTCGGCAAGAAAGCCCTGGATGACTGCGGGGTTCTCCCCAACGTTGAGCAACACAACGGGATACCCCTTCTGCTGGTACTCCACCAGAAGGGGCATCTCAGCGCGGCAGGGTGGGCACCAGGTAGCCCAGAAGTTGATGAGCATGGGCCTGGGCAGCTCACCAAAGGGTACCTCGCGGGGGCGGCTCTGGCCGGGCTCGAGGTACTGCACCACCTGCCTCGCGTAGTCGGGGCTGGCCGCCTCTGCTGGCTGGCTCAGGATCTGCTGGAGCCCAAGGGGCACCAGAGATACCGCCAGAGAGGCCGCCGCCGGCAGCAGCAACCGCACCACCTCGCGCCGGAGCAGCAGGTAGGCGGCCAGGGCCCCAGCTAGAAGCCCCGCCAAGGCATTCCAACCTCCCGTACGGATATCTAGGGCGGCGAGCAGGGCCGCCCCCAGGCTAGGCCAGGCAGCGAGGTGCTCCGCGGCATACCCCAGCCGCGCGGCCAGCAGGGCACTCAAGAGCACCCCCCAGGCCTTTCCCTCCATCCCCCGCCGGGCAGCAAGCCAGATGAAAACCAGCATCCCCAACAGCAAGGCCAGGTGGGACCAGCTCAGCGCAAGAGGCCCCAGGACCAGCGCGTCCGGTGTGAGCCGCATCGGTCTAGCACCCCCCCAGCGGCAACGCGACCCGCAGCCAGACCGCCAGAGAGCAGACGGCAGGGCGGGTAGCCCCCAGCCTTTTCCACGGGCAGGCTAAAAGGGACGGCCGCTCCATCGGGCTCATAATACCCCTATAGGGTATGTTAGGCCAACGGCGAGAATGTTGCATGGAGAACACTTCCATGACCAACAGCGTCTACGCTGGCTATTGGGTAGATACCCGGTAAGGATACTTGCAACGAGGAGGTCGGTCATGCGTCCGTTGCTACCGCTTGTGCTTGTGCTTGGCTTTGGCCTGGCCCAGCCCCTCACCCTGGGGGAGCAGTACCTGCTGCGCGGCTATACCGGCAACGCCATGGGTAAGGTCTGGGCCGGGGCCCTGCGCTTCGAGGGCCTGGAGGTGCTCACCAACAACAGCTCCATCTGCGCTAGCCTGAGCGGGGCGGCCATTGCCAGCTACCTGGAGGCCCGCCCGAACGCCCAGGTGGCCACCGCAGCCCTCTCTAACCCCGATGATGTGCTGCGCCTGGTCAGCTTTCGCCAGCCGGCCCTGGCCCTTCTCTTCGGCGGCCAGACCGATGCGGCCACCAACAACGCCCTGGTGAAGGCGGTGCTGGCCGAAGCAGCGCAGCGCAACTACCCGGGCGCCATCTTCATCCACGTACGCACCTGGGGGCTGGGCTCGGTGGGCCTGGCGGCCAAGGAGGATGCCAGCATCCGCCGCTACCTAAGCGCCAAGAACAACCTCTTTGCGGTGCTGGTGGACGGCAACGCGGGCGAGGTGCGGGTGGTCCAGGCGCGCATCAACGCCAGCACAGGCGAGCAGGAGGTGGCTCAGGTGCTGGGCA
Organism: Meiothermus sp.; assembly: GCF_025060375.1. GTDB lineage: Bacteria > Deinococcota > Deinococci > Deinococcales > Thermaceae > Meiothermus. The sequence goes on along the minus strand of NZ_JANXCG010000060.1, from coordinate 3,177 downwards.
CCCAGAAGATGGGCGAGACCTGGCTAGCCCTTTTCCGCCGCTCGCTCTAGGCAACACAAGAAGCCGCCGCGCCGGGTGGCGCGGCGGCTTCTTGTCGCGAGGAGGTTGTGCTAAAGCCCCTCGCAAGCCTCAGGGCAGGGGTCACCCCCGCTCCCCAGCCGAGGGCCTTACGTGCCGTGGCGCACTTGGTGGCGTTCCCAGGGGAGCAGCTGTGGCCGCACGGCCCGTGACACTTTTGTGACACCTTCCTCTCGCCAAACAGTTACCCTTCCAATTTGGTATGAAAGGTTGGCTTTTTGCCCTTCCCCTTTTGGGCCTAGCGCTGGCCCAGCCCTTCCGCGTCACCGATGCCACAGGCCGCGAGGTGGAGGTGCGCAGCGCCGAGCGCATCGTGAGCGTAGGGGGCTCCATCTCCGAGATTCTGGACAAGTTCGGCCTCACCGAGCGCATCGTGGGGCGGGATACCGGCTCGTACATCCCGGCGGCGCTGCTAAAAAAGCCTGATGTGGGCCTCTTCTTCCGCCTGAACGCGGAGGCCATCCTGGCCCAGCGGCCCACCCTGCTGCTGGCCGTCTCCGAGGCGGGCCCCCCGCCGGTGCTGGCCCAGCTCCGCCAGGCGGGTGTGAGCGTGGTGCTGGTGCCTGACGAGCCCACCCCGGAAGGGGTGAAGAAGAAGATCCGCACCATCGGCGCGGCGGTGGGGCAGCCGGCCCGGGCCGAGGAGCTGGTGCGGGCTCTGGAGCGCGACCTGCTGGCCCTGCGTTCCAAGACCCGGGTGCGCCGGGGGGAGCCCCTGCGGGTGCTTTACATCTACCCACGCGACCCCCGCAACACCTTCGTCTGCGGCGAGGAGGCCAGCGGGGCGGGCCTCATCACCCTGGCCGGGGCTCAGAACGCGGTCAGGAGTGTGCAGGGCGCAGGTGCGGTGCGGGGTTGCGTGAATCTCACCGCCGAGGCGGTGGTGGCAGCCCGGCCCGATGCCATCGTGGTACCCTTCTTCCCCGACCAGCCCTTCAGCTTCGAGAACATCCTGCGCCTGCCCGGGGTGGCTGAGACCCCGGCGGGGCGCAACCGCCGGATTGTGGCCATGGACGTGACCTACATCTCCGGCTACGGCTACACCGTGGGCCGGGCAGCCCTAGAGCTGCACCAGGCCCTCTACGAGAAGACCGGTCCGGTGCGCCTCAACCACCCCAGCTTCAGTCCATAGGGGCTACCCTGGGCTCGGGCTGCCCCCAGCTGGGGGCAGCCTTTGGGGTTAGCGATGAGACAAAAGCCCTTTGACACCGAGCGCCGCAGGCAAGGGGTACTGCTGGCGCTGGCCTTGTTGCTGCCGCTGTGCCTCCTCCTGGGAGCTTCCGGCGGGGCCTACCCCATCGCCCCCCTGGAGATTCCCCGGGTGCTCAAGGAGGGCCTTGAGGGTGCCGCGGTGCTCCTCAACATCCGCTTTCCCCGCGTGCTGCTGGCCGCCGTTGTGGGCGGAACGCTGGCCCTGACGGGAGCGGCGCTTCAGGGCCTGCTGCGCACGCCCCTGGTGGAGCCGGGCCTGCTGGGCCTGGGGCTCGGGGCTGCGGCCGGGGCGGTGCTCTGGCTGGCCTGGTTTCCCCTGGTGCCCTGGGGGCTACCCCTGGCCGCGGCCCTGGGCGTGCTGGGGGTGCTCGGCCTGCTGCTGCGCCTGGCAGCAGGGGAGGGGGCGCCCGCGGGGGTGCGGCTGCTCTTGCTGGGGCTCCTGCTCTCCCCCATCCTGAGCGCCCTCATCGGGCTGGTGCAGTTCCGCGTGGGCGACCCCCAGGGGCGCAGCCTGAGCTTCTGGACCCTGGGAGGCCTGAGTGGGGCGAGCTGGGAGCTTCTGGCCCTCACCGCGCCCCTCGCCCTGCTGAGCGCCCTCGCCCTGCTGGGGCTGGGCCGCGCCCTGAATGCCCTCACCCTGGGCGAGGAGGAGGCCTACCACCTGGGGGTGGCGGTGGGAGCCCTGAAGCGCTGGGGCCTGTTCCTGATAGCCCTGGGGGTAGGGGCGGCGGTGGCCGCGGCGGGGAACATTGCCTTCGTGGGGCTGCTGGTGCCCTGGCTGTTGCGGGCCTTGGGCGGGGCCGACCACCGCTTCGTGCTGGCGGGAGCCTGGCTGCTGGGGGCCAGCCTCACCGTTCTGGCCGACCTTCTAGCCCGCACCCTCTTCGCCCCGGCCGAGCTACCGCTGGGCCTTCTGACCACCCTTCTGGGGGGGCCTCTCTTCCTCTTTCTGCTCGTGCGGGAGGGGTGGCGTGGCTAGCTGGCTCGAGGCCGAAGAGGTAAGCTTCTGGCGGGGAGGGCGCTGGCTGCTGCAGGGAGTCTCGCTCAAACTTTCCCCGGGCTTCTGGGTACTCCTGGGTCCCAACGGGGCGGGGAAGAGCAGCCTGCTCAGGCTGCTTTCGGGCGAGTGGCGGGCCAGCCGTGGCGAGGTGCGGCTGGAAGGGCGGCCCATCCAAAGCTATCCTCCCGCGGTGCTGGCCCTGAAGCGGGCCTTCCTACCCCAGCAGCGGAGCCTGGCCTTCCCCTACACCGCCCGCGAGGTAGTGGCCCTAGGCCGCCTGCCCCACCAGAAGGGCCGGGAGCACCCGCTGGACCGCGAGCGCATCGCCTGGGCCCTGGCGGAAACCGGAGCCTCCCACCTGGCCGACCGCCCTTACCTCGCGCTTTCGGGGGGGGAGCGCACCCGCGTAGACCTGGCCCGCATCCTGGCCCAGGACACCCCCATCCTGCTCCTGGACGAGCCCACCAACCACCTGGACCCCCGCCAGCAGCTCGAGGTGCTCTCGCTGGCCCAGAGGCTGGGGCAGGAAGGGCGGTTGGTGCTGGCCGCGCTACATGACCTGAGCCTGGCCGCCCTATTTGCCCAAAGGCTGTTGCTCTTGAAGGAGGGCCGCCTGCTGGCCCAGGGGGAGCCCGAGGAGATGCTGGAGCCCGCGCTTCTGGAGGAGGTCTACGGGGTGCCCTTCGAGGTGGTTGCGCACCGGGGACGGCGGCTGGTGCTGCCCCGCCTCAGTAGACCCGGCTGGTCTTGACCGCGGTGCCCGAGGCCGTGACCATCAGCATATTCCCCTGGCCCACGGTCTCGTAGTCCACATCAATCCCAATCACCGCATCGGCCCCGCGGGCCAGCGCAGCCTGCTCCAGCTCGGAAAGCGCAATCTCGCGGGC
>NZ_JANXCG010000015.1 GCF_025060375.1 Meiothermus sp. | reverse complement strand
CGCCAGTACCAGGAGCTTCTGCGCATGGAAGGGGTGGAGCTGCACTTTACCCCAGCAGCCTTGCGGGAGATTGCCCGGCGCGCCCTGAAGCGTGGGACCGGGGCTAGGGGGCTCCGCTCCATCATTGAAAAAGCGATGGTGGACCTGATGTTTGAGCTACCCGGCTCAGGTGTGAAGGAGCTGGTCTTTGACCTGCCCCACCTGGACCGGCCCCTAGGGGCCCTGGAGGATGCCCGCTTGCGCCAGGCCTCCTAGGTCGCTTCCGCGGAGAGCTGCCGGCGATGGGTTTCCTCCAGGTGGACCTTGAGCTGCTCAAAGGTGACCTTTAGGAGCTTGTTGGGTTCCCCGAAGACCATCGCGTACAGGTCGGCAATCCTGTCCAGAACACGGCTATGGTAGTGGGGTTTGCCCTCTACCAAAACCTCCATGTGGGTAGAGCCATCGGGTAGCTCGCTGAGCCGGATGTGGCCGTGCAGCTCGAGGTTGTGGGCTTCCCCAGGGAGGCTAGCGAAGGCTAGGTACTCCGGGGGCCGCCGCACGGTGGCCTCGGCGGCCCAGACCAGCTCCACCGGAGGCTGGCCGTGGGCTACGAAGCGCCAGCCCTTCTCCAGCCGTTCCACCTTGCGGATGGCCTTGGCCCAGGAGGGCCAGCTTGAGAAGTCCTGGAAAGCGGCCCAGACCGCTTCTCGTGGGGCTTGGATGTTTAGCTCGAGCTCCTCCCTGAACATACGACCTCCCCGAGAACCCTCGGCGGTGCAAGGTGTGGCAATTTGACGGCACACCAAATTCTGCCATAGGGGTATAGGCTTTGGTTGGGGCCTGAATTACACTGGATGGGATGAGGATGGTGCACGTTATTGGGGCAGGTCTGGCTGGGTCTGAGGCAGCCTACACCGTAGCCCGGTTGGGGTTGGAGGTGCGGCTTTACGAGATGCGGCCCTTGCGGATGACCCCTGCTCATCGCACTGGGGGCTTCGCCGAGCTGGTCTGCTCCAACAGCCTGGGCGGAGAAGGGGAGACCAACGCCAAGGGGCTTTTGCAGGCCGAGATGCGCGCGGCGGGTTCCCTCATCCTGCGGGCTGCGGATCGGCACCGGGTGCCCGCGGGGGGGGCCTTGGCGGTGGAGCGGGAGGGATTCTCTGCCGAGGTGACCCGGGCGTTGGAGGGGCACCCTAGGGTGAGGGTGGTGCGCCAGGAGGTGGTTGCCCTGCCCGAGGAGGGGGTGGTGGTTCTGGCCACCGGTCCCCTCACCGCAGACGCGCTGGCCCAGCACCTGCAGGAGCTCTTGGGGGCCCACTTCTTGAGCTTTTATGATGCAGCTGCCCCGGTGGTCCTGGGAGAGAGCATAGACCACGGGGTGGTCTACCGGGCGGGCCGTTATGGGCAGAGCGCCGACTACCTGAACTGCCCGCTGACCGAGGAGGAGTACCGTCGTTTCTACGAGGTGCTCACCCAGGCCCGCCGGCACACCCCCCACGACTGGGAGCAGCTGGAGTTTTTCGAGGGTTGCATGCCCATAGAGGAGCTTGCCCGGCGGGGCTACGATACCCCCCGTTTTGGCCCCATGAAGCCAGTGGGGCTGCCCGACCCCCGCACCGGGAAGGAGCCCTACGCGGTGGTGCAGCTGCGGGCCGAGGACCCCCAGGGGCGGATGTGGAGCCTGGTGGGCTTCCAGACCGGTCTCAAGTGGGGGGACCAGAAGCTGGTGGTCCAGAGTATACCGGGGCTGGAGAGGGCCGAGATTGTGCGCTATGGGGTGATGCACCGCAACACCTATCTCTGCGCGCCACGCCTTGTGGAGCCTACCCTGCAGTTCCGACAGCACCCGCGCCTGCTGGTGGCTGGGGTGCTGGTGGGGGTGGAGGGGTATTTGGAGTCTGCCGCCACCGGCTTTCTAGCTGGTCTCAACGCTGCCCGGCTGGCCCTGGGCCTTCCCCCCACGGTGCCCCCGGAGGAGAGCATGCTGGGGGGGTTGGTGTCCTACCTGGCCCGTGCCAACCCCGAGAACTTCCAGCCCATGAACGCCAACTGGGGCCTGGTGCCCCCCTTGGAAGGGGCCAGGAAGGCTGAGCGGCGTGCTCGGATGTACCGGCGGGGTCTGGAGGGCTTCAAGGTTTGGTTGGAGGAAGCCCTGGCACCGTTTGCAGCCCTCGCGGGCTAGGGCTCCACTTCAACGGTAGCCCGCACCAAGGCCTCGCCTAAGGGGCTTTCGGCCAGGGCCAGCGGGCCGCCAGCCTGGTAGACTCCGCTCCTCCCTTCAAAGTGAAGCTCGTAGAGGTCGCCGTTGAGCATGGGGTTGAGTCCGTAGCGCAGGTTTTCCCGGTCCAGAAGCTTCCTTGCCAGGCCCTCTCGCAGCCAGACCTCCCCTTCTATCTGGCTGGGGTCGCCGCTCCAGGGGCCTTCCCAGCGGGCTGGGTTGGCTGAGGGTTGCACCACCAGCCAGGCCCCGGCTGCGTCGGCCTGCTCGATCAGGTCGTCGTGGAAGGCGTCCAGGCAGATGAGGACGGATATGCGACCTAGATGGGTTTCTAGGATCTGTCGCCCGGGAGGCCCCGGACTCAGGAAGGCCCTTCGTTCGTGGGGGGTGAGGCGCATTTTGGGAATTCTTCCCAGCAGGCGGCCCTTTGGGGAGAAGAAGAGGGAGAGGTTGTAGGCCTTGGGGCCTTGGGGATGAAGCCCCCGGGCCGGTTCAAAGTCCATCAAGGGGCTAAACAGGCTCCCCGCCACGATGTAGGCCTGGAAGGCTTGGGCTGCTTCGGCGAAGGCCTGCTGGTAAAGCGGCCAGACCTGAGGCGCCCGCAGGTGGTAAAAAACCGCTGGGCTCAGCACGCCGAGCCTCAGGGCGGCGGGCCAGCAGGCCCGCAACAGCCTGAGTGCGGCCTGGAGGGTGGTGGGGGCCTGCTGGGCTTCGAGCGGGGCTTCCAGCCAGAACAGAAGCGGCAAGCCGAAGGCTTCAGGGAAGGCTACCAGGCGGGGCTCCCCCTCAGGGAGGCCTTGGGTGGCCCGCCGGGTGAGCTCCAGGACGTACCTCCGGAAGGCCTCGGGCTGGGCGTAGGGTTCCCGTTGCAGGGTTGTCTGCACCGCCACCAGGTGTACCCGCATACCCCTACCATACCCCAAGGGTGAGCGGTATCCCGGTATCTCCTTATGGGCGTCGTCTAGACTGGTTGTGAGATGCGGCACTGGGTATGGTGGGCTGTTTTCTTGGGGCTCCTGGTCCCGCTGGCCTTTCTGCGCCCAGAGGGTCGCTCCCAGGAAGTCCTGCCTTCTGGCTGGGCTCAAAACCGAGAGGGAGAAAAGGTTGAGCTGAGGGCGTTTTTGGGTAAGCCGGTGGTGCTCAACGCCTGGGCCACCTGGTGCCCGCCGTGCCGGCGGGAGATGCCTTTGCTGCTTGGAGCCGCCAAGGCCCACCCGCAGCTCAACTTCGTCTTCCTAAACGTCAGCGATGGCTTGGTGGCGGTGGAGGCCTTTGAGGCCGAGCTGGGGCTTCGGATCCCCAACCTGCTCTTGGATCCCGAGGCCCTTTTGAGCGAACCCCTGCGCTTGCAAGGCCTACCCGTGACGCTTTTCTACGATGCGCAGGGCCGCTTGGTGAGGCGCCACATAGGTGAGGTGAGGGAGGAGGAGCTGGCCTTGCTACTCCAGGGATTCTAGACGCCGCACTCCGTACAGCGGCCGTAGAGCACAATTTCGTGCCGCTCAGCCTGGAAGCCTTGGGGGAGCATAAAGGAAAAGTCGCCGGGGCAGCCCTCCAGCTCAAACACCTTGCCGCAGTGGGTGCAGTGGAAGTGGTGGTGGTGTCTTTTCCCAGATAGCTCGTAGCGCGGGGCCTGTCCGGGTAGCTCAACTGCCACGGCGCTGCCTTCCTCTACCAGCCCTTTGAGTGTGCGGTAAACCGTGGCAATGCCTAGGCTGGGTACCTTGCGGCGGGCCGCCTCGAGGACCTCGGCCGGGGAGAGGGGCCGGTCCAGCTCAGCCATCACCTCGCGGATGGCCTGCCGCTGCCGGGTAAAGCGTTCCATGCCTTCAGGATAGCAGAGCCAGACTTGACAAGCGATACTGATTTCTCAGTATACTCATCGAGCCTTGGTTGAGGCCGCTGGGGCCCGCATTCTGCGGAACCTTTTTGGCGGGCAGGTAGCCGCCCATACCGCTGAAACTCAACGGGAAGGCTCCCTGTCAGGTTTTTTGGTAGCTTCTTGGAGTGCGATACGGTAGCGGCAGCATCTGCCCCCAGCGGCGATGCGTTCTTCCCGGAGGATAGGGGTACCCAGCAGCTTTTGGTACAGGTGCAACTCCGCTTCGCAAAGTTCGGCGTGTTCCAAGGAGAGGGCCAGCTTGGGGCAACGGCCCTGCTCTAGGTACCAGACCCCGTTCTCCTGGTAGAAGTGGGCCTGGTAGCCCTGTCCGGTGAGAAACTCGGCCAGGCGGTAGATTTTCTGCTCCAGGCTCAGGCCCTCCAGGTGCGGGGCTAGTTCCTGGAGGAGCTTTTCGTTGCGCTGGGATAAGACCTCCAGCACCACGCCAGCCCCGAGGAGCTCTTTCAAATGGGTGAGCACATCGGCGCACATGCGGGCGTAAGGGGCCTGTTCGTCCACCGCCTCGTAGACTTGCCTGGGGCGCCCTCGGCCCTCGGGTTTTTCGATCCGCGCCCGCACCAGCCCTTCCCGCTCGAGGTCTTCCAGGTGCCGATGCACCGCTACCCGGGAGATGCCCAGCGACTCCGCCAGCGAACCTGCGCAGCTCGAGCGGGTCCGTAGGGTCTCGAGGATGCGGAGCTTGGTTTCGCCAAGACCAAAGGCCATACGCTCCTAGGCCATGGGCAAGAGTAGCTGGGTCTTCACCGAGAGGCGCCCGGCCAGGTTGCGGGCTACCTGGCGGAAGGCCTCGGCCTCGGCGGAGCTGGGGTGGCCTGCCACCACGGGAATTCCACCATCCCCTGCCTCCCGCACCGAGAGGGCCAGCGGTATCTCCCCCAGAAAAGCGGTCCTGTGCCGCTCAGCCATCCGCCGTCCCCCGCCCTGCCCGAAGATGTAAGTTCTCTGGCCGTTCTGCTCGAAAAAGGACATGTTCTCCACAATCCCCAGCACCTCTACCTGGGTCCGGCGGAACATGTCCAAGGCGCGCTCAGCGTCTATGCAGGCCACCTCCTGGGGAGTGGTGACGATGACCCCTCCTGAAAGCTGGGTAAGCTGGGACAAGGAGAGCTGCACATCCCCGGTGCCGGGGGGCAGGTCAACCACCAGGTAGTCCAGCTCCCCCCAGGCCACCTCCTGCAAAAACTGGCGGACGGCCCCGTGCAGGATGGGCCCCCGCCAGACCATGGCCTGTCCCGCAGGGACAATGTTGGCCATGCTGATGAGCTTTACGCCGTGGCGCTCGAGGGGGACCATCCGCTTTTGCTCGTCCACCCTCAGTTTCTCGCCCTGGACGCCAAACATCTGGGCCTGACTGGGACCGTAGATGTCGGCGTCAAGGAGGCCCACCCGGGCCCCTTCCTGGGCTAGGGCCACCGCCAGGTTGGCCGCCACCGTGCTCTTGCCCACTCCACCTTTCCCTGAGGCCACCGCCACGATGTGCTTGATGCCAGGTAAGGGCGGGTTTTGCGGTCCGCGCACCTGGGCGCCAAAGTGCACCTCAACCTCAGCAGCGCCAAGGGGCTCCAGGGCGGAGCGCACGTCCTCAGCGATACGTTCCTTGAGGGGGCAGGCGGGGGTGGTCAGGTTGATGCGGACCGCTACCCGGTCGCCTCGCACACTCACCTGCTCCACCATGCCCAGCGAGACCAGGTCTTTGTGCAACTCGGGGTCTTGAACGGTCTTGAGGGCCTCCAGCACCAAGGCCTCGGTAAGCGAACTCATCCCTCTTTCAGGTTACCCCCCAAAGAGCTTTCCCGAAGGAGGCTGGGCTCACATTGGTAGAAAGCCCACGTTTGGCCTTGTCAATCCACTGAACGGTGGAGTCCCCCTAGCCCTTGGTGGGGTTTTTCTGCCTTTTAGGTTATGTTCATACAGCACAACTCCCGGCGGGCTGGTCTTCTATGCTTTGGCTATGTCGGCGGAAACTCTGCGGGACGAGGACCTGAGGCTGATGGAGCTCCTGAGGCACATGAGGGAGGAGCTCGAGCGGCCCATCCCCCACCTGGAAGCCCTGCGGTTGGACTTGGAGAGGGCCTTGGAGCTGCTCCAGGTCCGCAATGAGGCCCTTTTGCGGGCTCGCGGCACCTTGGTGCAGGCAGACCCTCTCACCGGGCTTTTGAGCAAGGAGGCCTTTGGGGAAGCTCTGGCCCAGGTCCATCAGAGCGGCGAGGTGTTCAGCCTGGTCTGGGTTGGGCTGGACGGGCTTTCACAAGTGACCCGGCGCTTGGACCCCGGGGTCGTCGAGGAGGCCTTGCGGCGGGTGGGGCAGCTTGTGCGCAGGGCTTTGCGGGTTTCAGACATCGCAGGCCGGGTAGGGGAGGTTGAGCTGGCGCTGATTTTGCGGGGTATTAGCGGCGACCGTGCTTTTGGGGTGTGCGAGCGGCTCCGGGTAGCAGTGCTCAAGTACCCCTGGCAGACCCTGCACCCCGAGCTCCAGCTGACCCTGAGCCTGGGTTTTGCCAGCCGCGGGGATGAGCCCTCGCCTGAGGCGGTGGCTGAGCGGGCCCGGCGCTTTTTGGCGGAGGCGGTTGATTCGGGGGGCAACCAGACTTTTCCTGGGCTTTACTACTGAGGAGGGGCCGTGCAAAACCGCGTGCCTGGGTTTTTCAAGGGCAAGGGGGCTTTTTCCCTTCGGTACCGCTTGGCACTTCTTGCGGCGCTTTTCTTCCTGGGCTGGCTGGTGGTGGAGGTTGCTGTGGGGTCCTGATGCTTTGCCCAGGATAGGGGTTCCTGAAGGTTCCTAGAAAACCCGGCCCCCGAGCGGCACTTCCCGCTCGGCCGAGAGGAGCACCACCCGCCCAGCCTCGTCGGGCAGGCCCAGTACCAGCACCTCAGAGCGGAAGCCGGCGATGTTGCGTTCCCCCAGGTTGGTGGCACAGATGACCAGCCGGCCCACCAGGTCCTGGGGGGTGTAGAGATCGGTGATTTGAGCGCTGCTCTGCTTCACGCCTAGGGGGCCGAGGTCTATCCAAAGGCAGTAGGAAGGCTTGCGGGCTTTTGGGTGGGGTTCGGCCTTTTGGATGCGGCCAACGCGCAGCTCGAGCATCTGGAAGGCCTCGTAGGGCGTCATGAGGAGAGTCTTCTCCCTTTGTCCGCTTTCCGTCAATCCCCCGTTGTATACTTTGCGTTGTGCAGCGCTTGCTCGACCAAGCGGCCCTCCTGATTCGCAAGGCGCGTGAGCTGCCCCTGCAGGAGGCGGTGGTCTCACTCAAGGAGGCGGTGGATCTGCTGGAAATGGTGCGCCCCTCCAAGGAGCGCGACGGGATGATGGCCCTGGCCTACCTGCGCCTAGCCCAGCTCGAGGGCCAGCGGGGCCGCCGGCAGGAGGCCGAGCGGGCCTTTATCCTGGGCTACAGCTACGCCCGTACCTCTAGGGAGGAACGGGTACGCCGCTTGGCCGAGCGGCTGGGCCAGAGTTTGCAGGTGTGACCCCGGGATAAATGTCCTGGGGAGGGGTTGTGTATTTTTGGGGCTGCCGCGGGACACCGCGGCAACGGGGAGGAAGCGCACAAGATGGGAGAGTTGCTCGGAGATATCGCAGCCACCTTCATTGGCCTTTCGGGGTTGGCGGTGGTTGTGGGGGTCATCCTCATCCGCCGCGGCAACCGGGTCTGGCACCCCCGGGTCATGCTGGTAGCTACCGTGCTGGCGGCGCTCTTTCTGGTCTTCTATCTACTCAAGTGGGGCCTGTACGGCACCACCCGCTACGCAGGGCCGGAGGAGTGGCGCGCGGCTTACTACGCTTTGCTCATCAGCCACACCGTGCTGGCCGCGCTCAATGGCCCCCTGGTGCTTTGGCTTCTCTACAACGCCTTCAAGGGTCGTTTTGCCGTGCACAGGGCCTGGGCTCGCTGGACGGTGCCGGTTTGGCTGTACGTGGCGGTAACGGGGTGGGTAATTGATCTGGTGCTGAAGCGCTTTGGGGAGGCAGCGGGAGGCATTGGTTTTTAGAAAAACCCGCCCCACTGGGGGCGGGCACGGATTCTGGCCGGGCCTAACGCTTGGACAGGGGTATGTAGGGCAGGTCGAGCTTCCCGGTGTAGTGGGAGTCGGGCCGCAACAGGCGGTTGTCGGTCTTGCTGTACTCCAGAATGTGAGCGCACCAGCCGGAGATGCGGGCTACAGCGAAAATGGGGGTGAAGAACTCTAGGGAGTACCCCAGGTCTGAGTAGACCACCCCGGAGTAGAAGTCCACGTTGGGGTAGATGCCTTTGGGGTTGTAGATGGCCCCAGCCTGCCGCTCGAGCTCCTTTAGGATAGCGTACTCCTTGCTGTGCCCGTGTTTGGCCGCCACCAAGGCGGCGTACTTGTCCAGTACCCCAGCCCGGGGGTCGTAGGACTTGTAGACCCGGTGGCCCATTCCCATAACCCGGCCCTTTCTAGCCTGCAACTCAGCCAGCCAGCTCGAGACATTTTCAGGGGCCCCGATTTCGGCGATCATCTTCATCACCGCCTCGTTGGCCCCGCCGTGGCGCGGCCCCTTGAGAGCCCCTACCGCAGCCACGATGGAGCTGTAGATGTCGGCCTGGGTAGAGAAGGTGGCAATGGCGGTGAAGGTGGAGGCGTTGAAGCCGTGCTCAGCCTGGAGAATCAGGGCCACGTCCATTAGCTTGGTCTCCTCCTTGCTGGGGACCCGGCCGTTGGACATGTAGAGGAAGTTGGCCGCGTGGGAGAGGCCCTTGCGCGGCGCTAGTATCCTCTGACCCTCGCGGTGCCGCTTGGTGGCAGCCACGATGGTGGCGAACTTGGCGATGAGCGAAAGCGACTTCTCGTAGAGAGCCTCGGGTGAGACATCGGCCTCGGTCTCGTCCGCCATTCCCAGCTCGCTCACCGCGGTCCGCAGCATGGACATCGGGTGAGCATTCCTGGGGAACTGCTTGATCTGCTTGATCACCGAGGGCGGCAGGGCCCGCAGGGAGGCCAGCTTGGTGCTAAAGGTCTTCAGCTCGGTTTTGCTGGGTAGTCGCCCGTGCAGCAGTAGGTAGGTGACCTCCTCAAAGGTGGAGTGCTCGGCCAGGTCCTGAATTTTGTAGCCCGCGTAGTAGAGCCTCCCCTGCTCTCCGTCGATGAAGCAAAGGCTGCTTTCGGTAAAGATGACGTCCTCCAGTCCCCTCGCAATGGTTGCTGTTGCCATAAATTCCCCTTCCTACACCCTGAGACGGTGTAGTCTAATGCGATTTTTACACCGAAACCCCGCAGAGAAGCTCGTAGTCTTGCAGTGTAGTTACACTCGGGTTTTCGCCGCATACTGGGCAGTCGGCCCTGCGAGCCAACCGCAGGACGCGAAACCGGGGTTCTAGGGCTTCGTAGAGCAGCAACCTCCCTGAAAGGGGGGTGCCCAGGCCTATCAGTACCTTGATGGCCTCGGCGGCCATCAGGCTCCCAATCACCCCGGGCAACACCCCGAAGACCCCTGCTTCGGCGCAGGAGGGTACGGCACCGGGTGGGGGAGGGCTGGGGAATAAGCATCGGTAGCAGGGGCCGCCCTGGTGGTGGAAAACCGAGAGCTGCCCTTCAAACTGGTGGATGGCCCCGTACACCAGGGGCTTGTCTAGGAGCACGCAGGCATCGTTGACCAGGTAGCGGGTGGGGAAGTTGTCGCTGCAATCGATGACCAGGTGGTAGGGCTCGAGGATTTCCAGCGCATTCGCCGCGCTCAGCTTGGTTGGGTAGACCTCCACCCTTACGTGGGGGTTCAAACCCTGCAGGCGGGCTTTGGCTACCTCGGCCTTCGGTTCACCGATAGAGGGGGTGTCAAACAAGACCTGGCGCTGCAGGTTGGTGAGATCGACCCGGTCCATCTCCACAATTCCCAGCCGGCCTACCCCGGCGGCGGCCAGGTATAGCAGCACGGGGGCCCCCAGCCCTCCGGCTCCCACCACCAGCACCCTACTCTCCTTTAGCCGGGCCTGGCCTGCTCCCCCGACCCCAGGGAGCACGATGTGGCGTGCGTAGCGGTCAAGCTCCTCCTTGGTCCACATAGCCACAAGCCTACTTCAGATGCCGATAACCTGGTGTGGGGTGGCGATCAGGTCCACCCTGCGTTCGGCGTCGCAGGGCAGGGCCTCAAAGACCATCAGGGTGTGGGCCAAGGTGGCCCATGGGGCAGCAATCCGAAGGTTCTTCGGCGGAAAGCCGTAGCCCTTGCCCAGCCAACCCTGTTTTTCGTCCACCGCTACCGAGCCCACCAGCACCAGGTCAATGGGGAGGTGGTCCAGGTCCACAGGCCGGCCGAGCCAGGCGGCCTCCCGGATACGCTTTAGCTGCTGGGGTTGCAGGCCCTCTAGGCTTAGGTACTGGCCGGCTCTGTCTGGGTGGGGGATGAGCACGGTTTTGCCGGACTTCATGGCCGCTTCCCGCAGGGGCTTGAGCACCTGGTCGGGTCCTGCCAGCACCACCTGGGCCCTTTGCCAAAGGGACAGGCGCATCAGCCGTTCAGCGGCTCGGCTGGCCCCGACGAAGTTAGGGTGGTGGCCGTGGGGGGGAAGGGGGTAGGTGGCCGCGTGGTGTCGGGCCAGCGCCGTCCAGACCATCTCGCGTACCTCACCCTGGGTCATGTCGTTCGGGCCTCCTCCGGCTTAATTGTGGGTTACGGGGCTTCTGGGCAGAAGACGAAGGAGACTTGGTGCGAAAGGGAGGGATGGTTGCCTACCAAGGAGTCCAGTGTCCCCGTGGTTCGTTGCAACACCGACCCTTCCCGCGGCGCGCGCAGAGCCGCTGTCCAACCGGGGATGCCCGTCTTGAGGGCCTTTGGGTTCGGCCCAGGCCGAGCGAGGCCAGACCGCCCAGCGAAGTACGGCGTTGCATAGCTACAGGCTATCGTGACTGAAGCGCAGGGGTTTTAGTTCAGGTAGCCCTTGCAGGTAAACCCGGAAGGCCTCGAGGGTTGCCCTGCGCTCAGCCTCGCTCATCTCAGCGGGTCCGTAGGCGATGAACGGGGGTAGCACCTCCATCCCGCAGTAGGCGAAGATGCCGTAGTGGATGGGTTCCAGCACCCGCATGAGGTTTCGCTCGGGGGCTTCTTGGTAGTAGGCCGCGCGGGTCCCGGTGGTAAGGCAGAGCAGGGCTTTTTTCCCCTTGAGCAGCCCATTTTCAAAGGAGTGCTCCTCGTCGTGGGCGAAACCGTAGGCGAAAACCCGGTCAATCCAGCCCTTCATGATGGCTGGCATCCCGTACCACCACATGGGAAACAGGAACAGGAGCAGATCGACCCGCCGTACCTTTTCCATCTCTCCCTCCACCTCCTGCGGTTCTCCCATGAGCTCCTCGAGGGAGAGCACCGGGTTGAAGCGCATGGCGTAGAGGTCAGAGAGGAGGAGGCTGTGCCCGGCCTGGCCCAGGGTGCGTATGGCTGTGTCCCGCAGGGCAGCGTTGAAGGAACGGGGGTTGGGGTGGGCGTGTACCAGCAGCACGTTCATGCCCTACAAGGCTAAAGCTCGGGCCAAGCGGGCGCAACATGACGGCATCTGCTACACTGGGTTCTTGTGCGGTCCCGGAATCCCTCCGGTCGGCCCAGAGGTTGGCATGAAAACCCACATCATCACCTACGGCTGCCAGATGAACGAGTACGACACCCACCTCGTGAAAAGCGAGCTGGTGTCGTTGGGCGCGGAATTTGTAGACACCTGGCAGGAAGCCGATTTTGTGCTGGTCAACACCTGCGCGGTGCGGGGTAAGCCCGTCGAGAAGGTGCGCTCGCTTCTGGGCGAGCTGCGCAAGGCCAAGGAACAGCGGCCCTTGTTGGTGGGCATGATGGGCTGCCTGGCCCAGCTCGAGGAGGGCCAGCAGATGGCCCGCAAGTTCGGGGTGGACATCCTGCTGGGACCTGGTGCCCTTACCGAGATTGGCAAGGCTTTAGAGGCCAAGAGCCGCTTTTGGGACCTCTCTTTTCGCGAGGAGCTCACCCACCACCTGCCCCCCCCGCCCAAAGGGGCCCTATCGGCCTACGTGAGCATCATCCGGGGTTGCAACCACCACTGCACCTACTGCATCGTGCCCACCACCCGGGGCCCCGAGGTGAGCCGCCACCCCGACCTGATTCTGCGGGAGATTGAGCAGCTCAAAGCGGCTGGGGTGGTGGAGGTCACCCTCCTAGGCCAGAACGTGAACTCCTACGGCAAGGATCAGCCCGGCTTTCCGAGCTTTGCCGAGCTTTTGCGGATGGTGGGCCAGATGGGCCTTCCCCGCATCAAGTTCACCACCTCCCACCCGGTCAACTTTACCGACGACGTAATCGCCGCCATCGCCGAGACCCCGGCGGTCTGCCGCTACATCCACCTGCCGGTGCAGTCGGGCTCCAACCGGGTGCTGCGCCGAATGGGCCGGGAGTATAGGCGCGAGTGGTACTTAGACCGCATCCGGGCCATCCGCGAGGCCCTGCCCGAGGTGGTCCTCTCCACCGACATCATCGTGGGCTTCCCCGGCGAGACCGAGGAGGACTTCCAGGAGACCCTCTCCCTCTACGACCAGGTGGGCTACGACCAGGCCTACATGTTCATCTACTCCCCCCGCCCCGGCACCCCCAGCTACAAGCACTTCCCCGACATGCCCCGCGAGGTGAAGGTGGAGCGGCTCCAGCGCCTGATTGAGAAGCAAAAGGAGTGGAGCTACCGCCAGAATCAGCGCTGGGTGGGCCGGACTGTGGAGGTGCTGGTGCGCGGCGCGGCCAAGGACGAAAGCTACGTGGAAGGCCACACCCGGGGCAACCACCCCACCCTGATTCCAGCGGCCCAGGCGCCCCGTCCGGGGCTGTATCAGGTGGTGGTCAAGCAGGCCACCCCGCACATGCTGTTTGGGGAGGTGGTGGGGGCCGAGGCGCCGGCTACTCTTCCGCTAATGATGGCTTAGGTGGTTCCTGACGTTTCCACCGGAGGGTGCCCATGGACCTGAATTTGGATATGCTCAGTGCGCCGCGAAGACCGCATGAGCATTGAGCATGATTGAAATAGCCGTCGTGGGTGCGGGGGTCGCTGGGCTGTGTGCGGCCCGGATGCTTCATGAATCTGGCAAAGAGGTGCTGGTTGTGGCCCGCGAGCTGGGCGAGGCCAGCCGGGTGCCGGATGCGCTTTTGAACCCGGTGCGGGGTAAGCGTGGGGTGGTGGCCCCCGAGGCCGAGGAGGCGCTGGCGGCGCTGTGGGACTTCTACCCCCGCTTTGTTCCGCTGCAGCGGGGCCTCCTCAGGCCCGTTCCCGAGGCCAGTCGGGCAGCCTGGAAGGCCCGCCTCGAGGGCCGCCGGATTCCCCATGTGTGGCTGGATGAGGGCCTCTACCTGGAAAACGCGGGCTGGCTCGAGACCGCCCCCCTCCTGCACCGCCTGGCCCAGGGCCTGAACATCTGGTATGCCGAGGTGGAGCGGCTCGAGGGGAGCACCCTTCACCTTCGCACCCCCGAGCCCCGCACCCTGCGGGCGGGTTTGGTGGTGTACGCAGGAGGGGCAAGCGGGGCGCACCTCCTGGGCCTGGGGGGGCGCTTCACCCCGGGCTCGGTGCTTCTGACCCAGGAATACTTCCAGCAGGCCCGCTCGTATGGGGTGTACGTGGCCGGGCACAGCCTGGGGGGCAGTTACCTGCCCCACCGCAACAGCTACGCGCCGCACCAGACCGAGCCCCACGAGGTCGGGTGGCTGATGGCGGAGGCCGAAAGGCTGCTCGGCTACCGGCCCGAGACCCGCGGGAGCTGGGCCGGGGTGCGCTACCGGCTGGACCAGAACTACCTGAAGCCCATTCCCGGCGGGTATGCCCTCACCGGCTTTGGCTCGGCAGCCTACTTTTATGCCCCCCTGTACGCCCTGCGCCTTCTAAGGCTTCTTTCCCGGAAATCCTGCTAGACTGACGGCGATGCAGCAGTATCACGACCTGATGCGCTATGTGCTGGAGCACGGGGTGGACAGGCCCGACCGCACCGGGGTGGGTACCCGCTCCGTTTTTGGCTACCAGATGCGCTTCGACCTCTCAGAAGGCTTTCCGCTGGTGACCACCAAAAAGGTGCACTGGAAAAGCGTGGTCTACGAGCTTTTGTGGTTTTTACGCGGCGAGACCAACATCCGTTTTCTGCGCGAAAATGGGGTGACCATATGGGATGAGTGGGCCGATGAAGCGGGCGAGCTGGGGCCGATTTACGGCAAGCAGTGGCGGAGCTGGGAAGGGGCGAACGGCCAGACCATTGACCAGATGGCCTGGGTGGTGGAGGAGATCAAGCGCAACCCCGACTCGCGCCGCCTTGTGGTGAGTGCCTGGAACGTGGCCGACCTGCCCCGGATGGCCCTGGCCCCCTGCCACGTGCTCTTCCAGTTCTATGTGGCCAGAGGCAGGCTTTCCTGCCAGCTCTACCAGCGCAGCGCCGACATCTTTTTGGGCCTTCCCTTCAACATTGCCTCCTACTCCCTGCTCACCCTGATGGTGGCCCAGGTGACGGGGCTGAAGCCCGGGGAGTTCATCCACACCATAGGCGACGCCCACCTCTACCGCTTCCACTTCGACCAAGCCCGCCTGCAGCTCTCCCGCGAGCCGCGGCCCCTGCCCACCGTGCGGCTCAACCCCGAGGTGCGGAACCTATTTGAGTTCACCTACGAGGACATTACCCTGGAGGGTTACCACCCTCACCCGGCCATCCCCGCCCCGGTGGCGGTCTAGGCACCTCCGCTGTATAGGGTTGTTCTTCAAGGCACAGATTCGCGCCTTCCACAGGCTCCAGATGGGGAAAGGCAAGCGCGGGGTATCTATGAGAAAGATTGCGCTCATCGCCGCTTTGGACAAGAACCGTGCCATTGGTCGCCAGGGGGCTCTGCCTTGGCACCTGCCCGACGACCTCAAGCGCTTTCGCGCCCTAACCATGGGGAAGACCATCCTGATGGGCCGCAAGACCTTCGACAGCATTGGGCGCCCGCTGCCCCGGCGGAGGAACCTAGTCCTCACGCGGCAGCGAGGGCTTAGCCTCGAGGGGGCAGAGGTGGTGGGCTCCCTCGAGGAGGCCCTGAGCCAGGATGAGGAACTTTGGGTGATTGGTGGGGGAGAGGTGTACGCCCTGACCCTGCCCCTGGCGACCCACCTCTACCTAACCCAGGTGGACGCCCAGGTGGACGGGGCCGATGCCTTTTTCCCGGAGTGGGGGCCCGACGGCTGGAGCCTTGTTTACCGCGAGTACCATTCAGCCGATGAGCGCCACGCTTTTGCCTTTGAGTACCTGGATTTTGTTCGCCGAGGATGAAGGTTTTGCGGCTTTCAAAGGACTGCCTCGAGCAGACCCTGGCCCATCTCCGAGGGGCCTATCCCGAGGAGGGGGTGGGGCTTTGGCTGGGTCGAGCAGGCCGGGTGGAGAGGGTTTTGCCTCTCAAGAACATCCATCCTACCCCTTGGTTGCGCTACCGTGCGGAGCCGCAGGCGGTCCTGCGCGCCCTGCAGGGGGCCGAGGCGGAGGGGATGGAGCTACTAGCCATCTACCACTCCCACCCCCAGGGGCCGGCCGAGCCCAGCAGCACCGATGTGGCCGAGGCCTACTGGCGGGTGCCCTACGTCATTTTTGATCTGAAGAGGGGGATTTACCGAGCCTACCGGCTGCCAGAGGGGGAAGAGGTAGGGCTGGAGCTGCTCTAAGGCCTAGGGAAGGCCCCAGATGGCGGCGGGTGCTAGCTCCACCAGATTGCCCGCAGGGTCCCGCACATAGAGGCTCCGCCCTGCCCTCCAGCCGGCCCAGGTTACGGGATACCCCCAGGACTCCAGCCGCACCGCCCAGGCTTCCAGGTCTTGGGCTGGAACACGGAAACAGACGTGCACCGGGCCTTGGGCCCCGTGGGCTGGGAGGGTAGTTTCCCGAAGGGTGGTCTCGGGGTTGAAGACCAAAAACATTCCCTCTCCAGCCCGGAAAAAGAGGTGTCGTCCGGCCTGCTCGGCAACGAGCTCCAGGCCCAGCACCTCCTGGTAGAAACGCCGGGCAGCCTCCAGGTCGGCGGCGTAGAGGCAGGTTTCAAGCACCCCATCCAGCCGCATGCCCCCAGCTTACACGCGCCCGTAAGCCTCAACCAAGCTCCGGAGGCCCTGGGCCAGCTCGAGCCCCAGGTCCTCTGGCTGGTAGCGCCAGGTCCAGTTGTCGCCCGTGCGACCGGGGAAGTTCATGCGGGCCTCGGGGCCCAGCCCCAGGATGTCCTGAAGCGGTGCGATGGCCAGGCGGGCAGGACTTTTGAGCGCCAGCTCAACAAGGGCCCCCGGCACCTCGCGCTCCGATAGACAGCGAATGCCCTCCTGGGCCAGATACCTGCGCATGAAGGCGCGCTCGGCCGGAGGGGCAGTTCGGTACCAGCCCAAGCTGGTATCGTTGTCGTGGGTACCGCTGTAGACCACCACATTGCCGTGGGCGGGATAGTTTTGGGGCAGAAAGGGGTTTCCCCCGTCAGAAAAGGCGAACTGCAGGATTTTCATCCCGGGGAAGCCGAAGCCGTCCCGGAGAGCCTCTACCTCGGGGGTGATGACCCCCAGGTCTTCCGCCAGGATGGGGAGCTCCCCCAGGGCTTCCCTAAGCGCTTTGAAGAGCTTTTCTCCGGGCGCTTTGACCCAGCGGCCCTCTACCGCGGTCGGCTTGCCGAAGGGCACCTCCCAGTAGGCCTCAAAGCCTCGGAAGTGGTCTACGCGCACCAGGTGCGCCTGCCGTAAAGCCTGGCGCAGCCGGGCGACCCACCAGGTGAAGCGGTCCTCTTCCATCGCCTCCCAGCGGTAAAGCGGGTTGCCCCAAAGCTGGCCGGTTTCGGAGAAGTAGTCGGGGGGCACGCCGGCCACCCCTGTGGGGTTCCCGTTCTCGTCCAGGCAGAAGTACTCGGGGTGGGCCCACACATCGGCTGAGTCAAAGGCCACAAAGATGGGCATATCCCCGATGATTCCAAGCCCCTTGCCCTCGGCGTACCTCTTTAGCTCGTCCCAGCCGGAGTAGAAGAGCCACTGCAGCCAGACGTGGAAGGCTATCTCGTCGGCCAGGTCTTTTCGGGCACTTTTCATAGCTTCCGGCTTGCGCGCGCGGAATTCCTCGGGCCAGCGGTTCCAAGGCTCGCCGCCAAAGCGGTGCTTTAGGGCCATGAAGAGAGCGTAATCGTCCAACCAGCCCTGCTCTTCCCGTGAAAAATTCTCCAGACTGGCCTGATCCTCCTCTGAGGACCGGGCGCGAAAGCCGGCAAAGGCCCGCCGGAAAAGGGGCCAGCGGGTCCTGTAGAGCCCACCGTAGTCCACCCGGTGATCCGGGAGAGGGGGGGGCTCCTCGGGTTCTAGCCAGCCCTTGGCGAAGAAAAGCCTGGGGTCTACCAGGTAGGGGTTCCCCGCGAAGGCCGAGAAGGACTGGTAGGGGGAGTCGCCATAGCCGGTGGGCCCCAGGGGCAGCACCTGCCACCACCGCGCGCCCGCGGCGGCCATCCAGTCCACAAACCTCCGCGCTTCTTCTCCCAGGGTGCCAATGCCCCAAGGGCCAGGAAGGCTGGTGGGGTGAAGGAGCACCCCGAACGAGCGGGGAAGCCGCATAGCAGGGGTAGTCTACCCCAGGCGCCTCCCTTTTGGAAACGCTTCTTTGGCCTTCAGTCGGCCGCGGCGCGGGCCACCCCCAGCATCTGGTCCACCTCCTCGAGAGCTTCCTCGATAATGTCCAGGCCGTACTTGAGCTCCTCCCGGTTGATGACCAAGGGGGGGCAGATCCAGAGCATGTGAAAGCGGGTCATGACGTAGATGTGCTTGGACTTGAGGTAGGCGGCCAGCCTCTGCATCTCGGGTGAGGTGCCGTTGTAGGGGGCGAGGGGCTCCTTGGTGGCCTTGTCCCTTACCAGCTCAATCACGCTGAAGAGGCCTTTGTACCGCACATCCCCCACGCAGGCGTACTTTCTCATGGCCTCGAGCCGCTCGGCCAGGTAGCGCCCTTGGACTTCGGTGTTCTCGAAGATGCGTTCCTCCTCGTAGACCTCCAGGTTGGCCAGGGCCGCGGCACAGGAGACCGGGTGGCCGGAGTAGGTGAGCCCACCCCAGAGCATGTTCCTCTCGAAAAACTCAGCGATCGGGGCAGAAACGATAACCGCCCCTAAAGGCATGTAGCCGCTGGTCAGACCCTTGGCGCAGGTCACGATGTCGGGCTTGATACCGTAGTGTTGGGTGGAAAGCCACTTGCCGGTGCGGCCGAAGCCGCTCATTACCTCATCGGTGATGAGCAGGATGCCGTACTTGTCGCAAAGCGCCCGCAATCTGGGGTAGTAGTCGTCGGGAGGCACCAGCACCCCGTTGGAGCCGGTGATGCCCTCTACCATGATGGCGGCGATGGTGTGGGGCCCCTCGAGCTCAATGACCTCCTCAATGTGGCTTACGCACTCCCGCCTGCAGCTGTCCACCGTTTTGCCGAAGGGGCAGCGGTAGCAGTAGGGGTCAAAAACCCGGACAATACCCGGTATACCGGGTTCCACCGGCCAGCGCCGGGGGTCGCCAGAGGCGGTCATGGCCCCCATGGTGGCCCCGTGGTAGCTGCGGTAGCGGGTAATGATCTTGTCCCGGCCGGTGTACAGCCGAGCAATCTTCATGGCGTTTTCATTGGCCTCGGCCCCGCCCAGCGTGAAGAAGCTCTTGGCCAGGCCGGTTACCTCGGCCAACCGCTTCCCGAGCCGACCCCGCGGCTCGGTGGCGAAGCCGGGGCCGGCAAAGCAGAGCTCGTCTACCTGCTTCTTTATGGCCTCCAGCACCTTGGGGTGCTGGTGTCCCACGTTCATGTTGATGAGCTGGGCGTTGAGGTCAAGCCACTTGTTGCCGTCCCCGTCCCAGAACCATACCCCCTGGGCGCGGGTCATGTGGATGGGGTTTGCGGTGCTCTGCACTGACCAGGAAAACAGCGTGTAATCGCGGTTCTCCTGCACGACTTCCCTGGACGAACGCTCCATAGGGCCTCCTCCCCGCAGGTTTGGCTCAATGTTAGACCCTTTGCCTTCGCCAGGGCAATGGACAAAGTGTCAAAGTGTTGCTGGACGGAAACCCTTTCTGCCCCTATCCGCTGCGCAGAGGGTTAGGGGTGAGCCTAAGCTCCACCCGGAAGGTCTGGTTGCCCCGACGTATGGTGAGGGTGACGCTGTCGCCCACTTCCTTGCTGCGGATGTAACGTTGTAGCGAGGTTACGTCGTTGAAGGGGCGGCCGTCGGCCTCTAGGATTACGTCGAACTCGTAGAACTCCCGGCCGTTCTCCCGCCGCACCGTGAGCCCCCTCAGCCCGGCCCGCTCGGCGGCCCCGCCCCGGAGCAGGCCCCGGATTAGCACGCCTTGCTTGGGGATTCCGAGGAGCGCGGCGGTCTCGTCGTCAATCTGGGAGAGCTGCACCCCAATGTAGGGCACGTCCCGCTTGCGCCCAGCCTGGAGCTGGGTGAGGAGCTCATCCAGGCCCAGCAGCGGCGAGAGGAAGCTCTCAAAGACCCCGTTGGGCTGGCCGATGGCCACCACCACCGCCACCACCCGCCCCGCCTGGTTGAGCACCGGGCCGCCCGAGTCGCCCGGGGCCAGGGGGATGTTGGTGGAGATGGCGATGGAGTTGAAGAAGGGAAAGATATCGCGCTCCACGGTGTTGACCAGGCCGTAGCGGGGAGCGATGAACTCACCGCGGGAGTTGCCAATGGCCAGCAGGGGTTCCCCTGGACGGGGGCTGGTGGCGGTTTCTAGGGGCAGAGAGGGAACTGTTCCCCTCACCTGGGCCCGTAGGACAGCCAGGTCGCGAAACTCGTCGTATCCCACCAGCTCCGCTGGGAAGCTTTCCCGCAAGGCGTTGACCACCCGCAGGCTGCGGCTGCCCTCCACCACGTGGTAGGCGGTCAGCACCAAGCCGCCTGTGCTGATGAAAAAGCCGGAGCCGGTGCCCTCGGGAGTGGTTTCGATGCGCAAGGCGGCCGGAAGGGCCCGATTGTAGACGGGCTCGAGCGCGGCCCGAATCTCCGCGGGTCTGAGAGGTTGGGCCTGGATGACCGCGGCCAGAGCAACCAGCGGTGCTGCAATCCACATCCATCTGCGCCGCATCTTTCCCCCCTCGTATGCTTCAGCCTACGCCGATGAGGGTTGGGGTTGAATGCTGGGAAGCACAATTTTGGGGGAGCCGTTTACGCTGTGGTCATTCCCCAGGTGTATAATGTGCGAGGGAAGCGCTTCTGGGCGCTTTTTTTGTGCGGCTTGAGGAGAGTGGAATGTCCCAAATTCTTCCCGTTGAGATTACCGACGAGGTCAAGCAGAGTTTCATCAACTACGCCATGTCGGTCATCGTGGATCGGGCTTTGCCTGACGTGCGCGATGGCCTGAAGCCGGTTCAGCGCCGCATTTTGTATGGGGCTTACCAGGATGGGGTGTTGCCTAACCGCAAGCACGTGAAGTGCGCCAAGATCGTGGGTGAGGTGATGGGTAAGTTCCACCCCCACGGGGACGCGGCCATCTACGAGACGCTGGTGCGGATGGCCCAGCCGTGGAACCTGCGCTACCCCCTGATTGACGGCCAGGGTAACTTTGGCTCCTTGGACGGCGACCCTCCGGCCGCCCAGCGCTACACCGAGGCTCGGCTTTCGGCGGTGGGCCTCGAGCTGCTCCAGGACCTAGACAAGGAGACCGTACCCTTTGTGCCCAACTACGACGGTACCCAGGAACAGCCCGAGGTGTTGCCCGCGGCACTGCCCAACCTGCTGGTGAACGGTTCAGCGGGCATCGCGGTAGGCATGGCCACCAGCCTGCCCCCCCACAACCTGGGGGAGGTGGTGGACGCGCTGGTGCTGATGATCGAAAACCCGGGGGTTTCGCTGGAAGAGGTGATGAAGGTGCTTCCTGGCCCCGACTTCCCCACTGGGGCCAAGCTGTCACGGCGGGGCATAAAAGAGGCCTACGCCACCGGCCGCGGTAGCCTAAAGGTGCGCGCCCGCGTGCGCAACGAGGAGAAGAACGGGCGGGCCATGCTGGTCTTTACCGAGATTCCCTACCAGGTCAACAAGGCCGACCTTATCGCTCAGATAGCTGGCCTGGTCCGCAACAAGGTTTTGGACGAGATAGCTGCCTTGCGCGACGAGTCCGACCGGCAGGGTCTGCGCATCGTGGTGGAGCTAAAGCGGGGGGCCAACCCACAGGTGGTGCTCAACAAGCTCTACAAGCACACCCGCTTGCAGACCAGCTTTACCGTGAACCTTCTGGCCATTGTGAAAGGCGAGCCCCGGGTGCTTACCCTGCTGGAGATGATGCGCCACTACCTTGACCACCGCGGCGAGGTGGTGCGGAGGCGCACCGAGTTTGACCTGCGCAAGGCCAAGGAGCGGGCCCACATCCTGGAGGGCCTTCTCATAGCCCTTGACCACATCGACGAGGTGATAGCGCTGATCCGGGGCTCCCAGGACGCCGCTGAAGCCCGCTTGGGGCTGATGGGCCGTTTTGGTCTGACCGAGATTCAGGCCCAGGCCATTTTGGATATGCGCCTTCAACGCCTGGTGGGTCTGGAGCGGGAGAAGCTGCAGGAGGAGTACCGGGAGCTGATGGAGGAAATCGGTCGGCTCGAAGCCATCCTAGGGAACGAGGGGCGGCTTTGGCAGGTGGTGAAGGAAGAGCTCCTGGAAGTCAAGCGCAAGTACGCTGACCCGCGCCGTACGCTGATTACCGAGTTTGAGGAGGGCTTCAGTCTAGAGGACCTCATAGAGGACGAGCCCATGGTCATTACCCTCACCGCCCAGGGCTTCATCAAGCGCACCCCGCTCGAGGCCTACCGGGCCCAAGGCCGGGGCGGGGTGGGGGCCCAGGCCGGAAAGCCCAGGGAGGAGGACGAGGCCATCTCGGTTTTCGTGGCCTCCATGCACGATACCCTCCTGGTCTTCACCAACCGGGGCCGGGTCTACGCCGAGAAGGTGCATGGGCTTCCCGAGGCCAGCCGTCAGGCCCGGGGCACCCGCGTGGTGAGCCTGCTGCCGCTGCAGGAAGGTGAGGAGGTGGCGGCCTTGCTCAACGTGCGTGACCTTGGTCAGGAGGGATACTTCGTCTTTGCTACCCGGAACGGCCTGGTCAAGAGGACCCCCATACGGGAGTACCAGAACCTTTCCAGCGCTGGTCTCATCGCCATCAATCTCCTGGAAAACGACGCCCTGGTGGGTGTGGCCATCGCCCAGGAGGGCGACCAGGCCATGTTGGCTACCCGCACCGGCCAGGCCATCCGCTTTGAGCTTTCCGACGTGCGGGTTACCGGTCGGGCCAGCCAAGGTGTCACCGGAATCCGCTTCAAGGAGGGGCGCGAAGACCAGGTGGTGTCCTTGGTCATCCTTCCCAAGGGCGAGGAGGGGGAGGTGTTGGCGGTGGGCACCCATGGTTACGGCAAGCGCACCCCGGTGAGGGAATACCCCCTGCAGGGCCGGGGTGGGATGGGGGTCATCACCTTCAACACCAACGAGAAGGTGGGCCATTTGGCGGCCCTTTTGCGAGTGCAGGGCAACGAGGACCTGCTGGTGCTGTCCAAAAAGGGCATTGCCATTCGCACCAAGGTGGCTGAGATCGCTCAGTATGGCCGGGCCACCAGCGGGGTCAGGATCATGAATCTAGGTGAGGGCGATGAGCTGGCCTCGGCCTTTGTGGTAGCGCCTCAGGACTGAGAATGAAGCGCGTGGTCATCGCCTTTGGTACCCGTCCGGAGGCCATCAAGATGGCCCCGGTGATTTTCGCCATGCGGCGCTGGCCCTCCATACACAGCATCCTCCTCTCCACGGGCCAGCATCGTACCCAGCTCGAGGACGCCCTGCGGGTTTTTGGGCTGGTTCCCGATACCGATTTGCAGGTAATGACCGAGCGGCAGACCCTACCCGACCTGATGGGTCGCATTGTCCCGGCCGCTGCCTCCCGGCTCAGGGAGCTGGAGGCCGACTACGTGATGGTGCACGGGGATACCCTGACCACCTTCGCGGTTACCTTAGCGGCCTTCTTTGAGGGGATTCCGGTGGCTCATGTGGAGGCGGGGTTGCGCAGTTTCAACCTCAAGGAGCCCTTTCCTGAGGAGGCCAACCGTCGGCTAACCGATGTGCTAACCGACCTTGACCTGCCCCCTACCCCGACTTCCAAGGCCAACCTCCTGCGTGAGGGAAAGCCCGAGGAGACCATCATCGTGACCGGGCAGACCGAGGTGGATGCGGTCTTGTATGCCAGCGCGCGGGGGGTTCCTCCACCCCTTCCCTCGGACAAGCGGGTGGTCACGGTGACCATGCACCGCCGGGAGAACCTGCCCGTCATGCGCGACCTGGCCCTGGCGTTGGCCCGGGTGGCCCAGGCCCATCCGGAGTGCCACTTCGTCTACCCTGTGCACCTGAACCCGGCGGTGCGCGAGGCCGTCTATCCGGTGCTGGAGGGGTTGGCCAACTTCAGCCTGCTCGAGCCCCTGGATTTCGGCACCATGGCGGCCCTAATGAAGCGTTCGGTCCTGCTGGTGACCGACTCGGGTGGTGTGCAGGAGAGTGGGGCCACGCTTGGGGTGCCGGTGGTGGTGTTGCGGAACGTTACCGAGCGCCCGGAGGGGCTGGCGGTGGGGGCTTTGAAGCTGGCCGGAACCGACCCGGAGCAGGTCTTCGCCACGGTGCATGGCCTGCTTCGTGACGAGGAGGCCCTGGCCGCCATGCGCAACCGCCCCAACCCCTACGGCGACGGGCGGGCGGCGGAGCGCTGTGCCCAGGGGGTGGCCTGGCGGCTGGGCTTTTGCGAGCGGCCGGCGGACTGGGAGGGGGGGCCGCTGGTCTAGGCAGGAAGCCGCGGGGTGTGTTAGACTCATGGGCGGTTTGCCTCGAGGCTGCACAGGGTGCAGCCCTGGCCTTTTGAGTTTGGAGAGCTATGGCACAGAAAAAGACCGCACGCAACCCTTCGGCCATGAAGCGCCACCGCCAGTCGCTCAAGCGGCGGGCCCGCAACAGGTCCAAGATGTCGGCCATTAAGACCGTGAGCAAAAAAGCGGTGGCCTTGGCGCAGCAGGGCAACGCCGAAGAGGCCCTGCGGGTCATGCGCTACGCCGAGAGCCTGATTGACAAGGCGGCCAAGGGTTCAACCCTGCACAAAAATGCGGCCAGCCGGCGCAAGTCCCGTCTGATGAGCAAGGTTCACCAGCTCCTACAAGGAGCCAAAGCCTAAGGAGCTAAGTATGGGTAAAGGGGATCGTCGTACCCGTCGGGGCAAGATCTTCCGGGGTTCGTACGGTAAGTACCGCCCTCGCAAGAAGCAGTGAGAACCCGCCGCCGAAGGTTTCCCTTCGGCGGCCTTGTTCTAGCGGTTGGGCTCGAGCCGCTCCTTGCCGAAGTAGGGTTGTAGCGCCTTGGGCACGTTTACCGTTCCGTCCTCGTTCTGGTGGTTTTCCAAGAGCATCACCAGGATGCGAGGGGTCGCCAGCGCGGTGTTGTTGAGGGTGTAGGCATGGTGCACCCTGCCGCGCTCGTCCCGGTAGCGCAGGCTGGCCCGCCGCGCCTGCCAGTCCAGCAGGGCTGAGCAGGAATGGGTTTCGCGGTAGCGGTTTTGGCTGGGAACCCAGGCCTCGAGGTCAACCTGGCGGTACTTGCCCAGGCCCATGTCTCCGGTGGAGACCTCCACCACCCGGTAGGGAAGCTCCAGCGCTTGGAGGATTCCCTCAGAGATGGAGAGCAGGGTCTCAAACCATCGGTTGGATTCCTCCAGGTCGGCCCGGCAGAGGACGTACTGCTCGACCTTGTTGAACTGGTGTACCCGCATCAAGCCGCGGACATCCTTCCCCGCTGAGCCGGCCTCGCTGCGGAAGCAAGGGGAGAGAGCGCAGTAGGTCTTGGGTAGCTCCTCTTCGGGCAGAATCTCCCCGGCGTGCAGGTAGTTGAGCAGCACCTCAGCGGTGCCCGCCAGGTAGGCCTCCCCGCCGTTGACCTCGTAGACCTGGTCGCGGCCGGTAGGAAACTGCCCGTGCCCATAGAGGGCTTCTTCTTTGGTCAAGCTGGGTACCGAGAGGGGAGTGAAGCCGGCCTCTATCATCCGGTCCAGGGCGAAACGCAGAAGGGCCAGCTCGTAGAGCATCAGGTCGCCCCGCAGGATGTAGGAGCGCGAACCCGAAACCTTGGCGGCTCGCTCGAAGTCGCCCCAGCCGTTTTTCTCCACCAAGGCCACGTGATCGAGAGGCTCAAACAGGAACACCCGGGGGTTACCGTGAACCCGGGTTTCCACGTTGAAGGAGTCGTCGGGGCCCACCGGGGCCCCCTCCCAAGGGGGGGTAGGGGTGAGGTAGAGCAGCTCCTTGAGCTCGGCCTCCATCTCGCGGAGCCTCGGCTCGAGCCGGGCCAGCTCCGCTCCAATGGCCCGCCCCTTTTCCACCAGGGCTGCTCGCTCCTCGGGCCGGGCCCGGGCCACCGCTTTGGCGTTGGCGTTGCGCTCCGCTTGAAGTTGCTCAATTTGGCGCTTTAGCGCCAGCACCTGCTGGTCTAGGGCCAGGAGCCGCTCCAGGTCGAGCGGCGCATTTTTCAACTCAATGGCCCGCCGGACCTGCTCGGGGTGTTCGCGGATAAACTTTAGGTCTAGCATGGCTACTCGATAACCCGGGGCACCTTGAACTGCCCGTCCTCTTCCTCTATGGCCACTGAAAGGGCTTCCTGCTGCGCTAAGGAAGGCTGCACCTGGTCGGGGCGAAGGCGGTTGGTCAGGCCAATCGGACGGGCCATCTCCGGCAGGCCTTGGGTGTCCAGCTCCTGCAGCTGCTCAAAGAAATTCACAATCGAGCGAAGCTCTCCCTCAAGCTTTCTGGCCTCCTCTGGCTCGAGGGAGAGCCGGGCTAGCCTGCTCAGGCGCTCTAGGAGTTCGGGCGTAATCTCCACGGGCGTCATTCTACTGGCAAGGGCAGGGGTTTGTGGCCCTTGTGCGGGAAATGGGTATGATTCGGGTATGTCGCCCGAGGAGTTCAAGCGGCTGGGCTATGCCCTGGTCGACTTCGTTGCCGAGTACCGCGAGCGGATGGAGGCTTTTCCAGTGATGGCCCAGGTGGAACCGGGAGCGGTGCGGGCCCTTTTCCCCTCTGCACCGCCCCAGCAGGGCGGAGGGCTTTGGGGGGTGGTAGAGGAGTTGAAAAAGCTCTTGCCGGGCCTGACCCACTGGCAAAGCCCCCGCTTTTTCGCCTGGTTTCCCTCCAACGCACCCCTCTCTTCGGTTCTGGCCGACCTGGTGGCCACCGGCCTGGGCCAGACCGGGATTACCTGGCTGGCCAGCCCGGCCCTCACCGAGCTGGAAGAGGTAACCACCGACTGGTTGCGCCAGATGTTCGGTCTGCCCGAGGTCTTCCAGGGGGTTATCCAGGACACCGCCTCCACCGGTACCCTGGTGGCCCTGCTGGCTGCCCGGGAGTGGGCCACGAACTTCTCCCAGGAGCGCGGAGGGCTTCAGGCCGAGGAGCGCCCCCTCACCGTCTACGCCTCGGATCAGGTCCACAGCTCGGTACCCAAAGCGGCCCTGCTTGCGGGGTTTGGCCGGGAGAACCTGCGGCTCGTAGAGACCGATGCGGACCACGCCTTGAGGCCGGAGGCGCTCGAGGCAGCCATTGTGGAAGACCTGGCGCGGGGAAGGAGGCCCTGTGCGGTGGTGGCAGCGGCGGGCACCACCGCCACCCTGGCCTTTGACCCGCTGACCGAGGTTGCCAAGGTGTGCCGGCGGTACGGGCTTTGGCTTCACGTGGACGCGGCCATGGCCGGCTCGGCCCTAATCCTTCCCGAATGCCGGCCGCTTTTTGCGGGCATCCAAGAGGCCCATTCCATCGCCATCAACCCCCACAAGTGGCTGGGGGTGGCCTTTGACTGCTCCCTTCTATACGTGCGCGAACCCGAGGTTCTGGTGCGGGCCATGTCCACCCAGCCCTCCTATCTGAGCTCTGCGGTGGATGGTCGGGTGCGGCAGTACAAGGACTGGGGCATCCCTTTGGGACGGCGCTTCCGGGCCCTCAAGCTGTGGTTTGCCCTGCTGGACGAGGGGGTGGAGGGCTTGCAGGCCCGGTTGCGGCGGGATATTGCCAACGCCCGGTGGTTGGCCGAGCAGGTGCGGCGCACCCCAGGCTGGGCGCTGCTGGCTCCGCTTACCCTGCAGACCCTGGCCCTGCGCTACGACCCTGGGGGGTTGAGCCCTGAGGCTCTGGACCGCCATACCCAAGACTGGGTCCAGCGGGTCAACCGCACCGGCCAGGCCTTCCTGACCCCAGCCCTGCTCAAAGGGCGCTGGATGGTGCGAGTTTCAATCGGCGCGGAGAGGACAGAACGGGCCCACGTGGAGGCCTTGTGGGCCCTCATGCAGCGGGAAGCCCAGCGGGTGGAAATTGAGGCCTGAGCTTCTGATTACCCAGGATGGCTCGCCCACCC
This sequence comes from Meiothermus sp., assembly GCF_025060375.1. Taxonomy (GTDB): domain Bacteria; phylum Deinococcota; class Deinococci; order Deinococcales; family Thermaceae; genus Meiothermus. Next base: position 44,998 of record NZ_JANXCG010000015.1, on the reverse strand, counting down.
TGGTGCACCCTCACTTCCAGGAGGCCTACAGCTCCCGCTATGGGGCCTGGACCCAGGCCAACGCGCTCTACCTGCGCCTTACCCGTACCCACGAACACCCCTCTCCACGGATTCTCGAGGTGGGCTTCGGTCTGGGGATGAACTTCCGCGCGGCGCTGGACAGCTGCCTCCGCCGTGGGGTGCCCCTGGATTACCTGGGCTACGAGGCCTTTCCGGTGGAGGCTGAGGTGCTCGGATGGGTGGAGGCTCCACTGACGGGAGGGGCAGCCCGGGTCTGGGCGGAGGTTCGGGCCGCTTGGGCAGCCGGGCCTCGCCCTTTGGTGCTGGAGGGGGGTTGGGGGCGGCTCGAGGTGCGCTTTGAGGACGTGACCCAGGCCGCCTTTCCCCGGGAATGGGCCAGCGCCATCTACCTGGACCCCTTTAGCCCGGCGGTCAACCCTGAGCCTTGGGGGCTGCCCGTTCTGCGCTCGCTTTACGCTGCGGCCACACCCGGGGCCTACCTGGCCACCTACTCGGTGGCAGGAAGGCTGCGCCGCGCCCTTGCGGCGGTGGGGTTTGAGGTCGAAAAGGTGCCTGGGGTGGGCAAGAAGGCCTGGACGCGGGCTTGGCGGCCCCTCTGAGGAGCCAAAAGGCCTAGGTGGGGTTTCCCTCCTCGGCTTCCTCTACCAGGTTAAGCCCCAAAGCCCGTTCGGCCAGCCGCTCCCCTGCCTCGGCGAAGGGGCGAGAGATGAGGGTGACCCCGGCTGCTTGTAGCTGTGGGTCCTCCTCGCGGTGGTAGCTGGTGGCGGCCACGATGCCCTCAAAGCCACGCCGCTTTAGCCCTTCAGCGGCCCGGAGCTTGGCCTCAAGATCGGGGAGGGTGAGCAGAACCCCTTTTAGACCGGCGAGGTCTAGGCGCTCCCAAAGCTCGGGGTCCTCGGCATCGCCGTAACGGACGTTGCGGCCTTTGGCTTGGTGAAACTCGAGCTTGCCCTCGTCGGCATCGAGTCCCAACACCTTGTGCCCCTTTCCAGCCAGCATCTTGTAGGCGGCCCCGCCGGTGCGGCCCATACCCACCACCAGCCATTCGGCCCCTTCCAGGCTGGTGGGCTCATCGTCGGCGTGGCGGCCTTTGCGCTCAAAGCGGAGCAACAAGGGTTCGTAGCGCTGGTACAGCCGGTGCACGGCCCGGTTGAGGGGGGCGGCCAGGGCCAGCGACAGGGCCACCGCCAGGCTTATGGTCTGGCTCGAGGAGGCCGGCAGCAGCTGGCTCTCCACCGCCGCTACGCTGGTGATAAGGGCGAACTCGCTGTAGCTGGTCAGGGAGATGCTGGATACGAAAGCGGTGCGGGCCCGCAGTCCGAAGCTCACAAAGAGGAGGAAGAAGAGCCCTGCCTTCAGCGGCAGCAGCAGGATTAGCCCGGCGGCCAGAGGTAGCTGCTGGCTGCTGGGCAGGCCCATCGCCCCGATTTGCAGGAAGAAAGCCACCAGGAAGGCTTCCCGCAAGCCCCATAGGGTGCGGGAAAGCTCGGCGGTCTGAGGGTGTCCAGCCAGCGCCGCCCCCATGAGCAGGGCCCCAAGCTCGGGGGAGACCCCCAGGCTTTGCGCTAGGCTGCCCCCCCCCAGGGCTAAGCCCAGTCCATAGAGCAGCAGGAGTTCTTCGTGCCCGCTTTTCTCCAGGACAAAGCCCACCAAGGGGCGCAGCAAGGGCAGGGCCAGCAGCAGGAGGGCCCAGGGGGTGGGATTCTTGACGCCGGCGTAGGCCATTAGCCCGATGGCCACCAGGTCCTGCAGGATTAGGATGCCCACCGCAATGCGGCCGTGAAAGGTGCTCAGCTCGCTCCGGTCGTCCAGGAGCTTTACAGCCAGGACGGTGCTGGAGAAGGCCAGCCCAATGCCCATGAAGAGGGCGGCCTGGCTCGAGAGGCCGGTGCCCAGAACTAGCAGCCCTACCAGCAGGGCAAAGGCGATGAGGTGCAGCCCCCCTACCCCCAGTACCTCCCGGCGCACCAGGCTGGCGAAGCGCAGCTTGAGGCCAACGGTAAAGAGCAGGAGCAGAACCCCGATTTCGGCCAGGTTTTCCAGCAAAGGGCCGGTTTTTTGCCCCAGCCCCCAGAGGACGAACCCTGCCCCCAGGTAGCCCACCAGCGGGGGCCAGCCCAGGCGGTTGGCTAGCCAGCCCAGGCCAAAAGCCGCCCCTATCCAGAACCACTCCATGGGGTTCATCATAAGGCCAGGCTTCAGCTCCTCTTTCTGGTCAGCAGGCCAAAGGGCGGACGGCCAAAGCGGTGGGCCAGCCGGGGCATAACCACCAGGTCCTTGTTTTGCATCCAGAGCGCGTCCAGCAGGGCCTGCGCCAGCTGCTGGGCGTTGGCGTAGCGCCGCAGGGGTACTCGGATGGCCTCCCGTCCTTGGCCCAGGAGCACTACCTGCCACCCCCCACCCAGGATGTCCCGCAGGCCATCGGCGGCATCAAGCCCCTTCAGGGTATACTCGCTCCATCGGCCAAAGCTTCGCACGCGCAGGGTGGTGGGGGTGACCTCGAGCCCCGAGAGCCATCCCTCGTCTACCCCCAGGGCAGCTGTGTAGAGCCCCAGCAGACCGAAGAGCACCACCGACCAGCGCGGTTCTACCCCCTGAAACCAAGCCCAAAGGCACACGGCTGTGAGGGCCAGACCCATCAGAATGAGGCCCAGCGCCAACGCGTAGGTGGTTGGGCTGGGTTTTGAGGTGATGCGCCTGCCTTCCATAGGCTACTTTCCCACGCAGAAGTTGCGGAAAACCCGCTCGATGACCTCCTCCGAGACATTTTTGCCCAAAATTTCCGAGAGGGCCTCCAGGGCCATCTCAATTGAGAGCCCGGCCAGGTCTAGAGGGGCTTCCAGAGCTGCCTGAAGGTGGGCCTCGGCCCGTCGCAGGGCTTCAACGTGGCGTTCGTTGCTAATCCAGATTTCGCCCTGAGGGGCTTCTCCCAGCAGCCGGCGGTGTACCTCTTGGCGCAGCGCCTCGAGGCCCATTCCGGTGAGGCTCGAGACCGGTAAAAACGCCTCATCCTGCCAGGCCGGGGGCAGGTCGGCCTTGGTGGCCACCCTGAGGGTGCGGGGCCAGGGCAGGGGCGGGGGCGGGGGCTTGGGCTGGCTCTGGTCGGCCAGATAGAGCACCAGATCAGCTTCCTGGGCAATCTGCAGCGCTCGTTCCACCCCGCTTCTCTCCACCGGATCGTCGGTCTCTCGCACCCCCGCAGTGTCTATCGCCGTCACCGGTACCCCGCCGACCTCCAACGGGGCCTCGAGGTAGTCGCGGGTGGTCCCAGGTATGGGGGTTACGATGGCCCGTTCGTAGCCCAAAAGGGCGTTGAGTAGACTTGACTTGCCGGCGTTGGGGGCGCCCACCAGGGCTACCCGGGCCCCCCTGCTGGCGATACGACCCGCAGGGGCAGTGGCAAGGAGCCGGCGCACCTCGGTTAGAACCGGCTCGAGCCGGACGGCCACCTCCACCGGCTCCACTCCCTCCTCAGGGTAGTCCAGCCAGGCCTGGATGTGCGCCAGAAGGTCAAACAGCCCCTCGGAGAGGGCCCTTATCCTTTTGGAGAGGCCTGCACTGAGCCCCCGCAAGGCTTGCCGCCGGGCCGCTTCCGACTCGGCCTCTACCAGGCTAAGCACCGCCTCAGCCTGGGCTAGGTCCATCCGGCCGTTCAGGTAGGCGCGCAGGGTGAACTCCCCGGGTTGCGCTGGGCGGGCCCCGTTTTGGAAGAGCACCTGTAAAACCCGCCGCAGCACTGCGGGTGAGCCATGGGTTTGGAGCTCGGCGCTGTCCTGGCCGGTGTAGGAGTGAGGGGCACGAAAGACCAGAAGCAAAGCCTCGTCCACAACCTCCCCACTCCTGGGGTCGCAGACCTTACCAAAGGTGAAGCGCCCACCCGGAAGCCGGCTGGGGTCCTTTCCCTGCCAGAGCTTTCCAACGAGTTCCAGGCTGCCTGGGCCCGATACCCGCACGACGCCTACTGCTCCCCGGCCTGGAGGGGTGGCGATGGCGGCGATGATGTCCTGCAAGGAAGGTAGGCCCATAGCCCCTAAGTCTAAAGGGTTTCCCACGGGGCTGGGTAAGCGTTCGCGTAAGGTTTCGCCGCTTTGCCGCTTCCCGAATCCCAACGCTTTCCCGTAGGGGCTCCCTCAGTTGGGGGGATGGGGGGGGTAGCGGCGGTGCAGGGCCTCAGCCAGAATCCAGGCCCCCTTTTTGTCCAGGTGTTGGTTGCCATTGCCGCACTTTGGGGAGAGGATGCAGCGCGGACAGCCCGCCTCACATGGGCAGCTTTGCAGCAGGTCGCGGGCGGCCTGAACCCAGCGGGCAAAATGGCGCGCTGCGGTTCGGGCGTAGCCCACTCCACCGGGGTAGCCGTCGTAGATGAAGATGGTGGGCCCGCCAGCGGAGGGAAGGGGGCGGGGATAGAAGGGGTAGGAAACTCCGCCCACATCCTGGCGCTCGGCTAGCACAAAAAGGGGAAGCAGGCCTATCAGGGCGTGCTCGAGGGCGTGCAGGGCGCTGGGTATCAGGGCCTCAGTGAAGCCGTTCGGGGCTTCCTTGGGCACCGCAACCCCCTCGCAGGGGTGAAACCAGATCGCCTCGGTCTGGAAGGTGAGCTCGGGCATGCACAGGGGCACCTCTTCCAGCACAGCTTCGCTGTAGTAGCGTTTTTTGACATACCCCACCACCCGCTCCCGCAGGCCCACCGCCCCGACCCAGACCCCTGGCAGCACCTCCTCTCCACCCAACACTTCCAGCTCGGTCTGGGCCCGGGGCTCGGTGTAGTAGTCTTCCAGGCTTGGCAGTAGCACCACCTCCCGCCTCTCGGGGTCGAGGTTGCGCACCAGATAGCTTTCCCCCTGGTGTAGGTAGACCGCCCCGGGGTGGGCCTCCCAGTAGGCCTGCCGCTCGTCCAGGGTGCCCAGGAGTTTCCCCTTGGCATCGCGCAGGCTGTAGTTCTGCCCCAGCCCGCGCAAAGCTAGCTCGCGGTGGGGGTTGCGCTTAGGAGAGTAGAGCCGGCCGTTCCTTTCTACCAGCGGAGGTACCGCGGAGGATGCGCGGTGGAAGGGATCGGAGGGGGAGCGGAGGGGGATGGGTAGCTCGAGCGCGGCGCAGTGGGCGTGAAGGGGGTAAAGCACGGGGTTTTCGGGGTCGGCGACGGCTGCTTCGGGTGGGCTTTCCAGCAGAAGCTCCGGGTGAGCCTCAAAAAAAGCGTCCAGCGGGTCTTCCCGGGGTATCCAGAGCAAAAGCGCCCGCCGACCAGCCCGGCCAGCCCGGCCGGCTCGCTGCCAGAAGGAGCTGAGCGAGCCGGGGTAGCCCAGCAGCACCGCCGCGTCCAGCTCTCCGATGTCTACCCCCAGCTCCAGGGCGCTGGTGCTGACCAAGACCCGCAGATCGCCCTCCCGCAGGGCCTTTTCTAGGCGCCGGCGCTGGGGTGCGGTGTAGCCTGCCCGGTAGGGGCGCACCCGGTCGTCCCCGGCGTAGCGGGCCACCAGCTCGGCGGTGCGGCGAGCGTTGGTGAAGATGAGGGCCCGGAGGCCTTGTTGGGCGATGGAACGGGCCAGGAGGGCTGCTTCCAGATTGGGGCTACGGCGGATTTTCCCCTCCCGGTCCAGCGCCTTGGGCACCCACACCCCAAACTCCAGCTCCGCCCTGCGCGGGTGGGCCACCACGGCCTGGAAGGGCAGGCCGGTGAGGCCCAGGGCATGCTCGGCTGGGTTGGCAATGGTGGCACTGGCCGCGACAACCTGGGGCTGGGCGCCGTAGTGCCAGGCTAGCCGCAGAAGCCGGCGCAGGATGAGCGCAGCGTGGCTACCAAACACCCCTCGGTAGGCGTGGAGCTCGTCCAGAACTATGTAGCGCAGCCGGCCTAAAAACTGCGCCCACTCGCCGTGCCGGGGCAGCAGGCCGAAGTGAAGCATGTCCGGATTGGTGAGCAGGGCCTGGCCTTCTTCCAAGGCCTTCCTGCGGGCCTTGGCGGGGGTGTCGCCGTCGTAGGGGTGGATGCGCTCAGCAACTCCCAGGACCTCCCCCATCCTGCGCAGCCGCTCGAGCTGGTCGTGGGCCAGGGCCTTGGTGGGGTAGAGCAGAATTGCGGTTTCACCCTCCATCAGGGCCTTGAGCACCGGTACCTGGAAGACCAGGCTTTTGCCCGAGGCGGTGGAGGTGGCCAGCACCACATGCCGCCCCCTTTCCAGCAGGGCGAAAGCCTCGGCCTGATGGGGGTAGGGCCTCAGCCCTAAAGCCGCCAGCAGGCCGGCAAAAACCCCTTGGTAGTCCACAAACGCGGGCGGGTTGGGGGGGAGAAGCCGGACAAAGCGAAGCTGCCCGGCGTAGCCTTCCAGGCTGCGCAGCCAGTCGCCGTAGGAGGGGTAGGGGGCAAGTTCCTTGGGTAGCACACCAAGACCAATCTCAGGCCCTGGGCGCCCAGCGTCAAGGCTGAAATACCCCTGGGGCAACCTCCCTCAGGCGGTAGACCAGGGGCAGCGGGAGCAGGGCCAGGAGTGCACCGAAGTAGCCCAAGGTGGGTAGTCCAAGGGTCTCCACCACCAGCCCCCCCAGAATAGGCAGGATCATTCCCGAAAGGTTGGCCCACGCCTCCAGGACCCCCGTGGCCCGCCCGCGTTCGGCGGGGGGGGTAACATCGGCCAGCGCGGTGTTGGCCGCAAGGAAGGCCCCCGACCACCCTAGCCCTACCAGAAAGGTCCCTGCGGTGATGGCCCCGTAGCCCTGGCCCAGCCCCACCAGAAGGGCCCCCAGGGCGGCCACTGCGAGGCCGCCCCCCATCACCGGTTTGCGCCCTATCCGGTCGGCAAGGCGCCCGATGGGCCAGGAGAAGGCGAACATGCCCATCACGTGCAGCGCCACAGAGAGGGATATCTGGGCCAGGCTGCACTCCAGGGCCTTCAGGGCTAGGGCGGTCATGGCCATCATCATGACCATCTGGCCTTGCGCGGCCACCGCAGAGGAGAGAGCGGCGATCCGCGGCTGGACCTGGCGCTCCCCTCTCGGGGTAGGGTCGGGGCCGGTCTGGAGGTCTTCTGGGCGGTAGTAGGCTTCCAGGTGCTGGGCTATCCGCTTCGGGTCGGGCCGGATGCCCCTCACCATCAGAAAGCCCGGGAGCACCAGAAGCGGCACCAGCAGCCAGGCCAGGGCAATTTCGCTGAACCCAAGCCTCCGCCCCAGCCACTCCGCCAGTGTTACCAGCATAGGGGAGAGCCCAGCGCCCAGGAGCGAACCCATGGCCACCAGGCTCAGCCCTTCCCCCCGCCGGCTGGGCGGGTACATGTCGGCTGCGGCCACCCGCATCTGCTGTACCGCCCCCACCCCGGTGCCAAAGACGAGAATGCCCAGGGCAAAGAGGGCCAGGGAGCCTGCCAGGGTTGCCCCGCCGATGAGCAGCGCCCCCATCAGGGTGAGCCACAAGCCCAGGTACAGGGTGGGCTTGCGGCCCCAAAGGTCGGAAAACTGCCCGATGCTGTAGGCGGTCAGGGCGCGGGACAGCCCCATCAGGCTGGTGGCTAGGCCGGCGAAGACCGCGCTACCCAGAAGGGTGACCACCTGGATGGCCCCGAAGGTGGGCACGAGCTGGATTCCAGCTCCGTTTATGGCCTGGACCATGGCCAGCAGGAGGGTATTCCTCCTGACGGAAGGGGGTATGGGAGGGGGGCCAGACACAGGGGAGAGTATACGCTCCCACCCCTGCCAGCCTGCTAAACTGGCGTTGTGGAGAAGATACCTACAGGCCTCTCCCCCAGCTTGCGGCTGGGGTTGGTGGGCTTGATTGTGGGAGGGCTGGTGGCCCTGGCCCTTCTCCCGGCCCCTCACCGGGGGCTGGCTGGCGACCTCCCCCAGGCTACCTTGGTCCGGCTGGACGGCACCCCGGTGCGTCTTCAGAGCGGCAAGCCCACCGTGCTCACGGTGTGGGCCACCTGGTGCGGCTACTGCCAGCGCCAGCTTCCGGAATTTGAGGCGGTGGCTCGAGCCCACCCGGAGGTGCGCTTTGTGTTCGTCAACGATGGCGAGCCTGCCGCTCTGGTACGCCAGTTCCACGATGCCCGGGGCTTCACCCACGCCGAGGTCTATCAGGACGCCCTGCGAGCGGTGGCCCAGGCCCTTCGGGTAAACGGCTACCCCTCCAACTTTTTCTACAACGCTCGCGGCGAGCGGGTGGGGGAGGTGCGGGGCTACATGAGCCCAGAGCAGCTTCGGGCTGCCCTTGCCCAGCTCAGGTGAGGCCCAACGCGGTCAGCTCTCCCTACGCTAAGCTCAGCGCCTGCTCCTCAAAGGCGATGCCGCCCTCCTTTAGGGTTACGTAGAGGGTGCGGCCGGGCCGCGAGAGGAGCTCGAGGGAGAGGGGATCCTCGATTTTCTCGCGGATGAGGTTGCGCAGAACGCGGGTGCTGCCCTGCTTGGGGGCCTGCTCCACCAGCCAGCCGGCTACAGAGGGGTCGAAGCGCACGATTTTCTCGCGCGACTCCAGCTCTTTGCTGATGTCCTGGAGCATGATTTGGGCCACCTGCACCAGCTCGGCTGGCTCGAGCGGGCGGAAGCGGATCACCTCGTCTAGGCGGTCCAGGAACTCCGGGGTGAAGAGGGCTTTGAGGGGGGACTCGGTGTCCACCTCCCGGCTGGTGAAGCCGATGGCTGGCCCTACGTTGTAGCCGGTGTTGGAGGTCATGATGAGGATGACCCGCCGGAAGTCCACCGTGCGCCCCAGCCCGTCCGTAAGGCGGCCCTCATCCATCACCTGAAGGAAGGTGTTGTAAATGTCCGGGTGGGCCTTTTCTATCTCGTCCAGGAGCACCACACTGAAGGGTTGGCGGCGCACCGCCTCGGTCAGTCGCCCCCCTTGCTCGTAGCCCACGTAGCCGGGCGGGGCCCCGATCAGCTTGGAGATCGAGTGGGGCTCCTGGAACTCGGACATGTCAAAGCGAATGAGGGCCCGCTCTGAGCCGAAAAGCACCTCAGCCAGGGCCTTGGCCAGATGGGTCTTGCCCACCCCCGAGGGCCCCACGAAGAGGAAGCTGGCGGAGACCCGGGTGCGCCCACCCAGGCCCACCCGGCTTCTTCTTAGGGCTGCAGCCAGGGCCTGGATGGCCTCTTTCTGACCGATTACCCGCTTGCTCAGCTCCTCTTCTAGGTGGAAGAGCTTGCTGTCGTCCTTGTCGTCGATGTAGACCCCGCCCCAGGAGTCCACCACGCTCTCGATGTCCTCTCGGGCCACCAGGGGGGTGCCGTCCTCGTCCACCGCCACCGGCAGGCCCAGGGAGTCGTTCAAGCGCACCCGGCTGGCCGCTTCGTCGATGAGGTCGATGGCCTTGTCGGGAAAGTTGCGCCCAGGGAGACTGCGGATCCCGATTTTAACCGAAAGGGAGAGGATTTCATCGGGGATGACCACCCCGTGGTGCGCCTCGTAGCGCGGGCGCAGGCCCTTCAGAATCTCCAGGGTTTCCTCGGGGGTAGGCTCGAGCACAATTACCGGCTGGAAGCGGCGTTCCAGGGCGGCGTCTTTTTCAATGTAGCGGTGGTACTCCCCGGTGGTGGTGGCCCCGATGACCTGGATCTCCCCCCGGCTCAGGGGTGGCTTCAGGATGTTGGCCGCGTCCAGGGTGCCCTCGGCCCCGCCGGCGCCGATCAGGGTGTGCAGCTCGTCAATAAACGCCACCACCTTGGCGTTTTTGAGCTCCTCGATGATCTGGCGCAGCCGCTCCTCAAACTCACCACGGTATTTGGTGCCGGCCACCACCCCGGCCAGGTCGATGGAGACGATACGGGCTCCCCGCAGCACTGGGGGAACCCGCCCCTCCACGATGGCCTGGGCCAGCCCCTCCACGATGGCGGTCTTGCCTACCCCGGGGTCGCCCACCAGCACCGGGTTGTTTTTGGTACGCCGGGCTAAGATCTGGATTACCCGGTTGATCTCCTCAGTACGGCCGATGACGGGGTCGAGCTTGCCCTCACGGGCCTCCTTGGTTAGGTCGCGACCGTACTCGTCCAGGAAGGGGGTGGCCACGGTTTTCTCCTTGGTCTCCCCAGCTTGGGAAAGGATGCGCCAGCGGATGGTGTCCACATCCTTGGCGTAGTGGGTCAAGATGCGGTAAGCAATTCCGTCCCCCTCGCGGATGATGCCCAGCAGGATGTGCTCCGTGCCGATGACCTGGCTTGACATGTTGCGGGCTTCGGCTCCGGCCAGCTCCATAACCCGCCGGGCCCTGGGGGTGATGGCGGGGGGCTCGCCGGTGCGGCTGCCCTCACCGCGGCCCACCAGCTCCTCTACCATGCGCCGCATGGCCTCGAGGCTCGCGCCATACTCCATAAGGATGCGGGCGGCCGTGCCCCCTTCGCGCATCAGGCCCAGAAGCAGGTGCTCGGGCCCGATCATGCTATGACCTAGCCGGCTACCCTCTTCTCTGGCGTAGTGGAAAACCAACCTGGCGCGGTCGTCGTACCTGTTCAAGGGCGAACCTCCTGGTGTGTCGGACGAGTCAACATGGCGCGGCGATCTTCCCTACCCCAATGATACAGTATGGCGGGTCTGTCCTGGGTGTTTGCGCCGCACGTTACGAAGCGTTGCTGAGGGCCTCGGGCCCTTCCGTTGGGTTTGGCCTTGCTCGTCGGGGTGATTTGTGTTAGCTTTTCCCTTGCGCTGAACCGCAGGAGTAGCCTGGTTCCAGCCGCAGCGAGCCCGGGAGGGTGGAAGCCGGGTGGCCAAGGGCCGGGTGAAGGGCGGCGGTGTTTGCCACAAGGCCAGCGCACCGAGAGGTGCCCGGGAAAGCCCGGGAACTGGGGTGGAACCGCGGAAGTGTACCTTTCGTCCCCAGGCCGGCATGGCCGGGGATTTTTACATGAGGTGCGCCTCGCCTTTCTTGGAGGAGAACCATGCCTGCTGAAACGCTGGAGGAACTGGTCAGCCTGTGCAAACGGAGGGGCTTCATCTTTCCTGGCTCGGACATCTACGGGGGTTTGCAGGGTACCTACGACTACGGCCCTCTTGGGGTTGAGCTCAAGAACAACCTCAAGGCGGCTTGGTGGAAGGCCATGGTCTATGAGCGGGACGATATGGAGGGGCTCGACTCGAGCATCCTCACTCACCGCTTGGTGTTGCATTACTCAGGCCACGAGGCCACCTTCTCCGACCCTTTGGTGGATAACCGCATCTCCAAAAAGCGCTACCGCCTGGACCACCTGCTCAAGGAGCAGACCCCTGCAGTGCTAGAGGCGGTGGCTAGGGCTATGGGCCTCCCTGAGGCGAGCCTGGCCGCCCTGGTGGCCCAGATGCTGGCTGAGCCCGAACGGGCCGCCTCGGCCATGAACGCGGCCGGCGTAGTGGACCCTGCTGATGGGGCTAAGGGCGACTGGACGCCCCCTAGGCCCTTCAACATGATGTTCAAGACCCAGATTGGCCCGGTGGCTGATGAGGAGTCGTTCGGCTACCTGCGGCCCGAGACCGCCCAAGGGATTTTCATCAACTTCAAAAACATACTGGACGCTACCTCCCGCCGCCTGCCCTTTGGTGTGGCCCAGATTGGCAAGGCCTTCCGCAACGAGATTACCCCCCGCAACTTCATCTTCCGGGTGCGTGAGTTTGAGCAGATGGAGATCGAGTACTTCGTCAAGCCCGGCACCGATGAGGAATGGCACCAGCGCTGGCTGGAGATAAGGCTCGCTTGGTGGGAGGCGCAGGGGATTCCCCGCGAGCAGATTCGGGTTTTGGATGTTCCCAAGGAAGACCTCTCCCACTACTCCAAGCGCACCTTTGATCTGATGTATAACTTTCCCACCTTGGGGTTTGAGGAAATCGAGGGCATCGCCAATCGCAGCGATTACGACCTGGGCAGCCATACCCGGGGCCAGTCGGAGCTCAGGATTCAGGCCAGGGTGATGGAAAACCGCCACTCCACCGCCCGGCTGGCAGTGCAGGACCCCGAGACCAAGGAGTGGTTTGTGCCCTTTGTGATCGAGCCTTCGGCAGGGGTTGACCGCGGAGTGCTGGCGCTTCTTTCCCAAGCCTACACCAAAGAGCGTCTTCCCAATGGAGAAGAGCGGGTGGTGCTGAGGCTCAAGCCCCACCTGGCCCCCATCAAGGTGGCGGTGATCCCTTTGGCCAAAAACAGGGAGGAGATCACCTCCTACGCACGCCGACTCAAAGCCGAGCTGCAGGCCTTGGGTCTGGGCCGGGTATTCTACGAGGACACCGGCAACATCGGTAAGGCCTACCGCCGCCACGACGAGGTGGGTACCCCCTTCTGCGTGACGGTGGACTACGACACCATTGGCAAGAGCCAGAGCGGTAGTCCCGCTTTGAAGGACACGGTTACGGTGCGCGATCGCGACACCATGCAGCAGGAAAGGGTCGCGGTGAGCGAGCTGGCCGCCTACCTGCAGGAGCGCCTCAGGTTTTGAGGCTAAGGCCAGTGGAGGCTACTCTTCATCCCCCACTGCGGCGGTCTCTCGGCGGCCGGCCTTCCACTCCAGCCCAGCCCAGATTAGGCTCTCCAGGTCTCCGTCCAGCACGTTCTCAGGGTCGTGGCGCAGCTCCCCGGTGCGGTGATCCTTGACGTACTGCTTGTCCAGCACGTAGCTGCGAATCTGGCTACCCCACTCGATGGGGCGGACCTCGCCGCGGAGACGGGCCAGCTCCTCCTGTTTCTTCCGGAACTCAATTTCAAAGAGCTTGGAGCGGAGGATGCTCAGGGCCAGCTCCTTGTTCTTCTGCTGGCTGCGGGTGATCTGGCACTTGACCTGAAGGCCCGTGGGTAGGTGCACCACCCGAACGGCTGAGTCGGTGGTGTTGACCCCCTGGCCGCCCTTGCCCTGGGAGCGCATCACTTCAATGCGCAGGTCCTCGGGGTTGATCTGGACCTCCACGGTGTCGTCTACCTCGGGCATTACCTCCACCGCGGCAAAGCTGGTCTGGCGCTTGCCCTGGGCGTTGAAGGGGGAGGGGCGGACCAGGCGATGTACCCCGGCCTCTGCAGAGAGCAGGCCGTAGGCATTCTCGCCGCGCACGATGAACTGAGCGTGATCGATGCCCGCCTCGGGCCCGGGTTCCAGGTCAACCAGCTCCACACTAAAGCCCTTTCGCTCGGCAAAGCGGGTGTACATGCGGTAGAGCATCTGCGCCCAGTCGCAGGCCTCGGTGCCCCCTGCGCCTGGCTTGATGGTTACGATGGCCGGGTTCTCGGCGTAGGGGAAAGAGAGCAGGGTCTGGTGGTAGAGCTCCTCGAGCTCCTGTCCGGCTCGCTCGAGCTCAGGCGCTAGCTCGGCCCGCCCCTCGGCCCCCATCTCTGCCCAGAGTTCCAGAAGCCCTTGCAGGTCGGACTCCAGGCGCCGATAGCCCTCCACCGCCTTGCGCAGCCGGGCAGCCTCCTGGGAAATCCTTCGGGCCTTTTCGGCGTCGCTCCAAAGGTGGGGGTCATTCAGGAGGGGCTCGAGTTCCTTCAGCCGTGCTTCCTTGCCGGCGATGTCAAAGATACCCCCGGAGGGTGTCCAGGCGATGTCTGAGGGTCTCCAGCTCCATAGCACCCAAGTCTAGGACCTGGAGGGAAAGAGGTCAAACCCCGGCTTTCCCAGGGCGCACCACGCCTCCTTTGCTCCGGCCCCAGCCTATGGCGAACTCACCCACGCGGGTCCTCAGGGTAACTAGAACCCAGCCTTCCGGGCTGTCCGCCTCGATGGGCTGGCCCTGGGCAAAGGCCAGAGCCTGGGGGGCTTCGGGCGGTAAGGCTACGCGGCGGCGGATCTGCCCGGGGGACAGGTGGTGGGCCAGGGGCAAAGCAGGCAGGAAGCGGCCTCCTTCCCTGCCCCGGGCGGGTCGGGCCTCCCCCAGGTAGAGCCCTGGGGATGGGGCCTTGATCCCATTTAGACTGGGTAGTCCGGGGGGGAGCAGGTAGAGGTGGCCGGCCCGTTCGGTGAGGTTCCCCTCCAAGGGGCCTTCCAGGTGCTCCTCGGCCCAGGCCTGCCAAAGGGCCTGGGTCCCGCGCGAGAGGGGGTCAGTGCGCTCCGGGGGGGGCTGGTGCGGGCGTCCCTCCTCTTTGCGGAGCCGGGCCAGGAAGTGCCCCTCACCCCTTAGCCGGTGGGGCCACAGGCGGGCGGTCTTGCTCAGGCTGGGGTGCCCCCCGCCCCACTCGGGCACACCGGGGCTGAAGGATGGGTGGAGCCGGGCCTCCTCCAGCGCCCAGCCGCCTCGCCGCAGCAGCTCGGCCACCACCTGTTCGTTTTCCTCCGGGGAGAAGGTACAGGTGGAGTAGACCAGCACCCCGCCCGGCCGGACCAGCCGGGCGGCTTCTAGGAGGAGCTTTTTCTGTACCTGGGCGGCTCGCTGGGGGGTACTGGGCCCCCAGCGGCGCGCAACCTCGGGGTCCTTGCGGAACATCCCCTCTCCAGAGCAGGGCGCGTCCAGCACCACCCGGTCGAAATAGGCCCCCCAGCGCTCGGCCAGGTTTTCCACGGGGCTCGAGACCACCGCCACCACCGCTCCCCAACGCCCCAGGTTGTCCAGCAGCCCCCAGAGCCGCTTTCCGTCCACCTCGTTGGCCACCAGTAGGCCCTGGCCCCGCATGCGGGCCGCCAGGTGGGTGGTCTTGCCACCCGGGGCTGCAGCCAGGTCGAGCACCCGCTCTCCTGGCTGGGGGTCGGTCAGCGCGCCCACCGCTTGAGCCGAGGGCTCCTGGATGTAGTAGAGTCCGGCGTAGTAGAAGGGGTGGGGTCCCGGCCGGGCCTCGGCGGGGTAATAAAAGCCCTCGGGTGACCAGGGAATGGGCTCCAGGGGCCAGGGACTGATTTGCTGGAACGCCTCGGGGCTGAGCTTCAGGGTGTTGACCCGCAGCCCGTAGCTTCGCTCGGATGCGGAGAGTGCCTGCAGGAATAGGGGAAACTCCTCCCCCAGTAGGCTGGACATGCGCTTTAGGAAGGCCTTCGGCAGCACAGCATACAATGCTAACCGATGGCTGTTGTGGCGGTTGGAACCGACTTGGTGGATTTGGCCCGGCTGAGGAAGGTTTGGAGTCGGCATCCTAGGCGCTTTTTGGAGCGTCACTTCGTCCCAGAGGAGATTGCCTACTGCCTGGCTCGAGCCGACCCCCTACCCTCCCTAGGGGCCCGTTTCGCGGCCAAAGAGGCCTTTCAGAAGTGCTGGCCGGAGGCGTTGGGCTGGCTCGAGGTCTGGGTGGAGGTGGAGGGGCGGCGGCCCCGGCTGGGTTTTGCCCCCCGGCTCGCCGCTGAGATGCACAGGGCTCAGCTCAGGGCCCACCTTTCGCTGGCCCATGAGCGGGGGTACGCCCTGGCGATGGTGGTGCTCGAGGCTCTAAGCTAGCGGGGTATGGAGGCCCTGCTCAACACCATCGTCCCCGTGGCCTTTATCGTGCTCACCGGCTACTTGGTGGGGCGGCGCATTGAGTTTGACCTGCCGACCCTTTCCAAGCTCTCCATCTACGTGCTGGTGCCGGTGCTCATCTTCGACGCCATGCTCAGGGCCAGGCTGAGCAGCGCAAGCGTCTTGGGCATTACCCTGGCCTTTTTTCTAGCCTCCGCCGGCCTCTATGCCCTGGCCCTGCTCCTAGGCCGGCTGTGGCGCTTGGACGCGGGTTCAACGAAGACCCTGGTGGCCTCAGCGACTTTCCCTAACTCGGGCAATATGGGCCTCTCGCTCACCTTTTTTGCCCTGGGGCAGCCGGGGTTGGACCGGGCGGTGGTGTATTTCATCGCCAGCAGTGTGCTGATGTTTGGCCTGGGGCCGGCGTTCTTGCGGGGGGGAGGGTTTTTGCAGGGCCTGCTCTTTACCCTGCGGCTGCCGCTTTTTTGGGCGCTGGCAGGGGGAATTCTGGTGCGGGGGTTTTCCATCCCGCTGCCGCTTGGCCTGGACGAAGGGGTTCACCTGCTGGGGCAGGCCTGTATCCCGGTGATGCTTCTCACCCTAGGTATCCAGATTGCCCGCTCAAAGCCGGAGTGGGGGGTTTTTGAGCTCAAGGCCAGCGGCCTGCGCCTACTGGCTGCGCCGGGGCTTGCCGCTTTGGCAGGCTGGGCTTTGGGGCTGGAGCGGCTGGACCTCCAGGTCCTGGTCCTACAGAGCGCCATGCCCATTGCGGTCAATGCCTTTCTGATGGCGGGGGAGTTCGGGGGCAACGCCCCCAGGGCGGCCCGCGCGGTGGTGGTCTCCTCGGTGCTCTCCTTCGCGACGGTTCCTCTGGTGTTGCTCCTGATCGGGGTGGGCTAGGGTATGCTTAGCCCGATGCGCCTTGTGGGCCTCACCGGTAGCATTGGCAGCGGGAAGAGCACGGTGGCGGAGCTTTTGCGCAGGCGAGGGGTGCCGGTGTTGGATGCCGACGCGCTGGCCCGCGAGGGAGCGGAGGTGCTCAAGGCCGAGATTTGCCGCATGTTTCCAGAGGCCTGCCGCTCAGGGGAGGTGGACCGTCGGGCGCTCGGGGCCTTGGTCTTTGCCGATGCGGAGGCCCGGCGGCGGCTGGAGAGCCTTCTGCACCCTTACGTGCGGGCCCGGCTCGAGGAGGAGACGGAGCGGGCCCGGGCTCGGGGGGTTCCCCTTCTGGTGCAGGAGATACCTCTGCTCTTCGAGTCTGGACGGGAGGGGGAGTTTGACGGGGTGTTGGTGGTGGCCGCGCCGGAGGAGCACAGACGGCGGCGGGTGGTGGCGCGGGGGCTTTCCGAGGCGGAGTTTGAGGCTCGGGATAGGGCCCAGCTTCCCCAGGAGGAGAAGTTGCGCAGGGCCACCTGGGTGATCTGGAACGAGGCCGACCTAGGGACCCTGCAGGCCCGGGTGGCGGCCTGGCTCGAGGAGGCCCTGGGATGAGAATCGTGCACGACTGGTTGGGGCCCATTGAGCTGCCTGAAGCCCCAGAGAGGATTGTCTCCCTAGCGCCAAACGCCACCGATACCCTCTTCGCGCTGGGGCTGGGCCAGCGGTTGGTGGGTCGCAGCGCCTTTTGCTACCGGCCAGCGGGGGTTTTGGGGCTGCCGGTGGTCTCGAGCTACACCCGGGTTCGCTGGGAGCTTTTGGCATCCCTGGAGCCCGATTTGGTGCTGGTCAGCACCGGGGTTCAGCGAGAGCTGCTGCAGGCGCTGGTGGAGCGGGGTTTTCCCGTGTACCCGCTGCCGTTGCCGCAAAGCCCCTACGGGATTATGGAAAACGCGGTGCTGCTGGGGGCCCTGCTGGGTGTGCCGGAGGCCGCCACTCAGCTTGCCCAGGGGTTGGCCGAGCGGTATGCCCGGCTTTACCGGGCCCTGCCCTCCCGGAGGGTGTACCTCGAGCTCGACCTGGGCGGTCCCATCACCGTAGGCCGGGGCAGCTATGTGGATGAGGCCTTGCGGCATCTGGGGTTGCAGAACATTTTTTCCCAGCACCCCCAAAGCTACTTCGCCCCTGAGCTGGCCGAGGTGCCCTGTAGGGCTCCTGAGCTTTTCATTTATGAGCCCAAGCCGCATCGCTCGAGGGCCCGGGAAAGGGCCGAGCAGCTTATGGCTGAGCGGGGCTGGGCGCTGCCCTTGGTGGTGACCGGTGGGGATGAGCTGGCCCACTACGGGCCGCTCTTCTTTGGGTACCTGGAGCGGCTGGTGGGGCAAATTAGGGGGGTGCTAGACTAGGTCCATGCACGTCTTTCGCCTCAGGGGCGACTTTGAGAGCCTGGATCCCTACACCCCCTTGCTCTTTGAGCTGGGGGCGAGGGGCTTGGAGGAGAAGCCGGGTGAGGTCTGGGCCTATTTTCCCTCCCGTGTGGAGCTGTCCCTGCCGGGGGAGTGGATGGAGCTTCCCGACACCGACTGGCTGGAGGCCTACCGGCGCGACCTGAAGCCGGTGCGGGCTGGGTCCTTTGTGGTGCTAGCACCTTGGCACCGCTGGGAGGGCCCTGAGCGCCGCTTGGTGATCGAGCCGGGCATGGCCTTTGGTACCGGCCACCATGAGACCACCCGGATGGCCCTGGAGGCCCTCTCCCGCCGGGTGGAGCCCGGTATGCGGGTGCTTGACCTGGGCACTGGCTCGGGCATCCTGGCCATTGCGGCGGCGATGCTGGGGGCGGAGGCTTGGGGGGTGGACATCGACCCAGCGGTGATTCCTCAGGCAAGGGCCAATGCCGAGCGCAACCGGGTGGAGGTGCGCTTTGCGGAGGGAAGTCTTGCCGACGTGGAGGGGCCCTTTGACCTGGTGTTGGCCAACCTCTACGCTGAATTGCACGCCCATCTGGCCGAGGATTACCGGAAGGCTTTTGGGATGTGCGGCCTGCTCGTCGCCACGGGCATCCTGGTTGAGCGGGAAGGGATGGTTCGGGAAGCCTTGGAGGCCTGCTCGTTCCGGCTGCTTGAGCGGGAGCAGGAAGGGGAGTGGGTCTGCCTTACCTGGGCGGCGGTTTAGTATGCGGCCACATCGGGCCCATGTTCCGAGCCTGGCGCCAGAGGTGGAGCTTCTGGGCAGGGAGGCCCACCACCTGGTGGAGGTTTTACGAGCCCGGCCGGGGGATGCTTTGAGTGTGTTTGATGGAAAGGGCCGGGAGGGCCGGGCCCGGGTGCTGGCGGTGGGCCGGGGTTGGGTACGGCTGAGGGTGGAGGAAACCTGGGCGGCAGGGCGGGAGCCCCCTATCCCCATCGTCCTCTATGTGCCCTTGCTCAAGGGGGACCATCTGGCCGAGGTGGTTCGGGCTGCTACCGAGCTGGGAGCGACCCAGGTGGTTCCGGTGCTGACCCGGCGCTGCGTGGTGCGTGAGCTGAGCGAGGGCAAGCTCTTGCGCCTTCGCCGGGTGGCTCAGGAGGCGGCTAAGCAGTGCCTGCGCAGCGTGGTGCCCCAGGTGGAGCCCCTTTGCCCCCTGGATCAGGTGCCCCCAGTGGAGCAGGGTTTTGTGGCTCACCCCTACGCGGTCGGGCGGGTGCGGGAGGTTTTTGACCCCACCCGGCCCACCGCCCTCATCACCGGCCCTGAAGGGGGGCTCACGGAGGAGGAGGTGGGGTTTTTGAGGGCGCGGGGGTTTATCCCGGTGGCCTTGGGCCCCCGCATCCTGCGGGCCGAGACCGCTCCCGTAGCCCTTTTGAGCCTTATCACCGCCGCGGAGGGCCTATGAGGTGCTGGCTGTGTCTTCTTCTGCTCCTGTCGGCTTGCCGCTACACCTTCGTCCCTCTTGACCCCGGCCGGGCCAGTTTCCCGCCCCGGTTGGGCCTGAGCGGGCGTCTCGAGGCAGTTCCCGGTGGGGCAGTGGCCTACCTCACGGTGCGGCGGGTGGGTGAGCCTGGGTACCTCGAGCTGCGCTGGTACAAGGACGACCGGCTTTTCGAGGAGCGCTCCATCTGGGTGGAGGCCCCCGGGAGCTACCAGGCCCGCTTCAGCCGCCTGGACGAGGGGTACTACCGCCTGGTGGTGCTGGTGGGGGGTGGCCCGGTGCTCCAGCTCGAGCTGGGGGCTCCCCTGCTGCCGGCCCCACCCCCCTGACCGGCTTTATGTTTTAGACCGAATCCGGGTAGAATACCGGGGTGGAGCAGCCCAGTTTGTTCGCCCAGAGTTCGCAACGGGCCCGGCCCGAGCGCGTCTGGCTGGTGGACGGCCATCACCTAGCCTACCGCAGCTACTTCGCCTACGAGCGGCTAACCACCTCCCGGGGCCAGCCTGTCCAGGCCATCTACGGCTTCATGCGCAGTCTCCTCAGGCTCCTCAAGGAGGATGGCGACTGCGTGGTGGTGATTTTTGATGCTCCGGCCCGAACCTTTCGCCACGAGGCCTATGAGGAGTACAAAGCGGGTCGGGCCTCCACCCCTGAGGACTTTCCTGCCCAGCTCGAGCAGATCAAGGAATTGGTGGACCTGCTGGGGCTGGGCCGGTTGGAGGTTCCCGGCTACGAGGCCGACGACGTGATTGGCACCTTGGCCCGCCGCGCCGAGGCCCAGGGTTACCCGGTGCGCATCCTCACCGGCGACCGGGATAGCTTTCAGCTCCTTTCTGAGCGCATTACGGTGGTGCTGCCCGATGGGCGGGTCATGACCCCGGCGGCCCTGCGGGAAAAGTACGGGGTCCAGCCGGAGCAGTGGGTGGACTTCCGGGCCCTGGTGGGCGACCCTTCCGACAACCTGCCGGGGGCCAGGGGAATTGGGGAGAAGACCGCGGCCAGGCTGTTGCAGGAGTGGGGCTCCTTGGAGCGGCTGTTCGCCCACCTGGGTGCGCTCTCCCCCAAGCTGCGCAGGGCCTTGGAGGAGGGGCGGGAGGGCGTGGAGCTTTCCCGGCGGCTGGCCCAGGTGCACACCGATCTCCCCCTTGGCTTTGAGTTTGAGGGGTGCCACCGGCGGGCGCCCGACCTGAAGGCCTTGAGGGTGGTGCTGGAGCGGCTCGAGTTTGGCTCTATTCTGCGTGAGCTGGGGCTTTTGGGGACCCTGACCGGGGTTGAGGAGGCCCCCTGGCCGCCCCCGCCGGAGGCCTTTTTGGGCTACACCCTGGATCGGCTCCAGCCGATGTGGGCCAGCCTGACGGGCCTGGCCGCCAGTGCGGAGGCCCGGGTTTACCAGGCCAGCCCTCAGGTGGAGGAGCTACGGCGTTTTCCCGAGTTGCGCGCGCTTTTGGCCAAGGACCTGTCGGTGCTGGCCCTGCGGGAGGGGGTCTGGGTACCCCCAGGCGACGACCCCTTGCTTTTGGCCTACCTCCTCGACCCCTCCAACACCGAGCCCGCTGGCACCCTGAGGCGCTATGGGGTGGGTGACTGGACCCCAGACCCTGCTGAACGGGCCCGGGCGGCCGCGGCCCTTTGGGAAGCCCTGAGGGGCCGTGTGGAGGAGGACGGGCGGCTAAAGTGGCTTTACTGGGAGGTTGAAAAGCCGCTTTCTGCGGTGCTGGCCCGTATGGAGGCCCGTGGGGTTGCGCTGGATACGGCCTACCTGCAGGAGCTTGCGGAGGAGCTGGGCAAGGAAATGGGCTATTTGGAGGCCGCCGTTCACCGCCTGGCTGGACGCCCTTTCAACCTGAACTCCCGCGACCAGCTCGAGGTCGTCCTCTACGACGAGCTGGGGCTAGCTGCGCCGGGGCGCAAGACCCAGACCGGAAAGCGCTCCACCGCGGCCAGCGCGCTGGAGGAGCTGAGGGGCCAGCACGAGATCATAGACCACATCCTGGCCTATCGCGAACTCAGCAAGCTCAAGAGCACCTACCTGGAGCCGCTGCCCAGACTGGTCCACCCCAAAACCGGCCGTCTGCACACCCGATTTATCCAGACTGGTACCGCTACCGGGCGGCTTTCCTCCCAGGATCCCAATCTGCAGAATATTCCGGTGCGCACCGAGATGGGCCGCAAAATTCGCAAGGCCTTCATCGCTGCTCCGGGGATGAAGCTCATCGCCGCCGACTACTCACAGATAGAGCTGCGGGTGCTTGCCCACATATCGGGCGATGAGAACCTCATCCGGGTCTTTCGGGAGGGAAAGGATATCCATACCCAGACCGCGGCTTGGATGTTCGGCGTTCCTCCTGAGGCGGTGGGCTTTATTGAGCGTTACTTTGCCTCCTACCCTAAGGTTCGGGTCTGGATTGAGCGCACCCTGGCCGAGGCCCGTGAGCGGGGCTATGTGGAGACCCTCTTCGGCCGTCGCCGCTACGTGGCCGACCTGGACTCCCGGGTGCGGAGCGTGCGCGAGGCAGCCGAGCGGATGGCCTTCAACATGCCCATTCAGGGTACCGCGACGGGCGACCTGATGCGGCTGGCTATGGTTCGGCTCCAGCCTCGGTTGGAAGCCTTGGGGGCCTACCTGGTCCTTCAGGTCCACGACGAGCTTCTGGTGGAAGCCCCAGCTGAGCGGGCCCTCGAGGTAGCCGGGGTGGTCCGGGAGGTGATGCAAAGCGCCTGGACGTTCGAGGTGCCCCTCGAGGTGGGGGTGGGAATTGGCGACAACTGGTTGGAGGCCAAGTAGTATGCTTGGGCCGTTGGAGGTAGGCTATGACCCCGCCAAGTGAGGCCCCCGAGTTTGAGCACCTGAGCTACCAGGTAGAAGACCGTGTGGCCATCGTCACCCTTCGTCGGCCCCAGGCCCTCAACGCCCTCAACCAGGATGCGCTCATTGAGCTGGCCGATGTGGTTGAGGTCATCGCCCAGGACCCGGAGGTGCGGGTGGCCATCTTCACTGGGGAAGGCCGGGCCTTTGTGGCCGGGGCCGACATCGGTGAAATTGCGGCCTTGCAGGACGTCTTCGCCGCGCGGGAGTTTGCAATCCTGGGCCAGTCGGTTTTCAACGAAATCGCCGCCTTGCCCCTGCCTACCATCGCGGCCATCAACGGCTATGCGTTGGGTGGGGGGCTCGAGCTGGCCCTGGCCTGTGATCTGCGGGTGGCCAGCACCAAGGCCCGGCTCGGACTGCCCGAGGTAGGGCTGGGCATCATCCCGGGGTTTGGCGGTACCCAGCGGTTGCCTCGCTTGGTGGGCCGGGGCCGGGCTTTGGACCTTATCTTTACCGGTCGGCACCTGAGCGCCGAGGAGGCTTTGAGCCTGGGCTTGGTTAACCGGGTGGGGGAGGACGCTCTGGAGACAGCCAAGGAGCTGGCCGCGGTCATCCTCAGGAACGGACCGGTGGCCTTGGCGCTGGCGAAGGAGGCGGTGGGCCGGGGGGAGAACCTGGACCTGCAGGAGGCCTTGGAGATTGAGGCCGACCTCTTTGGGCTGGCCTGCGCTACCCAGGACATGCGGGAGGGCACTCGGGCCTTTCTGGAAAAGCGAACCCCCCAGTTCAGGGGCGAGTGAGGGGCTTGTGTTCCCTGTCACCGCCTGTGGGGCCTTCTAGGCCTACCATCGGTTGTGGAAGGCGGTTCGGCCATGAACGAGCGCACCGTGCAGGTTACCCAGCCCAAGGCCAAGCTCTATGTGGAGGCCGACCTGGCAATTCGCGAGGGGTTGCGGCGCTACCCGAGGGCGCTGGCGGCCTACGAGATGCTGAGCAGCGACCCCGAGGCCCGGGGCCACTGGGACATGGCCAACTACATCACCGTGCGCAAGCTGGGCTACAACGACCACGGACGGGTGCACGCCCTTCTGACCGGTGCGGCCAGCGTGACCATTCTGCAGCTCCTTGCCGACCATGGGGTCAAGCCGGACGTCATCGAGAGCGGGGTGGGTGACCTGGACGACGCTTTTTTGGTGGTGCTCCTCTCCACCATGCTCCACGATATCGGCAACCAGGTGCACCGGGTGCGTCACGAAGCCTTCAGCGTGATGCTGGCCATACCTATCCTAGACCGCATCCTCGATAAGATATACCGCGACCCTGAGCAGCGCACCGAGCTGCGGGCCTTCATGCTCCACGCCATCCACTGCCACGACCTCGAGCCCGAACCCCTCACCATAGAAGCGGGCATCACCGCTGTGGCCGATGGCACCGACATTACCAAAGGCCGGGGACGCAAAGCCTTCGCCCTGGGCTCGGTGGACATCCACTCCATCAGCGCCCTGGCGGTGGACGAGGTGCAGATTCTGAAGGGGGAGCGGGTGCCCGTGGAGATCCGGGTGGTCATGAACAACTCCGCTGGTATTTTCCAGGTGGAGGAGGTGCTCACCAAAAAGGTCTTGCGGAGCCCCATCCGCGACTACGTAACGGTTATTGCCAGCACCCACGATGGTGAACACGACCAGCGCATCATCCAGCGGGTGCGCTTGCACGAGACTGAGCCCCGCTTCCGGCTGGACTGAGTGCTCCCGGTAAGCCCCGCCGGTCGCTTTGGCCCAATCCCCCATTGGCGCGCAGACCAGCGTTCCCCACAGGGGCGGGTAAGCGAAGGGCTTTTAGGGCCAGCTTTGGTCTGTTTCGTGTTATATTCCCGCAGGATATGGAACTCACACTCAAGTCTGCGCGCCGGTCCTTGGACGAGATTCACGCTCCTTTGGCAGTGGTTGGGGTCTGGGGGGGCGAGCTGAGCGAGGAGGGGAGAAGGCTGGACATCCAGCATCGGGGGCGGCTTTCGCGGGCCATGGAGGCCCTTCACTTCAGGGGGGAGTTTGGGGAGACCCTGCTGGTCTCTTTGGAAGAGGGGAGGGAGCCCGGCTTTGCCCTGCTCTTTGGGCTGGGCAAAAAGCGCGGCGTGAGCCTGGAGACTGTGCGGCAAGCAGGGGCCCGATTGGTGCGGGAGGTGGCCCGGCTGGGCTTCAGGGAGGCCGTCGCCGAGACCTTCTTGGCAGAGAAATTCGGCAAGAGGGAGGCCAGCTACGCCCTGGCTGAAGGGGCCTTTCTGGGGGGGTACAGGTGGAGCGGTTACAAGACCGAGGTGAGGAGGGCTGAGCGGCTGCGCCTCTGGTTGGCCCGCTCTTCCGGCCCGGCAGTGGCGCGGGCTGAGGTGGTGGCCGAGGCGGTCAACTACGCCCGCAACCTGGTGAACGAGCCCCCCAACATCCTTACCCCGGTTGAGCTGGCCCGGCGGGCCGAGGGAATGGCCCAGGAGCTGGGTCTTCAGGTGGAGGTTTGGGATGAGGGGCGAATACAGGAGGCCGGCATGGGGGCGTTCTATGCAGTGGCCCAGGGGTCGGCCAACCCCCCCCGCTTCATCCAGCTCACCTACAGGCCTGAGGGTCCGGCGGAGCGGGTCGTCGCCCTGGTGGGTAAGGGGCTGACCTTCGACACCGGGGGATACTCGCTGAAACCCTCCGAGAGCCAGATCACCATGAAGGGCGATATGGCCGGTGCGGCGGCGGTGCTGGCGGCCATGCGGGCCATTGCCAAGCTGAAGCCCCCGGTTGAGGTACGGGCCTATGTGGCCGCGGCCGAGAACATGGTCTCGGGGCGCGCCTACCGGGTTTCGGATGTGCTGAAGAGCCTTTCCGGGAAGACCATTGAGGTCCTCAACACCGACGCCGAGGGGCGGCTGACCCTGGCCGATGCCATTACCTACGCGGACCGTCAGGGGGCTCAGGCCATTGTGGAGCTTTCCACCCTGACCGGGGCCTGCGTGGTGGCCCTGGGGGAGAAGGTGGCCGGGCTTTTTGCCAACGACCCTCGCTGGGGCCGTGAGGTACGGGAGGCGGCCGAGCGGGCCGGCGAGAAGGTCTGGCCCTTACCCCTGGAGGAGGAGTACCGGGAGATGCTCAGGTCGGAAACCGCCGACCTGAAGAACACCCATGGGCGTAGCCGCTCGGCGGGGGCCATCACAGCGGCCTTGTTCTTGAGTGAATTTACCGAGAAACCCCTGGCACACCTGGACATCGCGGGCCCAGCCTACAGCGAGAAGGAGCACCCCCTGGGCCCGGCCGGGGGAACCGGTTTTGGGGTCCGGACGCTGGTGGAGCTCCTGAGCAGGCAGTAACGGGTGGGGGTGGTCCGAAGCTCACCGCGTTGGGTTGTTTACTCATAGGCTTTGGGGGATTGACGGGTATCATGACCTCTTAGCTATGCTTCGCACCCTGGGTGGGCTTGTTCTAGAGGGGAGTCCCTTTCGCCGAAACAAGCCCTTGCTCCTTGTGGCCTACCTGGCCATTGAGGGGCCGCAGCCCCGCCGCAGGCTGGCTGAGATGTTTTGGCCCGGGGCTCAGGATGGGCTCAACAGCCTGTCGGTCGCACTCAACCAGCTCCGCCCGCTAGGGCTGGTGGAGGGGGGTGAGGTCTTGCGGGCTCGGGTTCCCACTGATCTTGAAGCCCTCCGCCAAGCTGTGCGGTTGGGCGATTTGGAGGCCCTGCGCAGGCTCTATCGGGGGGCTTTTCTAGAAGGGGTGGAGCTGTTGCTGGGAGAGGAGCTAGGGGAGTGGGTTTGGTCCCTGCGGGAGAAGGTGGCCTTGGAGGTCTATCAGGTCTTTTCCAAGCAGGCTCGAGCCCACTTCGCCTTGGGCTTCCCGGAGAGAGGGCAGGCCTTGTTGGAAGAGGTGCTGGGCCTCGGGGGGGTGCGCTGGGCGGTAGAGGGGCACGAGCTTTCTCCTCCTGCCTCCGACCCGTTGCCCCGGGAGGTGCGCCGGGCCTACTGGGCTTTTTTCCACCTGCCTGGGCGGGCTGGGGAGGTGCTTTCGCTGGAACCGTGGGCTATGGAGCACCTCTACGCGGAGGGTTTGTTGGGGGACGACGGACAAACGTCGCCCTTGCTGGGCCTGGACTCTAAGCGGCTGCCCCTCGAGGCCCAGGAGGTGGCTTTGGAGTTGGCCCGGTGCTTGCCCCTTCGGGAGGCCCTTCCGTTCTACCGGCTGGCCCGGTCGCTGTGGGAGGAGGAGGACTGGCCTAGAGCGACCCAGGCCTTCTTGACTGAAGCCCACCGGCTGCTTTCGGAGGACCCTCAGGGGACCTACCGCCTTCTGGAGGGGCTGGGCCGGGTGCCCCAGGCCCGCTTGCTGCGGGCTAGGGCTTTGGAGCGGATGGGACGCTACGTGGAAGCCTTGGAGGAGCTCGAGGAGGGAAACCTGGAAGGCCCCGAGGCGGCGGCGTTGCGGGGTGCTCTGCTCTTCAGGCTGGGCCGGGTGGAGGAGGCCAAGGGGTTGGTCGGCCAGGCTGCAAGGGGGGGTGCCTGGGCGCAGGGGGAGGCCCTCAACCTGCAGGGCCTGCTGGCCTTTAGCGAAGGGCGCTTCCAGGAGGCTGCAGCTCTTTTTGCCCGCTCTGCGGTGCGCTTTTTTGCCGCAGGAGAAGCAGGGCGGCAGGTGGATGCACTCAACAACCGTGCGGTGGCCCTTTTGGAGGCAGGAAGCCCAGAGGCCGAGGAGGTGCTGGGGGAAGCCTTGCGGGCTGCGGGTGAGGTGCCGCTTTTGCGGTCCAGGGTTTTGCTCAACTTCGGCGTGGTGCGGGAGAAACAGGGCCGGGTGGAGGAGGCCGAGAGGCTGTACCGGGAGTCTTTGGAGGCGGCCCAGCAGGCGGGAAGTCTAGAGGCGCTGGGCCGGGCATGGAACAACCTGGGGGCCCTCTACCATCGGCAGGGGCAGGGGGCCCGGGCTGAAGCAGCTTACCGCGAGGCCCTGCGCTCGGCTCGGGAGGGCCGAGAGTGGATGTTGACGGCGGCGGTGATGGCCAACCTGGCCGAATTGCAAAACGATCCAGAGAGCCTGAAAGAGGCCATTGCCCTTTTGAGGGAAGCCCAGTACACCGCGCTGGCTGAGCGGTATCAGAGCCGGCTGGGGGTGTTCAGGCCGCGTTGAGACCCCCTGTGTTAGGCTGTCTGCCGTGGGGGTGGGCCTGTCCGCGGTGGTTTTTCTGCGCCTGCCTCACCCCAGAGGGTTAGGGAAGGGGTGGGGTAGCGGTGCCCGTCTGGATACTGGACTTCTTCAGGGAAAGCCGATTCGCCTCCCCTGGCTGGCAGCCCGCTCTCTACAGCACCCAAGGCCCCTACATGGATCTGGCTGTGCCAGGCACCGACCGCAACTGCGCCCAGCCCGGGGGGTCACGGGCAGCTGCACCGGTACCTCCTTTGCTACCCCGCTGGTGGCTGGGGCCGTGGCAGTCTGGCTTTCGGCCCGGTCCAGCCTGAGCCCGGCCCAAGTCCAGCAGGCCCTGCAACAGCACGCCAAACCCCTGCCCTATCCCCCCCAGGCGGTAGGTGCGGGGATGCTCGACCTGAGCCAGGCTCCTTGACCCCTTGTTTTGTCCGGTTAAGGCTGAGTTAAGCCCCTTTCTGCTAGCCTTTGAGGCCGATTGGGTATGAGGGAGAAGGTCTTTCCGGTGGGCTTGTTCCAGACGCTGCAGGAAACCCTCTTGTCGCCTTTGGTGCTGGCCTTGCTA
The DNA here is from genome assembly GCF_025060375.1 of Meiothermus sp. Taxonomy (GTDB): domain Bacteria; phylum Deinococcota; class Deinococci; order Deinococcales; family Thermaceae; genus Meiothermus. The sequence continues at coordinate 17,356 of NZ_JANXCG010000015.1, read as the reverse complement.
CTGCTGTTTATGGGCTAGGCGGGCTGGTTCTGTTAGGATTTTAGGGTATGCCAGGCGATACACCCTACGAGCCAATACAGGAGGTCGTAAGCCACATCCGGGTCCGCACCGACTTTGTCCCCGAGGTGGGCATTGTGCTGGGGTCGGGTCTGGGGCCCCTGGGCGATGAGATAGAGGTGGTTGCGGACTTCCCCTACACCGAGCTGCCCTACTTCCCCCGCTCCACCGCCCCGGGGCACGAGGGAAGACTCATATTGGGGCACTTGGAGGGTAAACGGGTACTTGCCTACAAAGGCCGGGTGCACGTGTACGAGGGCTATACCCCAGCCCAGGTGGTCTTCCCCGTGCGGGTGGGCTTCTTCCTGGGCGCGAGGACTTTTCTGGTGACCTCGGCGGCTGGCGGTCTCAACCCGGCTTGGAACGCTGGGGAGCTGATGCTGCACAGCGACTACATCAACTACGCGGCCCTCTCGCCCCTTACCGGTCCCAACGACGAGCGGCTGGGGCCGCGTTTCCCGGTGACCTTTGACGCCTATGACCCGGGCCTCAGGGCCTTGGCCCAAAGGGTGGCCCGCGCACAGGACTTCACCCTGCGGGAAGGGGTTTACGCCTGGTGGCCAGGTCCGCAGTTTGCCAGCCGGGCCGAGCTGAGGGTGCTGCGCAGCCTGGGGGCTGATGCCATCGGTATGTCCACGGTACCGGAGGTGATTGCCCTGCGCCATTTAGGGGCGCGCGTCCTGGGCCTCTCCACCATCACCGATATGGCCATACCTGAGCGGGACCACCACGCCACCGAGCAGGAGGTGCTGGCCACTGCGGCCCGCAGTGGCGCCCTTTTCCGCCGTTTTGTGCGGGGAATTCTGGCGGCGATGTGAGGATGGGTCTGCCTGAGGTTTTGGATCGGATTGAGCGTGCCTGCCGGAGGGCTGGCCGGGACCCCCGAGGGGTACGGCTAGTTGCGGTAACCAAGGGCCACACCGTGCCGGAGATTCGGGACCGGGTATTGCGGTACGGGGCTTTTGCCTTGGGTGAGTCGCGCATTCAGGAGGCCCTGCCCAAGCTGGCGGAGCTGGCGGCGGAGTGGCACTACATCGGTCCCCTTCAGCGGAATAAGGCCAAGTTTGCGGTGCGCTTTGAGCTGGTCCATTCGGTGGACTCGCTCCGCTTGGCTGAAACGCTGGCCCGTAAGGCCCGCGAGGTGGGTAAGGTGCAGCGGGTGCTGCTCGAGCTCAACCTGGGCCGCGAACCGCAAAAGCACGGTTTTCTGGAAGAGGAGTTGCCCGAGGCGCTGGCACAGGTGCGGGAGCTAGAGGGGCTTAGGTTGGAAGGCTTGATGACCGTGGCCCCCTACACCGAGAACCCTGAGGAGGTGCGGCCCATCTTTGCCCGTCTTTCCCGTCTGGCCGACACCTTTGGCCTGGCTGAGCGCAGCATGGGGATGTCTGGGGACTTTGAGGTGGCGGTGGAGGAAGGGGCCACCTTGGTCCGCGTGGGCCGGGCCCTTTTCGAGCCGGGCGCGGGGGTGTAGTAGTCTGGGGCCTGTGGAAGGGCGCAAGACGGGTGAGTTTCAGGTGGGAAGCGACCTAACCCCGCTGGACATCCGCTACCAAGAGTTTCGCTTGGGGTTGCGGGGCTATGCGGTGGCTGAGGTACGGGAGTACCTGGCCCGGGTGGCCGATGTACAGACCGCGCTCATAGAGGAGAACGAGAGGCTCCGCAACCGCATACGGGAGCTCGAGGCCGAGCTTTCCAAAGCCCGCGAGGGGGAGGCTGAACTCAAGCGGGCGGTGGTGGCAGCGGAGCGCATTGCTCGGGAGATCAAGGCCCAGGCTGAGCGAGAAGCGGAGCTCATCAAGCGGGAGACCGAAGCCGAGCGTCAAGTGGCCCTGCAGGAGCTCATCGAGCAGATGAAGCGCATCCGAACCGAGATTGAGCAGGTACGCAACGAGCGTGACCTGTTTGTGAGCCAGTTCCGCGCCATGCTGGAAAGTTACCTGGCCTCCCTCGAGCGGTTCAAACGCTAGGGGGGACCTCTCGGGCGGAAGACCTGCCCCAGCGGGTTGGGCTGGCCTCTGCTGGGGTTGGCGTCCCTTTTCTGCCGCTATGCGCAGAGCGGCTGGCAGCACGTGGGCCTTGCAGCTCAGCACGCACACCTCGAGGTGCAGCAGGCCGCCAGGTCGTCGGCCCACATCCCGCGTCTGTAGACCTCAAGGGGCCCCGGGTCTACCCCCAGCCGCTCGGCAATGGCCCGGGCCACTATCGGGAAACGGGCCCGGAACTTGTAGATGAAGCAAAAGGCTGTACCCCGGTGGCTTACCTTGGGTCCTACCAGGAAAAGCCCCGGCGTGCGGGTGGATTCGTCCGTCTCCTCCCTGAGGAGGGGCGTGGAGCCTTCCCAGTGGAAGAGCTCCCTGACAGGGGCGAAGCCCCCGGAAAAGCCGGTGGCCAGGATGGGCGGGGTGGAGGTGTGCAGCGCCCCTTCGCCCAGCTGAAGCCTGTACCCCTGGCCGTCTTGCTGGATGGCCTCTACCCGGGTCTTCACCAGGCGAATCCGTCCCGTGCTCAGGGCCTGCGCCAGACGCTCGCGGGTGTAGGGCGAGAGGTCCACGCTGGGCTCGCCGGTAGCCTTCTCCCAAGGGGCCTCGGGGTCCAGCACCCAGACCTCCTTCCCCAGGGCGGCCAGGTTGCAGGCTGCGTCCAGCCCCGACTCGTACCCTCCCACCACCACAAAGCGCTCCCCCTTTGGGTCTGCCCAGCTCCTCACCTGGGCGTAGTGCAGCCCCAGGTCAAAGGGGCGGTGAGGAAACTGGAACTCGCCCGTAGCCCAGATGAGGAAGCGGGCCTCTAGAACTCCGCGAGAGCTTTGGATGCGGAAGCCCTCGGACAGGACCTCAACCCGCCGCACCGCGGTCCTGCTCAAAACTGGAAGGTGGTAATGCCCTGCCAGGGCCTTCAGGTACTGGGCGTAGTCCGGCCCGCCCAGCCGCTCTTTGCCCAGGGTGTAGGCGGGGGAGGTATCTGGGGTGATGGCGTTGAGGTCGGGTAGGCCAAAGGCGTTGGCGGTGAAGCTGGGGGTGATGAAGCGGGTTTCCCTCGGCCAGCGGCGGAAGGAGGCGCCGACCCCATAACGCTCCAGCACACGGAACTGGACGCCTAGCTTTTGCAAGGCTAGGCCCACGCCGATGCCTGCGGGCCCAGCCCCTACAATGACCACATCGGTTCGCTCCATGTTCGGCAAAAACGCCCCCATACTGGGGGCAACTGGGATGATTTGGGCACCTGCTTGGGAAGGTAATCCAACCGGCAAAGCCTCAGTGGCGCACGCCCTTCACCCACAGCCAGGCCAGGCTGCCAGGGGTGCCGCCCACGTTCAGTCGGCGTTTGAGCTCCATCCCATCCAGCTCAATCTCGAGAACCTCCCCTTTTTCGGGCAGGGCCACGTAGGCCACGCCGTCACCTAGGGCCATGCTAGGCCGCACTGCGCCCTCGCCGGTGGCCGTGATGGGCTCGGCGACCTTAAGGCTTCTCAGCACCTTGCCGGTGGCCGGCTCGAGGGTGTGCAGGTGGCCGTCCGCGGTGAGCACCACCAGCCGGCCGCCCTGGTCAAAACCAAACCTGACCGGCCTGGCTGGCAGAGGGTAGACGCTTAGGGTGCTGTCTACCCGAACCAGACCCTGCCCGAAATTTCCGATAAAGAAGGGGTACTTGGGGTGCGCGACCAGGGTGCCCACCCGCGCCCCTTGGGGTGCGCTGGCGGGGTTGGCCAGCTTGCGGGCTGCGAAACCGCTGCCCCGCTGCTCCACGAGCAGCACCCCATCGGCGCAGCCGTAGGCCACGGTGTTGCCCAGCACAGCCTGCCCGTGTAGGCGCGGGCAGCCTTCGAACTGGGTGACCTTACGCCCGCCGTAGGTGTAGACCTCTACCACTCCCCGGTTCAAGCTGCCCACCAGCACCACCTGGGCCAGCGGAACCGGGGCTCCGTGGTCGGGGGCGCCGGTGGAGATCTCGCTGAAGTCGGCTACTAGACCTAGCTTCCTAGCGTCAAACAGGGCTACGGTGCCATCGCCGTCGTTGTAGATGGCTATCCGGTCGCCGTGGCTTTTGAGATGGGTGGGCTTGGGGCCGGTGTTCAAGGTGGCCCAGATGTAGGGGGTTTGCAGGACCAGGTCCTTGTGGTCCCCGTGGTCTTCTAGGCCCAGCCCGCTGTAGACCACGCTTACCCGGTTTTGCTCGCGGTGGACCGCGAAGGCGTACTGGCCGCCCGGAGCGGTGTAAACGCTGGCCGGTCCTGGAACGGTAAATCGGCCCACCACCTCACCCTTCTCCAGGTCAATCACCTGCAGCAGGCCGGTTTTGCCGTCCGCCACTACCAGCCGCCCGGGGTGGTGCTCCTCCCCGGCCATGGCCTGGACCCCCAGGATTCCTAACGCGATGGCTAAAAGCACTGGTCCTCTCACAGCTCACCTCCTAGATATTGATATATCATTATCATAAAAGACACAAGCCCTACCTGGCAAAGGCCTCGCACAAAGCCCGCCCGTTGTGGCTGAGCAGGGCCAGATAGGTGGGTACCTGGGGGGTAAGCGTGTCTGAGAGAAGGGTAATGACCCGTGCCCCGGTGGCCTCGGCCAAGGCGCGGGCCTGGGCTGCGCTGAACTGAGGCTCGGTGGCGATGACCCGTACTCCTTCCTGGCGCATCCGTCGGGCTAGCTCGCTCAGGGCTTGTGGACCCCGCTCCTGGCCGCTGAAATGGGCCAGGCTACCCACCACCTCGAAGCCATAGTGACGTGCAGCGTAGCGGAAGGCATCGTGCTGGACCACCAGCCGCCGTCGGTTTTGCGGAAGGGCCGTAAGGCAGGCCCTGATCTCGGCGTCGATGGCCTCGAGCCGCCGCAAGAAGTCCGCTGTACGCCTCGCGTAGAAGGCCCGACCCCCAGGGTCAAGCGCGCTTAGGGTGGCCTGGATGCCCTCCGCGTAGTGGCGGGCGTAGCTGGGGTCAAGCCACAGGTGGGGGTCGCAGAGGCCGTGGCGGTGTATGTCCAGCCCCTGCTCGAGCTCCCGCCTCCGCTCAGCCTCGCTGATGCAAAGCAGGTTGGATGCTCCCTCCGCCAGGAACACCGTTTGGGCACCCCGGGGCAGTGCGCCCTGGAGCTTGGGTAGGAAGGTTTCCAGATGGAGGCCGTTGGCAAAGAGCACCTTTACCGACGCCAGGGCCCGCACCGTGGAGGGGCGTGGCTCGAAGCTGTGGGGGTCAGCCCCCATGGGTACCACCCCTACCACCCCGACCCGTTCGCCCCCTATTTCTCTTACCAGGTCAGCCAGAATGGGCGTGGTTGCGGCCACCCGCAGGGCTTGGGCGAGGCCTGGGGTGAGCAGCAAGAGGAAAAGCCAGAGGAAAAGGCGCATAAGCTATTGATAATCAAATATCAAGAGAGGCAGGGTGAGTGAGCGCCCAATTTTTCCGGTTGGCCCCTGGTGCGAGTAGTTATCGTTTGCAAAACTTTAAAAACCGAGCGGAATACTTGACTTTAACACCGGGGCGTTCTAGCCTTGGCTCCGTGGAGGTAAGCATGTTCGTGACCATGAACCGCATCCCGGTAAGCCCGGAGTATGCCGAGCGCTTTGAGGAGAACTTTCGCGGGCGGGCCCGCCTGGTAGACCGCATGCCGGGCTTCATCCGCAACCTGGTGCTGCGTCCGGCCAATCCAGCCGAGGAGCCCTACATCGTGATGACCTTCTGGGAAAGCGAGGCCCATTTCCAGAACTGGGTGAATAGCCCCGAGTTCAAGGAGGGCCACGCCCGAAGCGGCACCCTGCCGCGGGAGGCCTTCCGCGGGCCAAGCCGATTGGAGAGCTTCTCAGTGGTCACCGACTCGGCCTTGAAGGAGGAGCGGGCGTGAGGGGGCTTCTGCTTGCCGCTTTCCTGGCCCTGGGGCTTGGCCTGGCCCAGCCCTTTACCGTCAAGGATGCCCGGGGCCAGACCATCACGGTGCGCTCCATTGAGCGCATCGTGAGCCTGAATGGGGTGACCACCGAGATTCTCTTTGCCCTGGGGGTGGGGGACAAGGTGGTGGGGCGCGACACCAGCAGCTACTACCCGGCCGCGGTGAACAAGCTCCCCACCGTGGGCTACCAGTTCCAGCTCAACGCCGAGGGCATCCTGGCCCTGAGGCCCACCCTAGTGCTGGGCCGGGAGGACGCCAGGCCGCCGCAGGTCTTCGACCAGCTCGCCGCCGCCGGGGTGACGGTGGTGCGGGTGCCCGATAAGCCCACGCTCGAGGGGGCCAAGGAGAAGATTCGCACCATCGCCGCGGCGGTGGGCCAGGTGGAGCGGGGCGAGGCCCTGGTGCGGGCCTTGGAGCGCGACCTTCTGGTGCTGCGCTCCAAGCAGCGCCAGGCCACCAAGCAGCGAACCCTGAAGGGCCTCTTCCTCTACCTGCGGGGCACCCAGGTGACCTACGTGTGCGGGGAGGGCTCCAACCCGGTGGGGATGATGGAGCTGGCTGGGATTGCCAACGCCGCTAGGGGCATCAAGGACTGCAAGCAGATGACGGCTGAGGCGGTGGTGGGGGCCCAGCCCGATGTGATCGTGGTCTTCACCAAGGGGCTGGAGAGCGTGGGAGGCCTAGAGGGCCTGCGCAAACTGCCCGGGGTGATGCAGACCCCTGCCGGTCAGGCGGGACGGGTGGTGGCCATTGACGACCTCTACCTGGGCGGCTTTGGCCCCCGGGCTGGGCGGGCCGCGCTGGACCTCTTCATCGGGGCCTACGAGCGCCAGGGGCTCTACATCGCCGGGGAGCCAGCCCAGCCATGACGGCCATTTCCGCCTACGAACTATTGCAGGCCGCGCGGGCCCGCGCCTACACCCTGCCGGAAGGCTTTGGGGGCTTTGAGGCCGAGTTGCACCTGTTCCAGGAGGGAGGCTGGCACCAGGGGAGGGTGCAGGCCGATGGGCCCCGCGCGGTGGCGGTGGCCCTGCCGGAGCCCCTGCGGGCCTGGCCCGAACGCGAGCTGGCCTCCATGCTGGCCCACCGCTCCCCCCGGCCCTTTGAGGAGGGCGAGGGGCGGTACCCCATGCGGGTGGTGCAGGAGAGCCCGCTGGGGGTGGCCATCGCCCTGGAGGACCCCCTGCGCTCGGTGCTCTGGGTGCGGGACGGGCGGGTGGTGCTGGTGGAGCGGAACCCTGAGGGAGTCTCCTTCCGCATCCACGTGCAAAGCCACCTGCCGGCGGGGGAGAGGTACCTGCCCCACCACTTCACCGTGGTCTACCGACGGGGCGAGGTGCTGGAGGCTGTGGAAAACTACACGGACACCTATACCGAGGTGGAGGGGCTCTGGCTGCCGCAGGGCCGGGCGGTACTGCGGCAGGACCGGGAGGGCCTGAGCTACCGGGCCTTCCGCCTCGCAAACCACCGGCTTCTGCCATGATAGCCCTGCCCCGTTCTGTTCTGCGCTATCGCTCGGCCCTGCTGGCCCTGGGCCTGCTTCTGCCCGCCGCTCTCCTGCTTGCCGCGGGGATAGGGGCCTACTACATCCCACCCTGGGAGATTCCCCGCGTGCTTTTGGAGAAGGCCGACCAGGCCTACGCGGTGCTGGTCTCCATCCGCTTTCCCAGGGTGGTGCTGGCCGCGGCGGTGGGGGCCCTGCTAGCCCTTTCGGGGGCGGTGCTGCAGGGCCTCTTTCGCAACCCCCTGGCCGACCCGGGGCTGATTGGGGTGACCTCGGGGGCCGGGCTGGGGGCGGCCATCTTCATCGTTTTGGTGCCGGGGGCGGGGGCCCTGCAGGTCTTCGCCCTGCCCCTGATGGCCTTTGTGGGAGGGCTTCTCACTACCCTTTTGGTCTGGCGGCTGGCCAGCAGCGGGGGGCGGGTGCAGGTCTTGACCCTGCTCCTGGCCGGCATCGCCCTCAACGCGGCGGCGGGGGCCCTGATTGGCCTTCTGATCAGCCGGGCTACCGACGAGCAGCTCCGCAGCCTCACTTTTTGGACCCTGGGGGGCTACGGCGGGGCCACCTGGACCACCCTGCTGGCCATGGCCCCCACCGGGCTGGTGGCGCTTTGGGGCCTGCTGCGGCTGGGCCGGCCCCTCAATGCCCTGGTGCTGGGGGAGCGGGAGGCTTTTCACCTGGGGGTGAACCTCGAGCCCTTCAAGCGCCAGGCCGTGGCCCTCTCGGCCCTGGCGGTGGGCACCGCGGTGGCCGCGGCGGGCGGGGTGGGCTTCATCGGGCTGGTGGCCCCCCACCTCTTCCGGCTCTTGGCCGGGCCCGACCACCGCTACCTGCTGCCCGGGGCCACCCTGCTGGGGGCCTCCCTGAGCGTGCTGGCCGACCTGGTGGCCCGCACGGCGGTGGCTCCGGCGGAGCTGCCGGTGGGGGTGGTGACGAGCCTTCTGGGGGCTCCCTTCTTCATCTGGCTGCTGCTGCGCCACAAGCGGGAGGTGGCCCGGTGAGCCTGTTGGTGGCCGAGGGGCTCGGCTACACCGCGGCGGGGCGCGTCCTGCTGGAGGGGGTGGGCTTTGCCCTGGAGGCCGGGGAGGTGCTGGCGGTGCTGGGCCCCAACGGGGCCGGCAAGACCACCCTGCTGCGCCTTCTGTCGGGCGAGCTGCGGCCCAGCCAGGGCCGGGTTGAGCTCCTGGGGCGGCCCTTGGAGCGCTATGGGGCGCTCGAGCTGGCCCTACTGCGCGCGGTGCTGACCCAGCGGCGCGAGGTGGGCTTTCCCTTCAGCGCCTACGAGGTGGCCTTCCTGGGCCGGCTGCCCCACCTGGAGCGCCGGGCCGAGGGGCCTTTAGACCACGCCCAGACCGAGCAGGCCCTGGCCCATACCCAGGCCCTCCCCTTCGCCCCACGCCCCTACCCCAGCCTCTCCGGCGGCGAGCAGAGCCGGGTGGACCTGGCCCGGGTGCTGGCCCAGGAGCCCAAGCTGCTCTTCCTGGATGAGCCCACCAACCACCTAGACCCCCGCCACCAGGTGGAGGTCATGGCCCTCTGCCGCCGCCTGGCCGGGGGAGGTTTGGGGGTAGTGGTGGTGCTCCACGACCTGAACCTGGCGGGGCTTTTCGCCGACCGGCTGCTGCTGCTGCACGAAGGGCGGATGGTGGCGCTGGGCCGCCCCGCCGAGGTGCTGCGGCCCGAGCGGCTCGAGGCGGTCTACGGCCTGCCCTTCGCCCTGGCCCAGCACCCCAGCGGCCGCCCCTGGGTGATGCCGCTGGCCCAGGCGGAGCCCACCCCGGTAGCGGGCTGATAAGAGGTTTTGCCATGCAAGCGACCCTTCCTTCTGTTTTTGAGGTCATTCGGGCCCGCCGCTCGCTGGCGGTGGGCTACCTGGACAGGCCGGTGGAGCGGGAGAAGCTCGAGCAGATCCTGGAGGCGGCCCACTGGGCCCCCTCGCACGGGCGCACCGAGCCCTGGCGCTGGGTGGTTTTTGAGGGGGAGGCCCGGCGCCGATTGGGCGAGGCCTTTGCCGAGAGCTACGCCCGCTCCTTCAGCGGCCCGGACTTTCGCCCTGAGCGCTACAAGGCCCAGCTCGAGCGGGTCTGGCAGGCCCCGGTCTGGATTGGTCTGGGGCTGGAGCCCAGCGGCCGCTTTCCCGAGTGGGAGGAGGTGGCGGCGGTGGCCTGTGCGGTTCAGAACGCCTGGCTGGCCGCCACCGCTTTGGGCCTGGCGGGCTTCTGGACCTCGGGGAGGCCGGTGGTGCACGAGCACACCGCGCGGGTCTGTGGCCTAACCCCACCGGCTCGGCTTCTGGGGTTTTTGTACCTGGGCTACCCGGCTGAACCGCTCCCCCAAGGCGTGCGCAGCGACTGGCGAAGGAAGGTGGTGTGGAACCCATGAGCTGCCCGCACCTGCGCAGACTGGCCACCCTGAGCGAGTTTCGTTACATCGACAGCTGCCCTTGCAACGGGGGCATTGTGCACCTTTCCTGGGATGTGGCTACCCTCCACCTGAGCCTGAAGGACTTCGGATGGCTGGCGGAGGTGGTTGCCCAGGCGGTGCGGAGGGAGGAAGAGGAACCGGAAATACCCTTTGTGCTCTGGGTGGGTAGTGTGGCCCTGCGGATGAGCTTTGAGGAGCGGCATGGACTCCACACCATGATTCAGGCCGCCCTGGCCGAACTGCAACAGGGGGGATTGGAGAAAAAGAGTCCAGAGGTTTTCAGGTTCCTCAACTGAGGCGGGGTATGTGGCGGAGTCTGTTCTACTGGTTCTGGTCGGATTTTGTGGTGGGCGAGCGGGGTTGGTGGGCTCTGGCGATTGAAGAGGCCACCTGCTTGGGGCTGGGTTGGGATTGGGACTGGGAGGGGGTGGACTAAGGGTGTTCAGGCTGGGAATTTTCTTTGGCTCCACTTACGGCAATACGCGCGACGCAGCTTTCGAGATTGCCGAAGAGATGAGAAAGCATATTGCGGGCGAAATCTGGCTGCACGACGTGGCTGACCGAGGACTACAGCGGTTGGGGGAGTGTGATGCGCTGCTGCTGGGGGTCTCGACCTGGAACATCGGTGAGCTACAGGACGACTGGGCTCGCTGCCTGGAGGAATTGGGCAAGGTCTCGCTAAAGGGGAAAAGGGTGGCCCTTTTTGGGGTAGGCGATCAGTCGAGCTACCCCGACAGCTTTCAGGATGCCCTGGCCATTTTGGCGCAAGCAGTGCGCGAGGCCGGTGGCGAACTGGTGGGCTTCACTTCCACCGACGGCTACTTTCACTCGCAAAGCCTGGCCGTGGAGAACGGCCAGTTTGTAGGGCTTGCGCTGGACTACGACAACCAGCCTGAACTTTCCACCCCGCGCATCCAGGCCTGGGTGAAACAGCTTTTGGAAGAAATGGCCCTGCCACAGCTTGCGAGGTTAGAAGGAGGTTTGGCGTGAAGAAGATTTTTGGGTTTTTCCTTACGCTTCTGGCTGGCTTAGCCCTGGGACAAAACGCAGGACTTCGGGTGGCCCACCTTTCCCCCGACGCCCCCGAGGTGGATGTGTGGGTAAATGGCAGCAGGCTCGAGGTTCTGAGCAAGCTGGCCTTCAAAGCGGTTTCGGACTACCAGAGCCTGCCCGCCGGAGAGGTCACGGTCTGGCTGGTGCCGACGGGAAAAACCGAGCCCCGCGTTATGGAGGCCCGGCTGCGGATTGAGGCGGGCAAGCGCTACACCCTGGCCGCTACCGGATTGCTGGCCCAGCTTAGGGGCATCCTGCTGGAGGATGCTGCCGCCAGCCCTGCCGGCGGCCAGGCCAGCCTTAGGTTGGTGCACGCCGTGCCGGGATTCCCTGCGGTGGATGTGCGGGTGGGTGGAGGCTCGGGCAGCCTGGTGGCCCAGAACCTCTCCTTCGGCCAGGCTGGGGCTTACCAGGGGCTAGGGGCGGGTGGCTTATCCCTGGTGCTTTTCGCAACAGGGGATACCACCCGAGGCATTCCCCTGCCTTCGCTGCGCCTCGAGAGCGGAAAAAGCTACACCCTCTTCCTCTCGGGGCAGTACAGCCACCGGGCTGAGAACTTCGGGCTGGCCTTTGTGCTGGTTGAGGAGCGGTGAGGAATGGGCCGGTGGGTGGTGCTCCTTGTCCTGCTGGGCCTGGCCCAGGCCCAGGGAATCGAAGCGGTCAAGGGCTACCTGATTGAGCGGGTGGAGCAGCAAAAAGCCGCTACCGCAGCCTTGGTCAAGGCCAGCCAGGACTACTTTGCCCTGGCCCAGAAGGCCGGCTTCGACTACCGACGGCTGGCCCAGACCCAGCCCGGTCCGCTGCGCCAGAGCCTGCAAGCGGCCAGGGCGGCCTGGGTGAAGGCCAGCCCCATCTACGAGAGCGTGGAGGGGATTGTGGCGGGGGTGGAGTCGCTCGCCGACTTCGACCTGAACCTGGACGCCGGGGCCTCCGCCGCCGAGGGGGGCGACGCGGTGGTCACCTTCGACCTCAAGCTGGAGGATGGCCGGGTGCTCAGGCGCCCCGGCAACGCCTTTGGGGTGCTGGAGGGCACCCTCTGGGGTACCGAGCGGGCCTTTAGCAGCGGGGTGCGCTTTGACGTGGATGGCGACGGCAAGCTGGGCTTTGGCGACTACCTGCCCGACGCCCATGTGCTCAAGGCGGGGGCGGCCAAGCTCGACGAGCTGACCGGGGGGCTTTTGGCGGCGGCCCGGGGGTGGAAGCCGACCCCCAGCGACGTTTTTGGGGCGCTGGTGGCCAACGTGCCCACCGCCGCTTCGGTCTTCGTGGCCCGGTGGAAGACCTCCCGCTTCGTGCTGGGCGAGAAGGCCACCCGCCGCGACTTCAACGTGATCTCCTCGCTGGACGACCTGGTGAACAACATCCGCTCCTGGCAGGCGCTCTATGCGGGGGTCTCGAGCCTGGTTCGGGCCAAAAACCCCGCCCTGGATCGCCAGATCACCGAGGGGCTCTCGGGCCTCAAGGCCTACGCCGAGCGGCTGGTGGCCCAGGAAAAGGTGCGCCGCTTCAGCCTGGAGCAGGCCGAGCTCATCTACAAGGAGACCGACAACCGGGCCACCGCCGTCACCGGCAAGCTGGCCCAGGCTGCGGCCCTGCTGGGCCTTAAGGTGGGCCAATGAGGCGCTGGGTGGGGCTTTTATTGGGGCTTGGGCTGGTGCTGGCCCAGCCCACCCCTGCCGAGCGGGCCGAGGGGCTTAGGGCCAGGCTGGTGGAGGCCCAGCTCGAGCTGGCCTTCGACCCTCAGGCGGCGGCTGGGCTGCTCCAAGCCGCCCAGGCGGAGGCGGCGGCTTTGGCCAAAGCCGGGCTAACCGTAGACCTGAAGCCCCTCGAGGAGGCCCTCGGCGCGCGGGACGAGGCGGCTTTTGCGAGGGCACGGGCCCGCCTGTGGACCGACCTCCTGCGCCAGGGCTACCTAAGGCTGGAGGAGGCGGTGCGCTCCGGGGACCTCGCGGCGGCCCGGGGCTGGGCCCTGTTGCGCGAGTACCGGCCTGCCACCCGCTACGCCGCACCCGAGGCCGAGGCCACCTTGGCCCTGGAGGAGCTGCGCCAGGGCCGCCTAAAGCCCGAGGAGGCCCTCCTGGCGGTGCGGGCCGACCTGCTGGGGGCCTACCAGGCCCGGCTGGAGGCCGCGTTGCGCGACCTCGAGGAGGCCCAGTCCCAGGGCCAGCCCGTCCGGGCCGCCGAGCAGCGGGCCCTGGCCCAGGGCTACTTTGAGATTCTGGCCCCGGCCTACCGGGAAGCCCGGGGGGCGGCCAGGCTGGCCGAGGCCCGCCAGGCCCTGGCGTCGGGCCCGCTTGGGGCCATCCGGGAGGCCCTCTCCGGCTTCCAGGCGGCCCCCCTCTCCCCCCGCGAGCGGGCCCGGCGGGCCAACCAGACCCTGCGCTTTTTGGACCTGGTAGCCGTGGAGTACGGCCGGGGGGTGGTGGGCCCGGCGGGGGCGGTGCGGGTCACCAAGTCCTTGGAGATTGAGGAGGCCACGGCCTTTTTGGAAAGCGCCCGTGCGGCCTGGAGCGCTTTAGAGCCGATGTTCCCGGCGGCCAAGGTGGAGGGGGTTCGTCAGGGCTTCAAAGGGCTCGAGCAGGGGCTGCAAGCCGCCCGCCAGGGGGACAACCCCCCCAGCGCCCAGGCCCTGGAGGAAGGGGTGAGGGCCCTGCGTCAAGAGCTCGAGGCCCTTCTGCCCGCCGAGTGGCGCCGGGCCGACCCCGCGGGTGACCTGGAGGTGATCCGTCAGCAGCTCAAGGCCCTGGAAAACGCGGTGGCCCAGGGCCGCTACGACCTGGCCGAGACCGCGCGCATGGACGCCTACGCCCTCTTGGAGTCGGGGCCCGAGGCCCGGCTCAGGGTCTTCGCCCCGGCCCTGGCCCTGGAGATTGAGGACCTGTTCTGGAATGGGCCGGATGGCCTGGCCCGCCTAATCCGGCAGAAGGCCCCGCCCAGCGAGGTGCGCGAGACCCGGCGGCGGCTGGAGGCCAAGCTGCACGAGGCCAGCGGCTTCCTCTCGACCCAAAGCGCCCCCGCCGCCACCCTGGCCAACGCCGCGGTCATCGTCTTCCGCGAGGGGCTCGAGGCGGTGCTGATCCTGGCCGCCCTTTTGGGGAGCTTGAAGCGCCCCGAGGTGCGCCGCTTCCGCCGCCCGCTGTGGCAGGGGGCCTTGCTGGCTTTTGGGGTGACGGTGCTGACCTGGTTTGCCATGCGGGGGCTTTTGACCCAGTTCGCCCGCTACGGCGAGCGGCTCGAGGCGGTGGTCTCCTTGCTGGCCATTGCGGTGCTGCTCTTGATCATGAACTGGTTCTTCCACCAGGTCTACTGGACGGATCACCTGGCCGGCTTCCACCAGCAAAAACAGCGCCTCCTGCGGGCCGAGACCGGGCAGTATCTGGGGCTCCTCAGCCTGGGCTTTGTGAGCGTCTACCGCGAGGGCTTCGAGACGGTGCTCTTCTTGCAGTCCTTGGTGCTCCAGTCCAGCCTGGCCCCGGTGCTCCTGGGCATCGGGCTGGGCCTGCTGGCCACCGTGGGGGTGGGCCTCGGGGTCTTTGCTTTGCAGGCCAAGCTGCCCTACAAGCGAATGCTCATCGCCACCGGTGTGCTGCTCTTGCTGGTGCTTTTCACCATGGTGGGCACCACCGCGCACGTCTGGCAGGTGGTGGGCTGGCTGCCCGTGCACCCCATCGGGGGGCTGGCCCTTCCTTACTGGGCGGGGATGTGGCTCGGGCTTTACCCCACCTGGGAGGGCCTGGGCTTGCAAGTGCTCGCTGTGGTTGCGGTGCTGGGCAGCTACTTCCTGGCCGAAGGACTCAAGCGCCGGGCACTGCCCAACAACCTTCGCCATACCTAAAGGAGGTTTCCCATGATTAGCCAAACCCTACAGCAGATGCTCAACGAGCAGCTCACCCGCGAGCTCACCGCCAGCCAGCAGTACCTGGGGATGGCGGCCTACGCTGGGTCACAGAACCTGGAGGGCTGGCAGGCCTTTTTTGAGCGCCAGTCCGAGGAAGAACGCGAACACGCCCTGAAGATTTTTCGCTTCCTGGTTGAGGTGGGCGCCCCGGTCAAGCTCGCTGCCCTGCCGGAGGTGAAAAGCGAGTACGCCAGCCTGCTCGAGGCCACCCAGACCGCCCTGGCCTACGAGCAGAAGGTCACCCGCGACTTCCAGGCCATGGCCCAGGCCGCCCTGGAGGAAAAAGACCACACCACCTACCAGTTCTTGCAGTGGTACTTAGAGGAGCAGATCGAGGAAGAAAGCCAGTTTGGCCGCCTGGTAGCCCTGTTGGAAAGCGGCCTCAACCCGTTTTTGGCTGAGAGCCTTTTGAGCAAAGGAGAAGAGAAATGAACCTTAAGAACCTTCTTGTCGCAATCGTCCTCTCAGGCTTTGCCCTGGCCCAGACCCTTACCATCGAGCACGATGAGGGCACCAGCCGCGTGCCCCTCAACCCCAAGCGGGTGGTGGTGATGGACGAAGAGGCCCTGGGCTGGTTGGCTGCTTTGGGGGTAGGTGACCGCATCGTGGGGCTGGCCAGCGCCTACCTGACCCCTGCCGATATCAGCGGAGGCCATATCAAGCCTGAGGTATTGCAGAAAGGCTTTCTAGCCCGGGCTAAGCTCAACAATCCTACCTACATCGGCACCTGGATGGAGCCCAATCTGGAAACCCTGCTGACCCTAAAGCCCGACCTGATCGTGCGGCTCACCTGGAAGGGCAACAAACACTACGACAAGCTGAGCCAGATCGCCCCCACCTTGGGCTATGAGGAAGGCGGCAAGGGCTTCTGGGAGCGGGGTCTGCGCGACCTGGGGCGCATCTTCGGCAAGAGCACCGAGGCCGAGCGCATCATCGGCCAGGTGCGGGGGGCTTATCAGGCCGCCCAGGCCCGCCTGAGGAATGCGGGGGTCTTCCAAAAGTACCCCAAGGTGATTGTGGTAGCCCCCTTCGCCGGAGGGGCCAACTGGGTCTACACCAACGTGCGGCTGATCCCCGACCTCAGGGCCATGGGCTTCAAGGACGGCTACACCCCTAAAGACGTCACCCTGAATGTGGGGGCCCAGATCAGCGACGAGGCCCTGATCAGCCTGGACAAGGAGACCCTGGTGGTGGTCTTCCCGCCCGGCGGCCAGTACGACGGCTCCAAGGCCTTCTTCAGTAGCCCGGTAGGGCAGAAGCTCAAGGATCAGGCCATCCTCTACACTCCCGAGCCCTTCAGCCCCTACAGCGGCCCGCTGGTGAGCCTGCGCAACGTGAGCGAGCTGACCCGGTTGATTCTGGAGAAGGTGAAGTGACTACCGACCTGACCCCCGAGCGGCTTTCGGCCTACCTCGAGCACATCAACGACGACCACGCCGAGGAGCTTCTGGCCACCATCAAGGCCCTGGGCGGCCCGGAGTGGGCCGAGGGGGCCGAGATGACGGAGCTCAGCCCCGAGGGCTTTACCGCCCTGGTCTGGGACGGCGAGCAGAGCGCACGCTTTGAGCACCGCTTTGCTGAGCCCGCCAGGGATGCCCTGCACCTGCGGGAGATGCTGGTGGCGCTGATGAGCCAGCCCAGGCTGCCCCACCGGCCCTACCCCAGTTTTGATGCGGATGCCCTCGAGGCCATCATCCGGGGGCGGCGCAGCTACGGGGTGCAGGCCCTGAGGCCCGACCCCGTACCCCGTGCCCTCATCGAGCGCTGCCTGGATGCGGCCCGCTACGCCCCCAACAACGGGCGCACCCACCCCTTCCGCTTTGTGGTCATTACCGGCCCCGAGGCCAAGGGAAGGCTATGGGCTAAGGTGCAGGAGGTGTTCCCCAAGGCCCTGCCGGGCTATGAGCCACGCTGGCTGGAGAGCTACCGCAAGCTCATCTTTGGAGCCCCGGTCTGGATCGCCATCGGGATGCAGCCCCGCCGGGAGCGGCCCATGCCGGAATGGGAGGAGCTGGCTGCGGTGAGCATGGCGGTGCAGAACCTGCACCTGATGGCCGCAGCCCAGGGCCTGGGGGGGCTTTGGGCCAGCGGCCCGGTGGCCACCCACCCCGACCTGGCGGCCTACTTCGGCTGGGCCGAGCCCCCCGACCGGCTGCTGGGGCTTTTCTACATGGGCTTCGCCAAGCGGGCCCTGGCCCCGCGCAAATACCCCAGCCTGGAGAGCCTGGTGCGCTGGGAAGAGGTCTGAAGCGGGAAAGCGGGGAGGCAAATCCGGGCAATAATCTTTAGTTTATCGCTAGGAATATGCAAGATAAGAACCTCGAAGCTACGAGACTTATTCATGAGGGATAGACTTCAAACCCGAGTAAGTTGATTGAAATACTCATGCTAGGCCGCCCCGCCCTTCCCAAACCCGCCCTGATTCCCCTGCTGGCCCTGGCCCTACTGACCCTGGGCGTTTTGGCCCTGGGCACCGGGGCGGTGCGGATGGGCCCATGGGAGGTTCTTCAGGCCCTGGGCGCCCCGCGCGACGAG
>NZ_JANXCG010000037.1 GCF_025060375.1 Meiothermus sp. | reverse complement strand
GGCTGTGGGGGGTTGGGGGCTGGGGTGGGAGGGAGGGTCGGGGGGCGCCGAGGCCGGGGCGCGTGGGGGATGGAGGGCCTGGTAGGCGCCCAGCAGGGCCAGCTCGAGCGAGAGGGCGTCGGAGCGCTTGGCCAGCCTTTCCAGGGCCTCGTCCAGCGCGGTCATGGCGGCTACCAACCGCTCCTCAGGTCCCTCCAGACGGGGGCCTTGCCCAAGGCCCATCCGGGCATAGAGGCCAGCCCGGAAGGCCTCCAGCAGACCTCCGGTCAGGGTGCGGGCCGCGAAGCCTTGGGTGTAGAGCCGCCTGGCCTCCTCCAGGGCTTCCCTCAGCCGGCCCTCGTCCAGCTTTTCGGCCAGAGCGAAGAGGGCCTCCTGGGGGGGCAGGCCCAAGGTCTCCTCGGTCCTCCTCAGGGTGATGGGGCCCTCCAGGGTCAGCAGGCGGTCCAACAGGCTCTCGGCGTCCCGCATGGCCCCATCGGCCAGCCGGGCTATGAGGGAGAGGGCCTGGGGCTCGGCCTCCCGCCCCAGGCCCTTCAGTATGCGCCCCAGCTTTTCCACAATCTCACCCTCGGAAAGCCGGCGGAAGCGGAAGTGCTGCGTGCGGGAGAGGATGGTAGGGGGCATCCGCTCCGGCTCGGTGGTGGCGAAGATGAAGATGACGTGCGGTGGGGGCTCCTCCAGCGTTTTCAGAAGCGCGTTGAAGGCGCTTTTGGACATCATGTGGGCCTCGTCTAGGATGACCACCTTACGCTGGCCCAGAATGGGCGAGAGCAGGATGCGTTCCCGCAATTCCCGCACGTCTTCCACCGAGTTGTTTGAGGCCGCGTCAATTTCCAAGACATCGGGGTGCCGCCCTTCCCGCACCAGCCGGCAGCCCTCGCACCGACCGCAGGGTTTTGGCTCTTGGGCACAGTTCACCGCCTGAGCGATGAGCCGGGCGCTGCTGGTTTTGCCCACACCTCGGGGTCCCGAGAACAGGTAAGCCTGGGCCAGCCGCCCGGAGCGGATAGCGTGGGTGAGGACCTCCTTGACGTGTTCCTGGCCCACCATCTCGTCGAAGGTGCTGGGGCGGGCCTGGCGGTACAGGGCGCTCACGGGTTTTAGCTTAAGGCCCCCGTGGAAAAGCGCAAGGCTTGGGAATTGTTCTGCCCGCTACCCCACCCCAGGAGGGGTGGGGTATAGTGGGGCTATGGTCACGCTAAAAATCGAGGGCATGAGCTGCAACAACTGCGTTCGTCACGTCACCGAGGCCCTGAAGAAGGTGGCTGGCGTGGAGCGGGTAGAGGTTTCCTTGGAGGAGGGCCGGGCTATCGTGGTCGGTAGCGCGCCGGCGGAGAGGCTGATTGAGGCGGTGGAGGAGGAGGGCTACACCGCCCGGGTGGCCTGAGATGGCCCAGAAGCACGCCCTTCACCTGGACCCCAAGGTGCGGCAGGAGGCCCGCAGCCGCCTCCTCTCGGCCAAGGGGCACCTCGAGGGCATCCTCAGGATGCTCGAGGGTGAGCCCTACTGCGTGGATGTGCTCAAACAGCTCAAGGCGGTGCAGGGGGCTTTGGACAAGGTGGGGGAGATGATTCTGAGGAGCCACCTCGAGCACCACGTGGCCAGCGCCGCCCTGCGGGGGGATACCCAGCGGATGGTGGAGGAGCTGATGGAGGTGCTGAAGTACCGGTAGTCCGGGCTTCTTTGGGAGCTGTGGGTTGCTGGCTATGAAGGAAGTGCAAATCGGCGTCCGGGGCATGACCTGCGCGGCTTGTGTGAACCGCGTGGAGCGGGGTCTGAAGGGGGCAGAGGGGGTGGAGCGGGCCCAGGTCAACCTGGCCACCGAACGGGCCAGCGTTGTCTACGACCCAAAAAAGACCAGCCCAGCGGCCCTGGTGGAGCGGGTGCGGGAGGCCGGCTACACCCCGGTGGTGGCCGAGGTGGAGTTCGGTGTCACGGGGATGACCTGTGCGGCCTGCGCGGTGCGGGTGGAGCGGGCTTTGCGGAAGCTGGATGGGGTGCTGGAAGCCAGCGTCAACCTCGTTACCGAACGGGCTACGGTCAGGTTCCTTCCGGCTAGCTTAGGCCCGGGCCAGCTCAAGCGGGCCATCCGCGACGCGGGCTACGGGGTGGTTGAGGCCGCTTCGGGCAAAGACCGCTTGGATATGGAACGCGAGGCCCGGTGCCAGGAAATCGCTTCGCTTAGGCGGGCTTTCCTGCTTGCTGCTGGTTTCTCGCTGCCGCTCTTTTTGCTTGCAATGCTGCCGATGCTCTGGATGCCGGCCCACATGTTCTTGCTCTCGCTCTTCCCTGAGGGGGTGTGGAACTGGGCGATGCTGGTCCTGGCTACCCCGGTGCAGTTCGGCCCTGGCCTGCGCTTCTACCGCCACGGCTGGGCCGCCCTGCGGGCGCGCTCGCCCGATATGAACAGCCTGGTGATGATCGGCACCTCGGCGGCCTACTTCTATAGCCTGGGGGTGGTGCTTTTCCCCGGCCTCTTTCCCCCCCAGGCCCGCCACGTCTACTTTGAGGTCTCGGCGGTGGTCATCACCCTGGTCCTGCTGGGCAAGTACCTCGAGGCCATCGCCAAGGGCCGAACCTCCGAGGCCATTGAAAAGCTCCTTTCGTTGCAGGCCAAGACCGCTCGGGTGGTGGAGGGGGGGCTCGAGCGGGAGGTCCCTGTGGACGAGATAGGGCCGGGCGACCTCATCGCGGTGCGGCCTGGCGAGCGGATTCCAGCCGATGGGGTGGTGGTCTTTGGTCAGAGCTACGTGGACGAGTCCATGATCACCGGCGAGCCCATGCCGGTGCGCAAGACCGAGGGGGCCAGGGTGGTGGGGGGCACCCTCAACCAAACCGGGGCCTTTACCTTCCGGGCCACCGCAGTGGGCGCAGACACCGCGCTCGCGCAGATTGTCCGGCTGGTGGAGGGCGCCCAGGCCTCCAAGCCCGCCATCCAGAACCTGGCCGACCGGGTGGTGGCGGTGTTGACCCCCATTGTGCTGGGCATTGCCCTGATTACCGCGGGGGTGTGGCTCCTTTTTGGGGAGGAGAACGCCCTGACCTTCGCCCTGGTCAATACAGTGGCGGTGCTGATCGTTGCCTGTCCCTGTGCCATGGGTCTGGCCATCCCGGTGAGCCTCATGGTGGGCATCGGCAAGGCTGCCCAGATGGGCATCCTCTTCCGTCGGGGTCAGGCCCTGCAGGCTCTGCAGGAGGCCCGGGTGGTGGCCTTCGACAAGACCGGCACCCTGACCAAGGGCCGGCCTGAGCTTACCGACCTGCAGGTGGCCGAGGGCTTCGATGCGGCTGAGGTGCTCCGGCTGGTGGCCTCCCTCGAGCAGAGGTCCGAACACCCAGTGGCCCAGGCCATCGTGAAGGCCGCCAGGGAGCGCGGCCTCGAGCTGGCTGAGCCAGCAGCCTTCGAAGCCCTACCCGGCTTCGGGGTGAGCGGGTGGGTGGAGGGCCGCCGGGTGGAGGTGGGGGCGGGGCGCCTTATGGCCCGGCTGGGCCTGGGGCTGGGCCCCCTGGCCCCTGTGGCTGGCCGTTTGGCCGAGGCGGGCAAGACCCCGCTTTATGCCGCGGTGGACGGGAGGCTGGCGGCGGTGCTGGCCGTGGCCGATCCCCTCAAGGAGGGGGTTGCTCAGGCCATCGCCCTGCTGCACCGCCAGGGCTTCAGGGTGGCCATAATCACTGGGGACGACGCCCGAACGGCCCAGGCCATCGGCAAGCAGCTCGGCATAGATGAGGTGCTGGCCGAGGTACTGCCCGAGGACAAGGCCGAGGCGGTGCGGCGGCTTCGGGAAGAGGGCCACAAGGTGGCCTTCGTGGGCGATGGTATCAACGACGCTCCCGCGCTGGCCCAGGCCGATGTGGGGCTGGCCATCGGCACCGGCACCGATGTGGCCATAGAGACCGCCGATGTGGTTCTGGTCTCGGGCGACCTGCGCGGGGTGCCCAACGCCGTCGCCCTAAGCCGGGCTACCTTGCGCAACATCCGGCTCAACCTGTTCTGGGCTTTTGCCTACAACGTGCTCTTGATTCCGGTAGCTGCGGGGGTGCTTTATCCCTTTACCGGTTGGTTGCTCTCGCCGGTGCTGGCTGGGGCGGCCATGGGCCTCTCGTCGCTTTTTGTGCTTTCCAACGCCCTGCGCTTGCGCGGCTTCCGGCCGCCTTTTGCCAGGGTGGAGCCGGCGAAACCGGCACTGGAGGTCTAGGATGGTCTGGCTTGGGCGGGCTCCGGTGCTGGGCTGCAGCGGGCACGGCATTCGTTGCTACCGCTCGGATGCCTGCACCCTCATCCCGCCCACCCAGCGGGCCGGTGGCTTCCCCGGGCGGTTCTGCCCGTGGCCCAGCCTTTGCCTGAAGGGCCTGGGTGGGGCGTCGGCACTTGGTTCTGGAAAGGGGGGAACTATGCACCTGAAACTCGGAGCAGTGTGGATGGTTTTCCTGGTGAGCGTGGGCCTGGCCCAGATGGATCACAGCGCCCACGGCGGTATGGCCATGGGGTCCACGGCCGAGCTGAGCAGGCTTTCGGGTAAGGCCTTCGACATCGCCTACATGTCCATGATGATTGAGCACCACCGGGGCGCGGTGGAGATGGCCCGGGCCATCCTGCAGGTCTCCAAAGATGCCCGCATCCGCAAGGC
>NZ_JANXCG010000079.1 GCF_025060375.1 Meiothermus sp. | reverse complement strand
CTCCAGAACGATAAGGTCGGCATATGCCCCTGGCACGACCTCCCCAAGCCTTCCCTCGGCCCTGAGCAGCCGGGCCGCGTAAAGGGTGGCCGCGCGAATGACCTCGAGGTTAGGCTGCACCTGAGCCCGCAGCCTGAACTCCAGGGATTGGTAGCGGTGCATGGCCCCCAACAGGTCGGTACCGTAGGCCAGGTTGACCCCCGCCCGGTAGGCCCGCTCGAGGGCCCCAAGCCCCTGGTCCAGCACCAGCTCCACCTTGTGGGCCACCTCCTTGGGCAACCCCCCCTCCACCCCTTCCTGGGCCAGCGCCTGGTAGGTCACAAGGGTAGGCACCATCCAGGCCCCATGCTGGAGGAAGAGTTCCAGGCTGCGCTCGTCAATCAGGTTGCAGTGCTCCAGGCTCCGCACCCCCAGGGCAATCGCCCGGTTAACTGCCCGCGCCGTGTAGGCATGGGCCATCACGTACAGGTCGGCCATCTGGGCCTCCTCCACCGCCGCCCTTATCTCCTCCAAGGAGAACTGGTCGTTGGTCAGCCGATCGGTGGGTGAAGCAATGCCGCCCCCCAGCATGAGCTTGATCTGGTCGGCCCCCCGCCGCACCTCCTCCCGCACTGCCCGGCGCACCTCCGCCACCCCGTCCACCACCCTGCTAAAGGCCACCGGGCTGCTCACCGTCTCTAAAACCACCTCTCCAGCTGCTCGGCTGTCGCCATGCCCCCCCGTCTGGCTCAGTGCCCGCCCGCAGATGTAGAGCCGGGGACCTAGGACCCACCCCTCCTCCACCGCCCGCTTGAGCCCGAAGTCAGCGCCCGCCGCGTCGCGCACGGTGGTAAAACCCCTAAGGAGCATTCCCCGCATGATCTCCGCGGCCCGCAGGGCGTTGTAGTGGGGTGAGGCGTTCAGCAGCTCGCGCAGGTTGGCCGTCCAGGCCATCACGTGCACATGCGCGTCGATGAGGCCAGGCATAAGGGTCAGGCCGCCCAGCTCGAGCCGCACCACCCCCTCCGCTTGGGCCTCGGGCGGCTCGAGCCCGGCGGGCTGCACCCGCTCTATAAGCCCGTCCCGCACCACCACGCACATGTCCGGCAACAGCCGGCCCGCCCGCACGTCCAGCAGACCTACCCGGTTCAGGAGCAGCAAGGACATACCCCAGCCTACCACCCAGCTTGTGGGTTTTTTCCCATAAAAAAGGGCTGGAGGTCACGACCGCAGGGCCGGACATGGGGTAGGATAGGAGGGCTAGCCAAGGCCTGGAGAAGGAAGTGGAGTTGGGCCTACTGAAGGAGGAGCCATGAGCGTTCTAGAGAGGGCGCAGGCCGCCCCACTTGCGCCGCGCCCGTCCGTCGTCAACGACTTTTCCCTCGTCGTCGCCACCGCCAACGGCACCGGCAGCCAGACCGCAAACCTCACGCTGTTGCGGTCCTTTTTTAAGCTGGGCTTACCGGTTCACGGCAAGAACATCTTCCCCTCCAACATCCAGGGCCTGCCCACCTGGTACCACATCCGGGTAAGCCATGAGGGCTACATCGCCCGCAAGCCCGCGGAGATTCTGGTGGCCTTCAACCCCGCCACCGCCCCGGAGGATGTAAGGGCCCTTCCCGCAGGGGGGGTCTGCCTCTACCACACCGACCTGAAGGGCCTGCCCCAACGCGACGACCTCACCTACTACCCGGTGCCAGCCGCCGAGCTGGTGGCTGGGATTGAGGTTCCGGTCAAGCGCAGGCCCTACCTGGCCAACATGGCCTATGTGGGGGTGCTGGCCTGGATGCTGGGGTTGCCCCTGTCGGTCATCGAAGGGGCCCTGGCGGTGCAGTTTGACCATCGGCCCAAGCTGGTGGAGGACAACCTCGAGGTGGTGCGCCGGGCCCACGCCTGGGCCAGCGAACACCTAACCAAGCGGGACCCCTACCGCGTAGAGCCCATGAACAAGACCGAGGGGCTTATCCTGATGACCGGCAACGAGGCTGGGGCCCTGGGGGCGGTCTTCGGTGGGGTAAGCGTGGCCGCCTGGTACCCCATCACCCCCTCCACCAGCTTCATGGACGCCCTGAGGGAGTTCCTCTCCAAGCTGCGCAGGGACGAAGAGGGGCACCCCACCTACGCCATCGTCCAGGCTGAGGACGAGCTGGCCGCAGCGGGCATCGTGATGGGGGCAGGCTGGGCGGGGGCTCGAGCCCTTACCGCCACCAGCGGCCCCGGCCTCAGCCTGATGGCCGAGTTCGTTAGCTACGGCTACTTCGCCGAAATCCCTGCGGTCATCTGGGACATCCAACGGGTAGGCCCCAGCACCGGCCTGCCCACCCGCACCAGCCAAGGGGACGTGGCCTTCGCCTACACCCTGGGTCACGGCGACACCAAACACCCCATCCTCCTCCCTTCCTCCATTGAGGAGTGCTTTGAGTTTGGTTGGAAGGCCTTTGACCTGGCTGAGGTGCTCCAAACCCCGGTCTTCGTGCTTTCCGACCTAGACCTGGGGATGAACAACTGGATGGGGCGGCCCTTCGCCTACCCCGACCGGCCCATGCAGCGGGGCAAGGTGCTGGGCGCGGAAGCCCTCGAGGCCCAGGGCGGCTTCGCCCGGTACAAAGACGTGGACGGCGACGGCATCCCCTACCGCACCCTGCCGGGCACCCCCCACCCCCGAGCCGCCTACTTCACCCGTGGCAGCGGCCACAACGAGGAGGCCCAGTACAGCGAGCGGGCCGAGGACTACGTGCGCATCATGGCCCGTCTAGCCCGCAAGTTTGAGACCGCCCGCAGGCTCGTGCCCCCGCCAGCGGTGGCACATACCCCAGGAGCCCGCCTGGGGGTCATCGCCTACGGCACCACCCGCTACGCCATCGAGGAGGCCAAGGACCGCCTGGCCCAAAAACTGCCCTTCAGCTTTCTGCGGCTGCGGGCCCTGCCCATCGGCCCAGAGGTGCGCGACTTCGTGGCCGCCCACGAACAGGTGTGCGTGATTGAGATGAACCGCGACGGCCAGGTGCACGGCATCCTGCGGGCCGAGCTGCCCGAGTTCGCCCCCCGCCTGCGCTCGGTGGCCTACCTGGACGGGTTACCCCTGACGGCGGAGTGGGTCATGGCCCGCCTTACCGAAGAAGCCCAGCGCCCCATGTGAGGAGGCCCCCATGGAGAACCCATCGGTCAAGACGAACGCCCCCCTCAGGCTCAACGCGGTGGGCCTGAGCAAGAAGGACTACGACGGCGCTCCCAGCACCTTGTGCAAGGGCTGTGGCCACAACAGCATCGCCAGCCAGATCGTGCAGGTGGCCTACGAGCTGAGCCTAAGGCCCCACGAGGTCATCAAGCTCTCCGGCATCGGCTGCTCCTCCAAATCGCCGGCCTACTTCCTGGGGATGTCCCACGGCTTCAACGCCCTGCACGGCCGGATGCCCAGCGTGGCCACCGGGGCCCTGCTGGCCAACCACACCCTCAAGGCCATCGGGGTCTCAGGGGATGGGGACACCGGCAGCATTGGCCTAGGCCAGTTCAAGCACCTCCTTCGGCGCAACCTGCGGATGGTCTACATCATCGAGAACAACGGGGTCTACGGCCTCACCAAAGGGCAGTTTTCGGCTACCGCCGAAGAGGGGCTGACCCTGAAGTACGCCGGGAAGAACCCTTTTCCCCCGGTAGACCTGTGCATGGAGGCCATCGTGGCTGGCTGCGGCTTTGTGGCCCGCAGCTTTGCCGGGGACGCCAAGCAGGTGCGCGAACTCCTGAAGGCAGCCCTCTCCCACCGGGGCACAGCGGTGCTGGACATCATCAGCCCCTGCGTGACCTTCAACAACGAGGACGACAGCCCAAAGAGCTACGGCTACGGCACCCAGCATGAAAAGCCCCTGCACGAGCTAGGGTTCATCCCGCCGGCAGAGGAAATCGCCATTGAGCCGCTCGAGCCCGGGGAGTTCCGCCTGGTGGAGCTGCATGACGGCTCGCACATCCGGCTGCGCAACCTGGGCCCCGACTACGACCCCACCGACCGCATGGCCGCCCTGGCCCGTCTACAGCAAGCCCAGGAAGAGGGCGAGTTCATCACGGGCCTGCTCTACTACAACCCCAGCCGACCCAGCCTGGCCGAGGTGGAAGGGCTTAGAACCCCTCTGGCCCAGCTTCCGCCCGAGCGGCTGCGCCCTTCTCGGGAGCAGCTGGAAAAGGTGTTGCAGACCTACCGCTAGGCCCCTCACAGCCAGCCTTGGAGGCGGTACTTCAAGAGGCCCAGGTACTCCCGGACGATGGGGGTAAGGGCCTGCAGGCGGTCGGCGGGGGTGGGCAGGGCCATGTCAAACCGGGGTTCGCTCGAGGGCACGCTCCACACTTCCAAACCCAGCTTGCGAAAAGCCGCCACCGCCCGGCGGCTGTGAGTGGGGGTGGTCACCAAAAGGACCCGGCGGTAGCCCCGATCCCGCACCAGCTTGGCCACCGCCAGGGCCTCGGTGCGGGTGGTGCGCATCTTCGGGAGCAGAACGACCTCCGGGCCCGCCTCACCGTAAAGCGCCCGCACCCGCTCCAGGGCCACCCTGCCCAAGGACGGGCACCCCGCACTGCCGAAAATCTCCCCTACGGTGTCGGAGAGGGTCAGACGAGGGGCATAGCCCGCCCGCCAAAGCTCCAGCCCCTTCTCCAGGCGGGCCAGCGAGCTGGCCTCGAGCTCCCCCGCCCCGCAGTGCATTCCCCCACCCAAAACCACAATCAGGTCGGCCTTCTGTGGAACATCCCGCACCACCAGGCCCCGGACCAGGAAGGCGGTGAGGGGAGTAAAAAGGACGACCCCAGTGAAAAGCGCCAGAAGACCGCCCGCCGCCAGCAAAAACCGAAAGGTGAGGGGGAAAAGGCCCAGCGAAGTTCCCAAAAGCCAGAGCAACCCCGCAGAGGAGGACCCCATATCGGGGTTGAGGGCCAGACCCAGGGGCAGCAGCAGCAGGCTGAGACCTGAGGCCACCAAAACCCGCAACCACCTCCCCGACACGCCTGCCATCATACCCGGTTCTTTTATATCGCTTTTTTTGCACAAGTGGCATAATACGATATACATATGCCCTCGCTTACCGCCGAACAGAAGATGGTGCTGGAGATGGTGCGCCAGGTTTCTCGAGAGATCCTTTGGGAGCTGGCCCCCGAGTACGACCGCACCGGCAGCTACCCCTGGCCCCAACTAAGAAAGCTTGGCCAGCTTGGCCTTCTGGGGATGACCACCCCCGAGGCCTGGGGCGGGGCCGGGCTGGACTCGGTAACCTGGGCCCTGGCCCTAGAGGAAATCGCCACCGCCGACCCCAGCGTGGCGGTCATCCTCTCGGTCACCTCGGGCCTGCCGCAGTACATGCTCCTTCGCTATGGCAGCGAGGGGCAAAAGAAAAAGTACCTGGTGCCCCTGGCCAAGGGTGAGTGGATCGGGGCCTTTTGCCTGAGTGAACCCCACGCCGGCTCAGATCCGGCCTCGCTCAAAACCCGGGCCCAGAAGGTGCCGGGCGGCTGGCAGCTGAACGGGGTCAAGAGCTGGGTCACCTCAGGAGGTCAGGCCCAGGTTTACGTGGTCATGGCCCGCGGCGAGGCCGGCATCAGCAGCTTCATCGTGGAAAAGGGCACGCCGGGCCTCAGCTTTGGCCCCCCTGAGGAGAAGATGGGCCTGCACGCCGCCCACACCTGTGAGGTTCGGCTGGAAGGGGTCTTCGTCCCGGAGGAGAACCTCCTGGGCCAGGAGGGGCGCGGCCTAGCCCAGGCCCTGGCTGGCCTCGATTCGGGGCGCATAGGCATCGCCGCTCAGGCTGTGGGCATGGCCCGGGCCGCCTTTGAGATTGCCCGGCGGTACGCGGATGAGCGCTTCCAGTTCGGCCAGAGGCTGAGGGATTTCCAAGGGGTGAGCTTCAAGCTAGCCGAGATGCACACCCGCATCGCCGCGGCTCGAGGGCTGGTGCTCGAGGCCGCTGCCAAAAAGGACCGAGGGGAGCGCTACACCCTAGAGGCCTCCACCGCCAAGCTCTTCGCTTCCGACGTGGCGGTGAGCGTGACCCGCGATGCGGTGCAGATTCTGGGGGGCTACGGCTACCACCGCGACTACCGGGTGGAGCGCTACTACCGCGACGCCAAGGTTACCGAGATCTACGAGGGCACCAGCGAGATCCAGAAGCTCATCATCGCCCGCGAACTCTACCGCTAGGGTATACTCTGCCCCGTGAAGGCCCTGGTCACCGGCTTTGAGCCCTTCGCCGACTACCCCCACAACCCCAGCCGGGCGGTGCTGGACCTCCTGCCCGAGCGGGTGGGCGGGCTCGAGCTGGTCCGGGCTACCCTGCCGGTGGACACCGAGCAGGTGCGAACCACCCTGCAGGAGCTCTACCAGAAACACCAACCCGCCGCGGTGCTCCACCTGGGCCTGGCAGCAGGCCGGGCTCTGGTCTGCTTGGAGCGGCTCGCTGTCAACCTGCTGGACTTCGAGGTCCCCGACAACGCAGGGCGCCTGCTGCACGACACGCCCATCCTTCCCGGCGGTCCGCTGGCCCTCCACACCCGCCTGCCCATACGAGCCATCCAGGCCCGCTGGAAAGAGGCGGGCATACCAAGCGTGTTGAGCAACAGCGCAGGACTTTACCTGTGCAACCAGGTCATGTATCTAGCCCTTTCCTGGCTGCCCCAAAAGGTACCGGTCGGCTTCATCCACCTGCCCCCCGACGAGACCCTGGCCCTCGCCAAGCCCCAGGCCTACGTACCCCTGAAAACCCAGGCCCAAGCGGTGGCGCTGGCCCTGGAAGAAGCGCAGAGGGCCGTCCCTCCAGGACCATGACCGACGTCCTCATCATCTCCGGCGGGAACGCCGAGGACCTGATCGGAACCACCCTGGCCCAGCACCTCCCCGGCCTCCGGCTGGCTGCGCTACCCTTAGTGGGGCCAGGGCAGCGCTACGAGGGCCATGTAGAGCGCATTCTAGGCCCCCGTAGCCAGATGCCTTCCGGCGGCTTCCCCTTCAACAGCCTGGAAAACCTGCTGGCCGACCTGAGGGCGGGCTTCCTCTGGGAGGTAGCCCGGCAGGTTCGTGCCGCCCAGCTCGCCCGAAGGGAGGTGCGGGCAGTGGCTGTGGTGGGCGACGCCTACGCCCTGGCCATCGGTGTGCTGGCCTCAGACTGGGGAAAAAAGCCGCTGTTTCACCTCCAACCCCAGGTCTCCCACTACTACTGGGCTGGCCGAACCGTCTGGGAGCGGCTCAAGCAGCCCAACCAGTTCGCCGCTGAGGACTACATGTTCTACGAGCGCTGGATGCACCGCTTTGTGCGGGCCGTCTATGTGCGGGACAAGCCCAGCGAGGAGCGGGCCAGGGCCTTGGGCCTGCACAAAGCCCGCTTTGTGGGGGGAATGGCCATGGACACCCTGGGGCCGCCCGAACGCGAGCTGGCAGGGATACTGGACGGTCGCAGGGTGCTGGTGCTGCTGCCGGGCACCCGGGCCGACGTGCGCTTCAGCCTACCCCTGATGCTGCAGGCCGCTACCCTTCTGCCTGAGCTGCAACCTTTGGTGGCCTGGGCGGGAGAATTCACCCAGGTGCCCCTGGCCGAGGGCTGGTCGCTCAGCCCACTCGACGAGCAGACCGCCGTAGCCCAGCAGGGCCCCCACCAGGTCTGGTTGCTGCGCAACGCCTTTTCAGCCATCCTGCACGCAGGCTATGTGGCGGTGGGTACGGCCGGCACCGCCAACGAACAGGCCGCCGGGATGGGAATCCCGGTGGTGGCCTTCCCCACGCCGGGACCCCAATACATCTACCCCAACGCCCTTCGGCAAAGCCGGCTCCTCGGGAAGGCCCTGCGGCTGGTGGAGGCCCACCCCGAGAAGGTGGCCGAGGCTGTGCGGGTCTTCCTCAACGATCAAAGGGCCCGTGAGGAGGCGCGGCGAGAAGGCCTGGAGCGCAACGGGCCCAGGGGTGCTCTGCCCAAAATTGCTGCCGAGATTCGCTCGGCTCTGGGGGCCCAAGTATGATGGGCGGGTGCGAATCTGGGCCGTAATTCCCACCCACAACCGACCCCGCCTCCTGCTCGAGGTGCTGGAAGCGCTGCACCAGCAAACCCAGCCCCTCGAGCGGATGGTGGTGGTGCTCAACGGCTCACCCAAGGAGGTGACGGCCCTGCTGGAGGCTGAGTTCCCCAGGGTCGAGCGACTCGAGCTTCCCGAGAATCAGGGCTCTGCTGGAGGTTTTTACCACGGAATACGGCAGGCCTTGGAGGGCGGAGCCGACTGGGTTTGGCTGATGGATGACGACGGGGTGCCCAAACCCGACGCACTAGAAAAGCTGTTGGCGGCGGAGGCCACCACGCGCAGCTGGGGAAGACCAGCCGACATTCTCTTCAGCCGCGTGGTTTGGGTGGACGGCCGGATTCACCCCATGAACTTTCCCCTGCCCGACTGGCGCAGACCTAGGCACCTGTGGAAGGCGGTACGGTACGGCTACCTGGTTGTCCGCTCAGGGGCCTGGACAGGCATGCTGGTGCGCCGCAGCGCCATAGAGCGACACGGCCTGCCCAACCCATCCTACTTTGTGTGGTGTGAGGACCTGGAGTTCAGCGGGCGAATCCTACGAGGGGGATGGGGCTACTGGGTACACGACAGCCTAGTGGTTCACAAAACCAGCCAGCCCACCGCCGCAGTAGGCGACTACGGGGAGCGCTTCTTCTTTGAAGCCCGAAACCGCCTCTGGCTGTTGCGCTCCAGGGCATTTGGACCCCTGGGAAAGGCCTACTGGTCCCTCCACTTCCTGGGTGAGATCGCCGCTTACTTGTGGCAAACTCGGCTGAGGGGGCTACCCCTCCTGATGAGAGGCCTGCGGGCCGGACTCCTCACCTCCCCTACCCTTTTCAAGTAGTGCGAGAAGGGAGGCCGGTTAGAATAGACCCCGGCCTTGCCCTAAATCCTCTACCGGTGGGAAAGTGCGCCTGCACAGAACACCCAGAGCCAACCCACCCTCTGCCGATGAAAATGCTGGAAAAACTCCCCTGGAAGCAAAAGGCCCTTCCCCAGTTTGGGGGGATCCTCCTCACCCTAGGACTCATAGAGATGAGCCGCTCGGCATTCTTTTGGGTCTTTCTGCCCTTTTCCTCCAAGGAGCTGGGCCTGAGCCTGAGCCTGATCGGGCTGGCCTGGGTGGTGCACTCCCTGGCCGAGGCCTTTAGCCGGGGGCTGGGGGGATATCTTGTGCAGCGCCTTGGGTTTGGCCTGGTTGCCGCCTTTGCAGGGCTGGTGGGCCTGCTTACGGTGGTCGGAACCGTCTCCTATCCCAACGGCTGGCTCTTCCTGAGCAGCACCCTGGTCTGGGGAATGGCCACCTCCGCGCTTCAGCCGGGCTACCTGACCTACTCCAGCCGGGTAGCGGTACCTGGCCGGGAGGGCCGGGCCATGGCCTACGCCCATTTTCTGGTGATGCCCTGGATAGGCCTAGGCTGGGTCCTGGGAACCTTCTTCACCCGCCACCTTCCCGAAACCAGCGCCCCCATGCTCCTGATCGCTTTAGGACTGGCAACCCTCCTCGGCCTTGCCAACCTGCGCCTCCGCGAGCCCATCCCCAAGCAGGGGTTTCGCCTGAGCCAGCTCCTGCCCATCCTGGTGGTCGTACCGGTGGCCTTTGCCCAGACCTTCTTGCAAACCCTGTTCAATCTGGTAATCCTCAAGTTCACCTTCCACGTGCTCCTCTTCACGGAGTGGCAGCTCTATCTGGCCATCGGTCTAGCCGCAGCGACGGCTTTTGTAGGGACGGGTTTCTTTGGTCGGCTTCCTGATCGCCGAGGACCGCTGCTGCCCATGGTGGGCAGCCTTGGGGTGCTGGCCTTGGTCTTCGTGCTCATCGCGCAGAAGCCCACCTACGGGCAGTTCCTGGGGCTCTGCCTGCTGGGGGGTGCCGCCTTTGCCACCTTCGTGCCAAGCTGGAACGCCTTTTTGGTCCGGTTGCTGCCGGTAGAGAACCGCGCAGCCATCTGGGGTTCGCTGATGGTGGTGGAGGGGCTTGGCGCCGCTACAGGGCCCGCGGTAGGGGGATTCCTTTGGGACTGGCTGGGGCCCAGGGGCCCGTTTTTAGGAGGGGCTCTGGTCTGCTTGGGGCTGGTGGTCTTCTACCTGGCCCTGTGGCGCCTCGGGGCAGACAGAAGGTAGGGCCAGCCTGGACTTTCTCAGACTTGTTTGGGTTAATCTCAGCGTTATGCTGCGCCTTCTGCTGTTGGGCGCTCTGGTTGGGTGGAGCTTTGGGCAAGGGGCCCAGTTGGACGAGCGGCGCATTGGGCCGGAGGGTGGGGCTTTGCGGATACCCGGCATCCAGGTCTGGGTACCCCCAGGAGCCCTCCACACCCCGGTGCGGTTCCGCCTCGAGCGGCTCCAAGCAGTGCCCACCTCTCCCCCCCAGGATGAGGTCTTCTTCATCCAAACCCTTCCCGACCGGGAAGTGGTAGGCATCTACCGGCTCTCCTCCAGCGCTACCAGCTTCCTAAAGCCCCTGGAGATAGAACTGCGCGTCAACCCCCCCTACCGGCCCGGAGGGCGGGTCATCCGAAGTGTGGTCTACATCTGGAACGGCAAGGGGTACGTCAGCATCCAGGTTCCCAGCAGTCGGGAAACCCTAAGCCTCTCGCGGCTTGAGCTAGGCCTAGGTGCGGGGGCTGGAGGCTATCCGGCCGGTCTGGTGCTGGCGGCCATCCGGGCCCCGGAGGAAAATTTGCGCCAGGAGTGCCACGGCCGGGGCGGGCGCTGGACCGGCACCAGCTGCGAGCGCCGATAGCGGCCTCAGCCCACCCAAAACCCCCACCGCCCCCCCCATAAACCCCGAACCTCAAGCCACCGCCGAACCGGCCCTAACCCCTCCCTCAGGGCCTTCTGAAAGCCTTCCTGCCCCAACAGGTACACCAGCGCCACCAGTTCCCCCACCACGGTAAAGCCCCGTATCCGCCGTTCGGTGTTCCAAAGCCCTCGAGCTAGGCGACCAGCGGCCTGCCAGGGCACCTTCAGGTAGTGCTCTGGCCCGTGCCGGGGCTCGAGCTGGGCCCGGTACCTGGCCCGGGCCGCCCCACGGAGGCCCGGGACCACCCCCGGCAGGCAGTAGGCAGGCTCCAGGTCGGTCAGCACCCCTCGGCAGGCCAGGGGGCGATAGGGGTGGACGGCACAAGCCCCGTCCTGGGTCAGCAAGGGGCAGGGACAGGCCGAAAGAAAATGCTGTCTGGGAAGGTCGGGCAGGTTTCGGTCCCTTGCAATCCGGTCCACCCGCAGCGGACCCTCCTCCTCAACCCTCCTTAGCCCCTCGGGATGAAGGCGCCCCAGCTGCTCCCGCAGGTACTCCGCCTCGGCCAATCCCACCACCACCCAGGCCAGGCAGCAGGCCCAGCACCCCCTGCGGCAGCTCACCCTCAAACCCTGCGCCTCTAGATAGCACCTGCTGCGCTCCTCCATCCGCCGATGGGCCCCGACCACAGCCTCCCTCAGGGCAGGATGCATAGGCCCATCCTACGGGACAAGGGCACGCCGCAGCAGGTTTGACTTGGTACAATCCTCCCATGCCCCAGACCCACCTTTCCGCCGAAGTTGCCCCCGGCATCTATGCCATCCCTGTGCCCATCCCTTACCCCTTCCGGTACGTGAACTGCTATCTGCTCCTCCCCAGGCCCCTCAGCAGCGGAGGGGCGGTGCTGGTGGACGCTGCGCTGGACACCCCCGAGGCTCGAGGAAGCCTCGAGGCCGCCCTCAGGGAGCACGGGCTAGCCTGGGGTGACCTCGAGGCCCTTCTCATCACCCACCACCACCCCGACCACTACGGCCTGGCCGGGCTCATCGAGGCCCAGGGGGTGCCGGTCTACATGCTGGATGTGGAGGAGGAACGGGGCCACATCTTCTGGAGCGAACCAGAGCGCATGCACCAGGCCGGAATGGCCCACTTTCGCCTGCACGGGGTCGTGGGCGATTACCTGTCGGGCCTGGAACAGGAGATGGCCCAGACCCACAGCCGGGTGCACCCCGCACAAAGCCTGAGAACCTTCGGGGATGGGGAGGTGCTCGAGCTGGCCGGTATGCGCCTGCGCGCAGTTTGGACACCTGGCCACGCCGACGGGCACAGCATGTTCTTGCGCGAGACGGACGGGGTGCTGCTGGCCGGCGACCAGATTCTGGAGAAAATCTCCCCCAACATCGGCCGCTGGGCCTACGCCTACCCCAACCCCCTGGCCCACTACCTGCGCTCGCTGGAAAAAACGGCCGCCCTCCAGGCCCGGCTGGCCCTGCCCGGCCACTACCGGCCCATCGAGGACATCGGGGGGCGGGTGGCCGAGCTCAAAGCCCACCACATGGAGCGCCTGGGCTTCCTGGAAGGCCTGCTGGACGACCGCCCCCAGACCTGCTGGCAGCTCTCCCTAGCCCTCTTCCCGGGGGAGCTGAGCCTGGCCCAACGGCGCTTCGCCTGGGCCGAGACGCTGGCCCACCTGGAGTACCTGGTCGAAGCGGGCCGGGCCCGGTGGGTAGACCAAGGCGGCGTCCTGGGTTACCTCCGCTAGGCCTACCAGGCCAGGGCCAGCCCGTCGGCGCGGGGTTCCGTGGCCGCCAGAAGCGCCTCGCCGTACCGCAGGACCACCTGCCCCCGGCCAAAGGAGGCCCACTCGGGCTGCAAGACCACCTCGTGCCCCCGCTCCCTCAGCCCCTGAGCCACGTGCAGGGGGACGGCTGG
>NZ_JANXCG010000051.1 GCF_025060375.1 Meiothermus sp. | reverse complement strand
CACGGCAAGCTAAACCCCGTCACCCAAAGCCCCCTCACCCCCCAGTACACCGAGGCCCTGGTGGACATGATGTGCAACGAACGCCAAAAGCTCGTCTTCTCCGAGCGCAACCAGGTGGACCTGGCCTACTCGGTTCCCGGTGTGGCGCGCTTCAGGGTCAACCTCTTCCGCCAGCGGGGTTCGGTGAGCTGTGTGATGAGGGTGGTTAACTCCGACGAGGGCCGGCTCAAAATCGTCTCCCTCCCACAGGAAACCCTCCACTACTTCCGCGATCAGGAAAAGGGCTTGGTGCTCGTAACAGGCCCCACCGGCTCAGGTAAATCCACCACCTTAGCCCGCATCATTGACGAGATCAACCAGCAACACGCCAAGATGATCATCACCCTGGAGGACCCCATCGAGTATCTGCACAGGAGCAAAAAGTCCATCGTGGTGCAGCGGGAGATCGGACAAGACGTCCCCAGCTTCAAGGACGGGCTGGTGGCGGCCATGCGGCAGGACCCCGATGTGATCATGATCGGGGAGATTCGCGACCACGCTACGGCAGCCGCAGCCCTGGAAGCAGCCCAGACCGGCCACCTGGTCTTCTCCACCCTGCACACCCTGGACGCCGTGCGGACCGTCAACCGGGTGCTCGACCTGTTTCCACCCCACGAGCGGGGTGTGGCCCGAATCCTCTTCGCCGAGTCGCTGGTGGGCATCGTCTCCCAGCGCTTGCTGCCCAGCAAGCAGGGCGGACGGGTCTGCGCCATGGAGATTCTCAAGGGAACCCTGCGAATCCGCGACCTGATCAAGGACCCTGAGCGCACCCACGAAATCTACCAAGCCCTAAAGGACTCCTCGCTGGACGGCATGCAAACCTTTGACGACCACCTAGCCGAGCTCTACGCCCGCGACCAGATTGACCTGGAGACCGCCCTTGCCCACGCCACCAGCGCCCAGTATGTCAAGGTAAAGGCGCTACAGATCAACGCCGCCCGGCAAACCCTGATCGACGAAGCCGCAGCGCAGGGGAACTGACCCAACCCTTGGGCCTGAACCGTTCTTAATCTCTGAAAAGGCGCCCCTCTGCCTCCCGTAGACTGGGCTTGGTCCTATGGGAGGCTTCCGGCAATTCGTTCTTCTGGCCTGGGCCGGGCTGGCCCTGCTGGGCTGTGGGGAGGTGAGCGAAACCGCCGTCCCCGGAGGTGGGGGTAGCGTCCCGGTCCTTCCACCCATGAGCGGCCGCACCATTGTCTACCAGGGGAGCGACGAGGACTTCCTCAACCCTGAGCGGGGCTTTCACGTAGCCTTCCAGCTCCAGGAGTACAACGACTACCGCCTTGTGCGCTCAGGTGGCTGGTTTGGACTTCCGGCCAGCGTGGTCTTTGCCTACGTGAGCCTCTACGAGTACCGCAACAGCGACATCCCCCAAGGCTATCTAGAACACCTGAGAAACCGGCTGGAAAATGCTCGCCAAGGCGGGGTAAAGCTCATCCTGCGGCACTACTACGCCTTCCCTGGCAAGACCGGTTCGGAGGACGCCCCCCTACACTGGATGCTCCGGCATATTGATCAGCTCCGGCCCATCTGGCACGAGTATCAGGACATCATCTGGGCTGTGCAGGCCGGGTTCATCGGGCTTTGGGGGGAGTGGCACACCTCGAGCCACGGCCTAGATAGGCCTGAGAGCGAGGACCAGCTGGTGCGAGCCCTGCTCCGGGCCCTCCCCCAGAGCATCCCCCTACAGCTGCGCTACATGGAGGACATCATCCGGCTCTTCCCAGAACCGCTCTCCCCTGCCCAGGCCTTCAGCGGCAGCGACCAGGCCCGGGTGGGGCACCACAACGACTGCTTCCTGGCAGGGGAAAACGACGCCGGCACCTACACCTGGAACATGTGGGACGTGCAAAAAGCCTACCTGGAGAGGATAACCCGCTTTGTGCCGGTGGCCGGGGAGACCTGCGAGGTAAACTTCAACCTGCCCCGCCAGGGCTGCAGTGTAGCGCTGGCCGAGCTACGCCGTTTCAACTGGCAGGTTCTGAGCGGCACCTGGTACCAGGGCGTGCTGGACCGGTGGAAGCGGGAGGGCTGCTACCCCGAGATTGCCCGCCGTCTGGGCTACCGCTTCCGCCTGGTGCGGGCTGTTATCCCCGAGCAGCTCAGCCAGGGTGGAAGCCTGAAGATGGGCCTGGAGATCGCCAACGACGGCTTTGCCAACCCCGTCCGGCCCAGACCGGTGCACATCCTCCTGCGCAACCGGGTCACCAAGCAGGTCTACCGCTTCCCCCTCAGGGCCGACCCCCGCACCTGGGAGCCCGGCAAAACCCAGGCCCTGGTCCTGGAAGCCGGGTTGCCCGGGGAGATGCCGACCGGGGAGTACGAGGTGCTCCTCCACCTGCCCGACCCAGCCCAGAACTTGCAAAACCGCCCAGAGTACGCCATCCGGCTGGCAAACACCGGGGTCTGGGAGCCCAGCACGGGCTACAACAACCTCCAGCATGTTGTCCGGGTGCAGTAGGCCTACACCCGGACCCCCTCCCCACCCCAGCTCGAGTAGGCGTAAAAGCGGCCCCGCTCCCCCCGCAGGTAGTCCATTAGCGGCTCCAGAAGAGGGCGGTGCTCATCCAGCTTGACGGCCACCTCCTCTGCGGTGAAAAAGCGGGCCTCCACAACGTGCCCGTCGGGGTCTTTGGGGTTTAGGAGCCCCTCGTACTCAGCCCGAAAAGCCACCGCCAGCGTACGCTCATGGCGGCGGGCATCCTCCACCTGCACCAAATAGGCCAGGTGCTGGATAGCCCGCACCCTAAGCCCGGTCTCCTCCTGCACCTCCCGCTCCACCGCCGTGAGCAGGGTCTCCCCTGCCTCCACCATCCCTCCAGGTAGGGTGTAGCGCACCCGGCCCCGGCGGCCCCAGTCGTTGGCGACCAGCAGGACCCGGCCCTGCCTGTCCATCAGAATGGCCGCCACCACCAAAAGGTCACGCCGCAACCCTTGCATTGCGGGCCGCCCCTCTCCTCAGGCGGACTGGGAAGCCGCGGCCTGCGAGAGGGCCTCGAGCTGACGCTCCTGGTCGGCCTTGCGCAGAGCCTCGTGCAGCTTAGAAAGGTCACCCGAGAGCACCCCCTCCAGGTCGTGGGTGGTAAAGCCGATGCGGTGGTCGGTCACGCGCGACTGGGGAAAGTTGTAGGTGCGAATCTTCTCGCTGCGCTCGCCCGCGCCAATCTGGGCCAAACGGCTCTCCCTGCGCTTGGCCGCCTCCTCTGCCCGCCGCATCTCCAGCAGGCGGGTGCGCAGGATGGAAAGGGCCCGCTCCTTGTTCTTGATCTGGCTGCGGGACTCCATGCAGGAGACGATCAGGCCGGTGGGCTTGTGCAGGATCTGGACGGCAGAGTCAGTGGTGTTGACCCCCTGCCCTCCTGGACCCGAGGCCCGCGAAACGGTGATCTCGAGGTCGGCGGGGTCTATCTCCACATCCACCTCCTCGGCCTCGGGCATCACCGCCACGGTGGCGGTGGAGGTATGGATGCGGCCCTGGGTCTCGGTGGCCGGAACCCGTTGTACCCGGTGCACCCCAGCCTCGTACTTCAGGTAGCCGTAGGCCCCGGGCCCGTTTACCCCAAAGACCACCTTGGAAACCCCCCCCAGGTCGGTCAGGGAGGTATCCAAAACCTCCACCCGGTACCCGCCCCGGCGGGCGTACTCCATGATCATGTCCCGAAGCTCGGCAGCAAAGAGGGCCGCTTCCTCTCCCCCTGTGCCCGCCCGAACCTCCACGATGGCGTTCTTCTCGTCCAAAGGGTCTTTGGGCAGCAAGAGCAGCTCCAACTCCGCCTCGAGCGCGCGGATGCGCACCTCCAGCTCCTGCAGGTCGGCCCGGGCCATCTCCCCAAGTTCGGGGTCAGAGAGCAGCTCGCGGGCCTCTTCCCGCTGGGCAAGGGCTTGCTTGTAGGCGCGAATGGTCCTGATAAGGTGCCCCATCTCGGCGTAACGCTTGGTGATGCGCTGATAGGCCGAAGGGTTGCTCAGCACCGCTGGGTCCGCCAGTTGCTGCTCCAGGGTCTGGTACTCCTTCTCCAAAGGCTCGAGCTTCTCCAACATAGCCGGTCACTGCTTACCAGGATACCGCCTCCTGGACCCACCCACAGCAGGCCCTTTCCCCAAAGCCTGGGTAACGCCCGAATTAACACCCCTTTGGGCTCGCCCACGCGGCTTTTGGAGGATTTTCTGTCCACCAAGGGCGCCTTCACCTATAGGTAATGCCCCAGGTAACTGGTCTTTCATGCACACGGACGGCCTTTGCCCTACAAAGTCGGGTATGCAACTGGTCCATCTCGCTTGCGCGGCGGCCATCCTGCTCTTGAGCGGCTGCAGCCAAACCACCGCTGTGATGGCCGAATTTTCGCAACAAACAAGGCACCCCATCGCCACCGCCACCCTGGACGCCGGAAACACAGGGCTGGCCGCCTACTACTGCAGGCGGGCCCTCTGCGCCGGGGATGACGCGCAGAACCAATCGGTGGGGGCCTTCCTGGCCTTTGACCTGGGAGGGCTGGAGCAACCCCAGCACCTGAGGGCCACCCTCCGCCTCTACCAGGGCGAAGCCCGCTCCGTCTATGCGGAGCTGGGCGAGCTTCTCGTGGAGCGGATTCAGGTTGGGGAATTCAGGAGCCCTGAAGCCCTCGAGGCCCCTGCCCTCACCGCCCAGGTCAACCGGGCCGATGGGGAGGGGTACCTCGAGCTCGACGTCACCCCGGCTCTCCGACAAGCCCTGGCCGAAGGGAAGACCCAGCTGCAGTTCCGCCTACGCTTCAGCCGGCCTACCAACGGAAACGGGCGGGGCGACCTGGCCATCTTCGGCGCTAGGGAGGAGTACAGGCCCGCGCTGGTCCTGCGCTAGGGAACCCGCACAGTCTGGTTCAGCCGGTTGTAGCCGGTTGTCGCCTCCCAAAGGCCCGGGTTGGCCAGGCGGATGGCGTACTCCGGCCGGTTTTGCAGGCTCTGGGCCGCATCCGGCAGATGCAGCAACAGCTCGTAGCTTCCGGCCGGCATGCCTGCGGGCAGGGCCTGATCCACCTGCAGGGTATGGGTGCTCCCAGCGTACCAGCGGCGCGGATCGGCGTTCAGGGCCAGGCTGTAGACCTGGCCGCTTTGCGTGTTACGCAGCAGAAGGCGCACCGGACGAGGGTTGTAGGGCGCGGCCCAGCCGTCGTTGCGCAGGACCAAGCGCAACCGCAGCCGCCGGCCCTCAGCCACCTCCTGCACCACTGACTCCACCAGGGCGAGCCGGTAGCCCAGCCTGCGGGCAATGGTGTCGTAGATGCCCCACTGCCGCCAGCGGTCCACGTTGCCAAAGTCGTTGGCGATGAAGCTCCAGTTGAAGCGGGCAAGCTCCGCGAGCTGGCCCTCAGGGGTACGGCGCCCGTAGGGGTCGTGGCCGGCCTCCGGCACGTCCCCGCACATCTCCCCACCCACCGCCATGTAGCGGGTCAGGCCCTGAAGGTAGTTCCGGTCGGCGGTGCGCTGGGGGTCATCCCAAGCGTAGGTTCCGGCGTCGGACTGGTTCACCATGAAGCAGTCGTTGTGGTGGGCCAGCCGCGAGGCGATGTGGTTTGGGTCAAAAGCCTCCGCCTCGCCAAAGCCCCCCGGTGCGAACAGGCGCAGGTTCCACACGTAGCGGAGCTGAATCCGGCGGTCCTGAGGCAGGGCCCGGGCCAGCGCGTAGAAAATTTCCCTCAGGTCATTTTCTGAGAGGTTAGCGTAGCTGTGCCATTCACCCCAAGGCCCTGCAAACCCAGCCTGCATGACCGCAATGACGTCGGCGTTGTTCCGCAGGAGAGGGGTGAGCTGCTCTATGTGGCGCAGAATCCGGTCCCTGGAGGCGGTGGTGGTCTCACCCCAGGTGTACCAGAAGCGCACCGAGGCCTTCAGGCCCGCCCGGCGCATCTCGTCGAAGCGGCTTTGGAGCTGGGCGATGTAGCCGGGGTCGATGTCGCTGTGCTGGAAGTGCTGGAGGCTGATGTAGGCATGGATCATGCTGTAGCCCCGGCCCCGCATCCCGGCCAGGTCCAGCCCTGCCAGGCTGCGGGAGCCGATGCCGTAGCCGAACTGCACCCCAGGCCGGAAGCCCCGCTCGGGGTTGAGGAAGATCTCATCCGTGGTCGTGTAGGTTACGGTCTTCCCGCTCAAAGGAGCGGAACTGCTGCCCGTGCTCGAGCCGGGCTCACCTTCGGTCTGAGCGCCGCAAGCCGCTAGGAGCAGGACCAGCAAGGCGCTAAACCAAACATGGGGGTAGGGTCCGCTGCCACTCACGCCGAGAGCCTACATTGGTGTCCCCCGGCGTGACGTTAGTTGGAGATTAAGTAACGTTTAGACCCCACATCCCGTGAATGACCGATTATAAAGGGATTTTTAGCCATTTCTAAGCAAGTAACGAAGGTCCCTTAGGAGCGGGTCAGAACCCCTTCCAGGGTTTTTTCGTAGACCTCGAGGTAGCGGGGCAGCACCACCTCGGGGCGGAAGTGGGCAACGGCCCGCTCCCGAGCTGCCTCGCCCATGTTGCGACGGCGAGTGCGGCTCTGCAGGATTTCCAGGCTGGCCTCCAGCATGGCCTGGATGTCCCCCACAGGGCACAAAAACCCCGTCCGCCCGTCCTCCACCAGCTCCGGCAGCCCTCCTACCCGGCTGGCCACCACCGGCACCCCGCTGGCCATAGCCTCCAGGGCCACCAACCCAAAGGACTCCTGCTCTGAGGGCAACAGCAACAGGTCCGCCACGCTCATGAACTTCTCTATCTGCGGGGTGGACTCCAAGAACTGCACCCGCCCGGCTATCTCCAGCTCGTGAGCCAGCTCAATGGCGTCCTGGCGCAAGGGCCCCTCCCCAATCATGAGCATCCGGGCGGGCATCCGCTCGGCCACACCGGCAAAAACCCGAAGCGCGTCCAGCGGGCGCTTGACCGAGCGGAAGTTAGAGACGTGCAGAACGATGGCCTCCTCGGGCTGAGCGAAGCGGGCCCGGTAGGCAGGATCGCGGTTGGGCTTGAAGCGCTCGGGGTCAACCCAGTTGTAGATGACCTCAATCTCGCGCTCCACCCCCAGCTTGGCTCGAGCGTCTTGGGCTAAGGAATGGGAAACCGCCGTCACCGCATCCGAGGTACGCACAGCGTGCCGGGTGGTTCTGGAGAAGGCCGGTTCCTGGCCCACCAGGGTCACATCGGTACCGTGCAGGGTGGTCACCACCTTGATGGGCAAGCCCATCTCGCGGGCCAGGATGGCGCTGGTGGCGTGGGGAATAGCGTAGTGGGCGTGCACCAGCTCAATGCTGTACCGCTCAATCAGCTCAGCGATGGAATTGGCTGCGGTGATGGGGGTAAGGGGCTCCCGAAAAAGGGGGTAGTCGGCCGAGAGCACCTGGTGGAAGTGCAGCGAGCCAGCCCCTAGGGGCTTCTTCAAAAGCCCCAGCCAGCGGGCCACGCTCTTGCGCGACTCCTGGAAGATGCGGCCCAGGCCGCCCACCGGATTTTGTCCCGTGGAGAGCAGGTTGCTGCTCAAGCCCAGCTGGCTGAGCCGCTCCTCGGTCAGACGGAAGGGCCGCTCGGTGGCCACCACGTGTACGGTGTGCCCCAGCCCAGCCAAGGCTAGCGCCAGCTCAGTGGCCACCACTCCAGAGCCCCCGGCGCTGGCGTGGCAGAGAATGGCGACCTTCATCGGACCTCCTTTCAAGCCCCTCATGAGCCCATCCTGCCTGCGCCGGTTCAGCGCAGCTTCAGGCAGGGCAGCCTCTCAGGGGTGAGTGTACGCTACCGCCAAAGGATGAGAAATTCAGTAGGCTCACGTTTCACCTTGGGTACAAGGCCAACCCACTCACCACCGGACGCGGCCCTAAGGGGCCGCCGTTGGGGTTTTTGAGCTGCCCCCTAACCCAGAGCTGGGCCGAGCCACCCCCATCCATGCGAATCGCGCCCCAAAAGCCCATCTCCTGCAAAACCCGGGCCAGCGCCTCAGGGCGCATGGGCTCAGTCACGATGAAGGTGAGGGCGCCGTCCTGTGTCCAGGCCACCGCCGACTGCGCTGCCACCGCCTCCACTGGGGCGCGGTCGCGGAAGGGTTCAGCGGTAGGGCTGAAGACGTTGGCGCCGCTTTGGATGAGCAAAGGCCCCGCCTCCAAAGCGTAGCTCACGGCAGGCTCGAGCCGCACCAGAAGCCTGATCCGCTCCCCGGTTCGTGCCAGGGGCTCGGACAGGGGAAAGCTCAGGGCCCAGTGCCCCTCGGGAAGCTCCGCAGGGGCTGGAAGGGTTGCAACGACCCGCTCGCCCTGCACCAGGTGCACCCCCTCCCCCACCCGGCCCACCGGGCCCGGGAGAGTGTGGGCGGTGTAGCGGGCCCGGGCCAGGTTCAACCCCACCTGAACCCGCCTCCCGTCCGGAAGCTCCACCCAAGCGGCGAACTGGGCGCGGCCTGCAAAGACGCTCCCCCCCTCCCAGAAAAGCGTGCTGCGTCCGTAGGGAAAGCTCAGGGGGACCCCCCCCCGTACCCAGAGGCCGATTGGGGTGGCCGTGCGCCCGTCGAAGTAACCCCCGTTGAGCAGGGCCAGCGCCCCCGGGGCCATCTCCGGTAAGACCCGGCGCTCCCCCGGCCGGCCCACTGGCTCCATGTGCCAGCGGTCCGGAAGAGCCTGAAGGGTGTACATCCGCACCGGCTCGGGCGCCCAAACCCACAGCTCCCGGTAGCGGAAGCCCAGGGCCACCTCCTCTTCCCGCTCGGGCTCGAGGTAGTACACATCCAACACGTAGCGGCTGGGATCGCGCAACCCAAAGGCCCGGTAGCGGTAGAAGCGGCCCGGAGGTGCGGTCAGGGTGAGCCAGGTACCCTCTTTCTCGTAGCGGAAGTCCAGTTCCACCCCCGAGGGCCGCACCTCTTCCAGCCCCGGAAGAAAGTAGGGCAGGCGCAGCTCGAGCCGCCTGGGGTAAGGACCCAGCTCGGCGGTGGGAAGCTCAGCCGGAGGAGCGG
This sequence comes from Meiothermus sp., assembly GCF_025060375.1. Classification (GTDB taxonomy): domain Bacteria; phylum Deinococcota; class Deinococci; order Deinococcales; family Thermaceae; genus Meiothermus. The sequence continues at coordinate 5,656 of NZ_JANXCG010000051.1, read as the reverse complement.
GCAGGTCCAGCACCAGCCGCAGCCGGCGCCCATCGGCCGAGTAGCGCACCCCCGCCTCAGGGGCCTCCACCAGCCCAGCCGCTCGCACCACCTCCAAAGGGAGGCGCCCCCCCTCCGGCGGGGGTAGCCCCGCCTCCAGCGGGGGCGTCCAGCCCAGGCCGGGCACATAGGCAAACCGCAGGTCCGCCCGGCGGAAAGTGGTGGCCTCCCCTTCCTGCACCACCTCCAGGCCAAAGCGGTGGGCGGGCAGAAGGCGGGGTGGCCCACCTACCTGGGCACAGGCCACCAGAAGAGCGAAGCCAAGGGCGATGAACAGGTGCCGCACAAGCCCATCTCACCCCACCCAGGCCGGTTTTGGATGAGAGGCCCCTCAGGGCACAGCAGCGCAGGCCCGGGCGGGGGTAGGCTCGGACAGCGTGGAGTCCAGCGGGGTGAGGGTGAGGCAGACCTCCTGACCCCTTCGTCCTTCCAGGCGCAAAAGGGTTGTGTACAGGGGTTGGGGCCGGTCGGTCTGAATCTCGGCGTAGGGTAGGCCAATGGCCTGCCCCCCAACCTGGGCTTCCAGACGATACCGCTTAGCCCAGCTCCACTCCGCAAAGGTGAGCTGCAGGGTCTCAGACCCGGCAGGGTCAAGCCGTAGCAGGGTCATCTGGCGGGGCGGCTGGTTGCGGTAGCAGGCCCGGGTGCGGGCCAGGGTGTATGCCCCCCCTCCTTCGAGCTCAATCCGCAGGGTATCGGTCTGCAAACCCGGCCCAGGACAGGCCTTGGCCTGCAGGCTGAGCTGCACCGACTGCCCTGGAGAAAGCTCGGGGTTGGCGGGCAGGATGGCCCCGGCCAACCAGCCCCCGCCCACCTCCACCCGGGCCAGCCGCAGGGCCACCGCCCCCACGTTCCGCAGGGTCTGGTTCAGGGGGTAGGCCGTGGCAAAGGTGGTCTGGTGGAGCCCCCCGTCCAGGCGCAGCAGGGGTGTGCTGTAGTAGGCCCGGATGGCCGCGATGTCGCCCGCGCTCAAACCCTGCCGCTGGCCCAGCCGCTCCGGTGGAACCCCGTTTTTGGGCCGGATGGTGGGCTGGCCGTTCTTGGAAAAAGCCCGCGCCGGGTAGTGCATGATGGAGTCATAGTCGTAGGGGCCTTGCAGGCGGCCGTGGGTGCCTATTTTTTTGAACTCCGAGCGGAAGTCGTCCTGGATGTTCTCCCACACGATCTCCACGTACTCATCCCGGTCGGCCCGGCTCTGCTCATGCCAGAAGCCCAGGGCATGGAGGATTTCATGGACCACCGTGCCCATGGGCGGCACCCCATCCTGGCCGCAGTAGACGTCGAGGTCTTGCGCCCCTCCTACCCGACCAATGCGGGACCAGCAGGACTGCGGCCTGCCGTCGCTTATAAAGCGCACGTAGTCGGCCTCGCTGGAGCGCTCAACGAAGCGGATGGGGGTGTTCTCGTGCAGGTGGGCGATGGCCTGGCGGATCCGCTCCCGCTGGGCTTCGCTCACCCCAGGGTCTATGGCGTAGGGCACCACCCCACCCGGCCAGAGGGCGCCCCAGGAGAAGGGCTCGTGAACCAGGGCCTGGGAGGCCACGCCCTCCGGCCTGGACACGGGGCGCCTGGGCACCAGGATATCCCCCTCCACCAGCAGGTGTTCCGGGTCACCCGGGATTACCCGGCCCATGAGCTGGGCTTCCCTTCCATCGGGCAGGGCTACCCAGACGGGTTCCCAAACCGGTCGCTCCATCTTTATCGCGGTTGGCCCCGAGCAAGCGGCAAGGGCCAGCAGAAACAGCCAGAAGATCCTCATAGCTACCTCCCACAGCCGGCCAGGCAGGGTGCCGTGGCCAGGGTGAACTCGAGGCTCCTCTCCAGCCCTCCCACCCGCACGCTCAGCCGCGCCGGCGCCGCCAGGTAGGTCCAGACCTCACCCGGCTCGGGCCCTTTGAGCTCCAGCACCAGCCGCTCGAGCCCGGACTTCTCCGGCAGGTAGCGGTAGCTCACCTGGTCCACCGCCCCGCCCACCAGCTGGCCGGTGAGCTGCACTTCCAAGGCCGCCGGAGGAGGGTTGAACCCCCCCTGGCGTTCCAGCCTTACTCCGAGCTCCACCTGGGCCCCCGCGGGCACCACCAGCGGGTCAGGGAGCGGGCCCAGGTTAAACCCGCCCACCAGGGCCTCGAAGCGGGCCTCTACCCGCCGGTTCTCCGAAAGCACCAGCTGGCAGGCCCCAAACCCTGAGCAGTCCCCGCTCCAGCCAGCAAAGAAGAAGGCGTCGCTGGGTTGAGCCTCGAGCCGGGCCACACTGCCAGAGGAGAGCCGGTAGGTGCAGCTCTGGCCCGCTGGGCAGGTCTCGCCGCGACCATCGTAGCTAACCCGCACCTGCCCTCCTGGATCCACCCGAACCACCAACTCCTTTAGGCTCGCCCCTGGGGTGCTGCAGCCGGCCAGCCCGAGGAGCCAAAGCAACCATCCTATGCGCTTCATGCTCACCTGCCGAAAACCCCACCCCCAGGCCGGGGTCGGCCGGGGGTGGGTCCGTACCAAAACACTAGAACCCACTGCAACTGGTTCGCAAGAGGTCGACCCGTCGGTACAGCCCGCTGGCGTTGCCGTAATCCGTGCCGTCTCCCTGCGGCGGGAAGTTGTAGAGCACCCGGCCAGCGCTGGGGCAGTAGACCTGGCCGCCGGCGTCTATGGCCAGGTAGTAGTAGGCCCCGACCGAAGGGGCTACAGCGGGCACCAGGATGCGGTAGTTGCCGCTGCCGTCCGCAATCGCGATGTTGAAGGCCAGCACGTTGTCCCGGTTGAGCGCCGCCAGCACCAAAGCACCGGGCGCAGTCTGGCCGTAGAGGTGGTACATGTCGTCGGCCAGGATGGCCCCGCCGCCATAGCTCAGGTCGCTGTCCTGCAGGGTGCTGAAGGGTTGGGCAGGATTGATGGCCGCCTCCAGGTGGAAGGTGGGGAAGAGGGGGAAGCCCAGCTTGGTGAGGTCAAAGAGGCCCACATCGCTCATGAGCGAGAGCACGTTCTGGGCGCTCTGGCCCTTCTTCTTGGCGGTCTGCACCTGGTAGCGCCCCACGCCCTCGCCTCCTTGGGTGGCGTAGTCCAGCGTACCCAGGCCCAGGAGGTCGGCGGTGGCGTTTTCCAGGTCGTTGGGGTTGTTCACCTCCAGGGTAACCCCCAGGGCGTACTGGTACATGAACTGCTGGGCCCCATCGGGGTCATAGCCCCCTACGCTTCCGTTCGCCCTTATCCCGGGAATGTCCCACTGGAAGGTGGCCCGCACCTTGGGCCGGGCGGTGTTGGCCGCGTCGCCGCAGTTGTCCACCGGGTTGATGACCCCATCCCCATCGCTGTCCCCTTTGAAGGCGTTCTGGGTCGCGTTGTCGGTCTTGAGGCCGGGGGCCGTGACCTGGCTCCCCGCCGAGGCGTTGTTGCCGGTATCCTCACTGGCGCTGAAAAGCCCCACCTTCTGGGGTGCGGCCAGGCTGGCGCTGCCGGCCTGGGCAGAGAAGTTGAAGAGGGCCAGCTTGTTGTCGTTGCTGTTGGCGCTGGTCTTCTGCCCCTTCTGGCCGTTGCTGGCCGTGGCCGGGGTGGGGTCCACCTCCAGAGGGCTTTCGCAGATGAGGGAGTCCCCCTCCTGATGGGCCACCACCAAGAGGGTGTCCTGGCCGGTGGGCACGTTCCCCTCAAAGTTTCCCTGGGCGTTCACATCCATCTTCGCCACAATTTTGCCGTCCTTGTCCACCGCCACTACCTGCTTCTCGTCGGTGTTGAAGAGCGCCTTCTTGCCGGCCTGGGCGGCCAGGACCTCCGAGAGCACCAAGGCGTTGAGCCCGCGGACGGCGTCTTGCTGAAGTCCCAGCTGCTGGCGCAGGAGCTGGTTCACCCCCTGTACCCCAAGGCGCTGCAGGAGCTGAAGGCCCTGGGGGGCTTGCTGCAAGCCGTACTTCGTACCCCCACTCAGCGAACCCTGGATGCGGGCAGTGTTCCCCCCGCCGCCCCCGCAGGCCGCCAGGGTCAGAACACCACCCACCAGAAGAACTCCCAAACCGCTCCTCCTCAACCGCATAGCCTTATCACCTCCGGCCCTCACCCTAGCCACTCCCCCCTTACAAAACCCTTAACCGCGAAAGCCTAGGGCTCCAGGGAACGGCCCACATCCAGCAGCCGCATCTCGCAGGCCTGGGGAGCGCAGCTCTCCGGTGGCAGGGGCCGGGCCCGGCCACGCAGCCGCTCGGCAAGGCCAGCGGGGGAGAGGCCAGGCTCACGGGACAGGAGCAGGGCTGCTGCCCCACCCACCAAAGGCGCGGCAAAGGAGGTACCCTGGACATAGGCGTACCCTGGGGCTCCCTGGGAAAACCCCAGGCTGAGCAAGCCGTCGGGCTGGCCGTCGTTGTCGTCGTCGCGGGAGAGCATCCCACCGGGGGCGTAGAGGTCTACGCGGGGGCCGTAGTTGGCGTAGCTCGCCCGCCGGTTCAGGGCGTCGGTGGCCCCCACCGCGATTACCCCCGGGCAGGAGGCGGGCTCAAAACCCTCTGCGGGGCGATTCTGGTTCCCCGCGGCGGCCACCAGCACCACCCCCAGGTCCAGCACCCGCCGGGTGGCCTCGTACCAGGGCGAGCCGGGCGGACAGGTTCCCTCGCCCCCAAAGGAAAGGTTGATCACCCGCACCGGATAGGGGTTGAGCGGCACCCCCGGTACCGGCAGGCCGGCCAGCCACAGGAGGGCCTCGATGGCATCGGCGTCGTCCCCCTCGAGCCCCCCAAAGGCCCGGGCCATCACCCCACCAGCGCCCCAGTGCACCCCGGCGATGCCCCTCTGGTTGTCGCTCTTGGCCAGCATCAGGCCCATCACCTGGGTGCCGTGGAAACCGGTCAGCTCCCCATTCCGCAAGGGCTCGCTGGGGTCGGGGTCGCGCCCGTCGCAGTCGCCCGCCGCCTGGGGATCGCTCACGAAGTCGTAGCCCTCCACCCTTCCCAGGTCGGGGTGGGGAAGCACCCCAGAGTCCACCGCCCCTATCCAGATGGGCTTTCCTACCCCGGTCTCCACCGCCCAGGCCCGCTCCATGCCGATGGCCCGGAGGTACCACTGCCGGGGGTAGAGGGGATCGTTGGGCTGGCGGAAAAGGCGTAGCCGCCGGTAGGGCAGACCGGTTGGGACAGCGCCTTCCCGCAGGCGGTAGAGGGCAAAGCCAGGCAGGGCTGAGGGGCGTACCCATGTGAGCTGGGGGGGTACAGGCTCCCCCTGCCTCAGCAGGTAGGTGGGGCCGCTGGCTGCGGCGCAAGCCCGCACCACCCGCAGGGCAAAGCCCAAGCGCAACTCCCCTCGCCCCCAACGCACCAACAGGGCAGGGGCGTAGTCGCCCGGTGGGGTTTCCGGAGAGACCCGCAGGGAGAGGCTGAGGGAGGTCGGATAGGCCACCTCCAGGGTCTCCAGGCCCAGGCTAAGCCCCTCAGGTGGCCCCTCCAGGGCCAGCCGCACGGAAAACGCGGCGCCCGGGGAGGGGTTCAGCTGCAGCCGAAGGGCAGCGCTCCCCCCCGTGTCCACCACCAGCCGCGGGGGGGGTCAGATCGACCACGACCCCCCCACCCCCGACCACCACGGCCAAAACAACAAACCAACAAAAAACCACAAAACCCCAAAGAGCAAAAAGTAAAAGAAGACG
>NZ_JANXCG010000026.1 GCF_025060375.1 Meiothermus sp. | reverse complement strand
AGCTGCCCGATTATAGGTCATACCCAATGCCATGCTTACGACCAAAAGAGCTGGCACTGCGGCCCTGTTTGATTGCCGAAAAAAACCAAGCAAAATTCCGACGACCAAAACAAAAAATCCTGCCAGATGCCCTTTTTGCGGGAAGGTCACCATCGGCAAGCTTTCGGAAGGGACCGGATAGAAGACTCCATGGCGGGCGAAAACCTCGATTTTAGCGAGCAAAGCCATCAAAACACCCGAGACCACGATAGACCAAGCCAAGCGCCGAGGAAGCCGTGGATCACGCAGCGTTTGCAAATACACCAGCACGAAAACCCCAACTAGAGATAACGTAAAAAAAGCACCATCACCACTCCCAAAAAATGAACCCGTGAGCACTTCTATCGGTTCCAATGCAAAAAAAGCTGCCATCAAAGACCAGAGCCCATATAGCAAAGCCAGTGCAACGGCTGGATGCTGGCGCAGCGCTCGCGGCAAACAGCGAGCATCACGAAGCCGCAAATCAGGATGCGCTGACCATTCGAGGATAAAGCCGACTCCCAAAAAAAAGACCGTGACATATACCCTCACCAAATAGGCATCGGAGAGCGCATCGCCGAGACCAGCTGCTGAGTTCACCAAAAAGGCAGGGTGAAACGACAACACATAGATAGCGGAATAAATCGGCCACCACCATTGCTGCAAAAAAACAAGACTGGTCATAACTCGGACTCTACAATAATGCCGTGCTCGAGCTCGGTTACATTCGCACCGTATTGGCCTCATTCGCCATACTCGCAACGCTTTTTTGGTTGTGGCAGAAAACCTTCTCACATTACGATGCAGCACCCCCCTGGTTGGCAGGTTTGGTGATTGGAACCTTAGTCATTCTGCTCCAGAGAATTCCGCTGGCCCTATGGGGCTGGTGGGGCTTGGGTTTGCTCACGCTCTTCTGGAGCCTGACCCCGGGCAACACCCTGGTGCTGGGGCTGTGGGAGCTTGCGTACCTGGCGGCCTTTGCCGCGGGAGGATGGCTCCTCGGCCTGGTGGGGCTCAACCTGTTCCTGCTGGGCTATGGTCTCCTCACCACCCTGAGCTTGGCCTGGGCCGGGCTGGTCATGTACTTCTCGGGCTCCATCCACTATGTAAGCGGGGCCCAGGCCCTTGCCCTCATTCCCCTGGCCGCCTTCTGGTTGTTCCGCTCGAGGTGGCCCCTTCTAAGCGGGATGCTCCTGGTGGCGGCCCTTTTTGCAGCGCTCGCCTCGGGGGCTCGAGCCGTCTACCTCCCCCTTCTGCTCATGGGACCCCTGCTGGTCTGGCGGCTTTGGCGCGAAGGGGTGGGGCTGGGCCGGATCGGGGTGGGGCTGGGCGCGGCGGCGCTGGCCGTCCTCGCCTTGGAGAGCGCGCTCCCCTTCTCGCCCATCCAAAACGCCCTCGGGCTGAAGGCCACGCTGACCAAGCAGCTCCAGGACACCCAAGAGGAGGGCAGCATCGGCAGCCGCTGGCTCATGTGGCGGCAGACGCTCGGCATGGCGCTGGAGGCCCCCCTGGGCACGGGCAACGGCAGCTTCCGGGATGTCCTGGCCGCCTACCAACAGTACCCCGGGATTCTTTTCAGCAACGCCCACAACTACTACCTCGAGACAGCCGCCACAGGGGGCTGGGCGCGCTTCTTCTTGCTGGTGGGGCTGCTCGGCTTCATCCTCTGGAGAGGCTGGCGCTCGGCGGCCTGGCCCTGGGCCCTGGGCACCGCCGGGCTGTGGGCCACCCTGGCCTTTGACGTCACCGGCATGTACCCCAGCGTGATGATGCTGGCCTTTGCCCTACTGGGGGCGGTCCATGCGCAAACCCTCCAGGCCCCCGGGCCCAGCTGGTTCCCCCCCCGGGCCCCTCAGGCCCTCGGCCTGGGCCTGGGGCTGGCCCTGGCCGCCTGGTGGTACGCGCCCTGCGCCCGGGACTGCGCCCTACAGCGCCACCTGGGCCACCGCCCAGCGGTCCTGGCCGAGCTGAAGCAGCGCCCACCCCAGGAGGCGGCCAGCCTCCTACGGGAGGCAGCCCAGCTGAACCCCAAGAGCCTCTGGGTCTACCGCACCTGGCTGGACTACGCCCCGAACCCCGCTGAGCGGGAGCGGCTTTTGGAGCGGATTGTGGAATCCTTTCCTCTGGCCAACCCCCTATACTACCTGCAGCTCGCCCGCCTCCAGGCCGCCAGGGGCAAGCCAGAGGCCGCCATCCGCACGCTCGAGATGGGCCTGAGCCACTTCCCTCCGGGGTTCCGTGTCTACCAGGCGGGCAACTTTTTCGGGTTGCTCTCCCCCGCCTACGAAGCCTGGCAAACGGAGGCGCCGAGGCTGCTCGCCCAGCTCCGCTCCAGGCCCTAGAAAACCCTGGGCCAGCGAACACATCTCTCATTCGGAGCTGCTACACTACCCGTAGGTGGACAACGCCATGAAGCGCAGAGCTTGGATTTTTGTGGTCGGTGGCATCCTTGTGGCCTTGGTCTACGCCCAGCTCTCGGGGGGTGGGTCGGACGTGCTGGCCCGCAACCCCAACGGGCAGGCCCTTCTACAGACCTACCAGCTCCTCCAAACCCAGTACCTGACCCGGCTCGAGCCCGACCAGCTCAACCGGGTGCTGGAGGGAGGCATCCGGGGCATGCTGGGGGCCCTCGACGACCCCTTCACCAGCTATTCCCCGCCCCGCCGGGCTAACCTGCGCAGCCAGGACATCCAGGGGGAGTTCTTTGGCATTGGGGCTACCCTGGCCCCCAACGAGAACGGAGGCGGGGCCCGGGTGCAGGGGGTCATCCGGGGACTGCCGGCTTTCAACGCAGGCATCAAGGCCGGGGACATCATCGTTGAGGTCAACGGTCAGGATGTGACCAAGCTGGAGCTGGACGAAATCGTGGCCCAGATTCGGGGACCCCAGAACACCAAGGTCACCGTAGGGGTACGGCGCGAGGGCACCAACGCCATCCTGCGCTTCGAGATGATTCGCCAGCGGGTGGAGATCATCTCCGTCTCCCGCACCATCCTGCCTGGCAACGTGGGTTACATCGCCCTGGAAACCTTCGGCAATGTGCGGGTGATTGACCAGCTCAATGCGGCCCTGAGCGAGATGCGGCAGCGGGGTGTGCAGAAGCTGGTCCTTGACCTGCGGGACAACAGCGGAGGGCTCCTGGACCAAGGCTGCCAGGTGGCCCGGGCCTTCATCCGCGAGGGACCCATTGTCTACGTGCGCACCCGGAGCGAGACCCGGCTCTACTGCGAGGCCACCGGCCAGGTGGGCTGGGCCGGACCGATGGTGGTCCTCATCAACGGCAACTCCGCTTCGGCCTCGGAGATTGTGGCCGGAGCCATCCAGGACACCGGACGGGCCAAGGTCATCGGCGAGACCTCCTTCGGTAAGGGGGTAGGGCAGAATGTGGTGGACCTGGCCAACGGGGGCGACCTGACCCTGGTCACCTTTGAGTGGCTCACCCCCAAGCGACGGGCCATCAACAAGCAGGGCATCAAACCGGACATCGAGGTCAAAGACACCCGATTTGAGGTTCCCGTGGCCTTTGAAGGGACCGGGGCCAAGCCGGGCGAAACCGTCACCCTGACCATTGGCAACCAGACCTTCACTGCCAAGGCCGATGCCCAGGGTAAGTTCAGCTTCAGCCAGCCCCGCCCCGCCGTTGTGCTGCCCGCTGAGCGGGGCCAGGCCGAAGTGGACCTGGCCAAAGACGCCATCCTGCGGCGGGCGCTGGAGGAGCTCCGCTAGCCCGGTTCGGCTGTGGAGAGCGTTATCCGGCTCGAGGACCTGAGCAAGCGCTACGGCCGCTTTGTGGCCCTGGAGGGCCTCAACCTGGAGGTGCGGCCCGGGGAGACCCTGGCCCTTTTGGGCCCCAACGGGGCGGGAAAGAGCACCGCCCTGAAGGCCCTGGTGGGGCTGCTCCGACCCAGCCGGGGGCGGGCCTTGGTCAACGGAGTGGACGTCTGGAAGGAGCCGGTGCGGGCCAAGGCCCTGTTTGGCTACGTTCCCGACCGCCCCTACCTCTACGGGAAGCTCTCCGGCCTCGAGCTGCTCCGCTTTGCCGCCGGGGTCTACCGGCTGCCCCGCCGCGAGGCCGAGGCCCGCATTGAGGCCCTTCTGGTGCAGTTTCGGCTGGAGCGCTTTGCTTCCTCCCTCATTGAGACCTACTCCCACGGAATGCGCCAGAAGCTCTCCTTGGCCCTGGCCCTGTTGCACAACCCCAGGGCCTTGATTCTGGATGAGCCCATGGTAGGCCTGGACCCCTACGCCACCCGGCTGGTCCGGGAGCTGCTCCGAAGCTACCCCGAGGGGGGCCGGGCGGTGCTCTACGCCACCCACCAGCTCCACCTAGCCGAGCAGGTGGCCCACCGGGTAGCCCTGGTGCACAAGGGACGGCTCCTTGCCCTAGGCCCTCCCAAGGCCCTTCTCCACCAACACCAAAGCGCCGACCTGGAGGAGTTTTTCCTGCGGCTGACCGAGGATGCCACCCCCGCATGAGACCAACCCCGAGAGAAAGGAATATAATCCTTTGGGAATGCGGGGGCGAAACGTATTTTTATTGCTGCTCATCGCCGGGATGGGCCTCTTTACCTGGCGCAACTGGGCGGTCTTTAGCGAGAGGAAAACCCTCTCGCTCTTCTTCACGGAGTTCACCGCGCCTTTTGGCCTCCTCATGCTCGGCATCATGGGAGCTTTGGTGGTGGTGTACTTCCTCTACACGGTGGGGCTGGAAGCCGCCGCACTTCTGGAGGTCAAAAGGTATGCCCGCGAACTCCTTCAAGCCCGCAAGCTGGCCGACGATGCCGAGGCCAGCCGATTTTCCGAACTCAGGAGGTGGCTCGAGGGGGAGCTCGCGGCCCTGAAGGCGCAAAACCCCGCCGGGCTCGAGGCCAGGCTGCAGGAGGTGATAGCCCGCATAGACCGGGCAGAGCAGGAGCTTCGGGAGGACATAGAGAAGGCCGGAAATACCCTAGCGGCCTACATCGGGGAGCTGGAGGATCAGCTCACCGGCCAGGACCGGCACCCTCCCCCGCGTTGAGCAAAAAGCCCAAACCCGCTAGACTAATCCCTGCCTGGGCCGTTAGCTCAGCCGGTTAGAGCAAGCGACTCATAATCGCCAGGTCGCGGGTTCGAGTCCTGCACGGCCCACCACCCAAGGAGGCCCACCCCCAAAGGGTGGGCCTTCGCTATGGCAGGCCGAACTCTATCCGGGCTCGAGCCCGCAGCGCCTGGGGGCTCAGGCCCTGCCCGAAGTAGCGGTCCTTGTCGGGCTCGCCGTCCCACAGCTCAAACAGCAGCCGGGCCCCTTCCTGGCCCCTTAGGGCGGCCTCGGTGCCGCTGTTGCCCACCCGGCCAATCCACTGCCCCCTGTGGACCCGCGCCCCCACCCGCACCCCGGGGGCAACCTCCGAAAGGTGGGCGTAAACCGTGGTGAAGCCCTGGGCATGGCGGATCCAGACCTCCCGCCCCCGCAGGCGGTCCATCTGGGCCGGGGTTGCCCCACCCGCCACCGACCTGAGCAGGGCCTCAAACTCCGAACGGCTCAGCTCGCGGTAGTCAACCTCGGCCTTGACCACCTCGCCCCCGGCCGCGGCCACCACCCCCATGCCGTAGCGCACCGGCACGCAAGCATCCCCATCCACAAAGACGAAGCCTGGGCTAACCCCTTTTCGGTAGGGGCGGGGAGCCCCGGGCAGGTTGGCGTCGCTTTTGGGCAGGCAAGCCCCGGGCAGGGGCAGGGTAAACCCCTCGGGGCCCAGCTCGAGCTGCCCTTTCAGCCGGTTCACCTCGGCCTGAAGACTGGCCACCTGGCGGCGTGCTCCGGAGAGCTGCAGGCCCTGCCAAAGGGCCAAGAAGGCGACCAAGGCCAGCAAAATCCAGCCGGGCTTAATCGGCATGGGGTTATTCTAGGGCAAAACGGGGGCCGGTTCGCCGGCCCCCGGAAGTCCGCCAGAACCTAAAGCAGGCTGAGCAGGCGAGCTTTGATCTGCTTGGCGCTGAGGCCCTCGAGGTTCATGCCCCGGGAGCGCTCCACCAGCTCGTAGACCTTCTGCACGTGGCTTACCGCCACCCGGAAGGTGATGGGCTGGCCCGCCACCACCACGGTCACCTTGCGGATGTTGGGCTCCTGCCAGCGCTTGCTGTAACCGGTAACCTTCTTGCCCACCCCACCTTCCCGCTTGGCCTTGCCCCGGGTGATGATGCTGCGGGCCACAATGGGGCGCTTTCCGCTAATCTCGCAAATCCTCGACATGACAAGCTCCTCTGCCGGCCTGGGGGAGGCCCCCGGCGCAAGGGCAACGCCGCCAAGTATAGCACATCCTCACCCCCCCATGCTAGACTTCCGGCGATGAACATCGCCACCTGGCTGGTCCCCGCCCTCCTTGTGGCCGACCAGGCCATCAAGCTAGCCGTGCTCTGGGCGGTGGGGCCCAGGGCCTTTGAGCCCGGGATGGGGGCCATACCCATCGGCCCTCTTTTTTGGGTTTTTGACCTGACCTTCATAGCCAACAGCGGAGCGGCCTTCGGCCTTTTCCAGGGAGGGGCACGCCTCCTGGTCTGGATTAGCCTGGCAGTGGGGTTTGGGCTCCTCCTCTACCTGAGCCTGCACCACCGCCGGATCAGCCTGCTCCCCCAGGTAGCCTTCTCCCTTATCGCCGCGGGTGCCTTGGGGAACGCCATAGACCGGCTGGGCCGCGGCTGGGTGGTGGACTACGTGGACATCAACCGCACCGGCATAGCCTTCCTGGACAACTACCCCATCTGGAACCTGGCCGACGCCTGCGTGGTGGTGGGGGCCATCCTGCTTCTCCTACCCCAGCGCAAGCAGCGCCACTAGGAGGTGTGGTCTTTTCCGAAGATGAGCGCGCCCCACCAAGCCGAACTCTTCCTTCCCGGCGAGGCCGTCCCAAAAGGGGCCCGGCCCCTCCCCGAACTGCCCCTGCTGATCTTGGTAGGGCTGACCGGGGTAGGCAAGACCAGCCTCCTAAAGCACCTGGGCTACCCCACGTTGCCCGACCGCCGGGAAATCGTGGACCGCTACGTGCTTCCCCGCTACGGCTACAACCCAGCCACCCAGCTTGACCGGGGCCAGCGCTTTGCCCTCACCCGCCGCTTCCGGCAGGAGCACCCAGGGGGGGTTGCGGAGATCCTGCTGGAAAGCTGGGCTCGGCCCACCTGGCCCCTCATCCTGGACGGCCTGCGGGGAGCCGAGGAGGTGGGCTTTGCTCTGGAAAAGCTTCCCAAGAGCTACTTCATCGTGTTGGAAGCCCGCGACCTAACCCGGCTGGCCCGGCTTCTGCAGAGGGACGACCGCTTCGACCGGGTGGCCCTGGGCGAGGACGAGCGGGCCCAGGTGCAGAGGCTGGCCCAAGGGGTGCTCAGCCCAGGCGAGCTGGAGGAAGCCCTGGGCTGGCCGGTGCCCCGGGAGGAGCTTATCGCCAAACTCAAAATTGTGGCCGAGGAACGAAAGAACTACGACCCGGAGGGGGCCCGAAGGGTCTTGGAAGGCTCCCCCAGAGCGCTTTTTCTGAACACCGAAGCGCTTTCCCTCGAGGAGGAAGCCCGGCTAATCCGGGCGTTCGTGGCGCGGATTGAAGGGGGGGTCTAGGGTGCCCACCCTGCGCCGCATCACCCTCCGGCCCTTCCGCTTGCCCCTGCGGGGGGCCCTGCGCTGGGGCCGGGCCTCGGAGCTGGGGGCCCTGGAGCACCTCCTGCTGGAGGTGGAGCTCTCCGACGGCTCCGTCGGTCGGGCGGAGGTTCCCCCTCGCCCCACCATCTATGGGGAGACCCCGGCCACAGTGCGGGCCGCCCTGGAGTACCTGACCCCGAGGCTGCTGGGCATCGACGTGGAGGACACCGAGGCCATCCAGGGGGTGCTGCAGGGGTTCCCCAACCACCTCACGCTCAAAGGAGGGCTGGACATCGCCCTGTGGGAGGCCTGGGCCAGGAGCGAGGGCCAGGAGCTGTGGCAGGTTCTAGAACCGCACCACACCCGAGTGCGGGTCAGCTACATCTTGGGCATTGCCGAAGAGGCCGAGATGCTGGCGGACGCCCGGGCTGCCTACGAGGCGGGGGTACGGGTGTTTAAGGTAAAGGTGGGGCGCGACCTGGAGGGTGATCTGGCGCGCATCGCAGCCCTGCGGGAGCAACTGCCCGACGCCGAGCTCTACGCCGACGCCAACGAAACCCTCTCTCCCCAAAACGCCGAGGCCTACCTACAGCGGTGGGCCGAAGCGGGGCTGATGTACGTGGAGGAGCCCCTTCCGGTGGCCGAGGTGCTGGCCCGAAGACGGCTTCGTCAGCTCGGCCTGCTGCCCCTCATCGCCGACGACTCGGCCTTCACCCTGCAGGACCTGTGGAGGGAAATCCAGCTCGAGACCTTTGACATCCTCAACATCAAGCCAGCTCGAAGCGGCTACACCCAGAGCCTGGAGATGCTAGCCTTGGCCAGGGGCGAGGGCAAGCGGGCCATGGTAGGCTCCCAGGCCCTATCCAGCTTTGGTGCCTACCAGACAGCCCTGCTGGCTTTCCAAAAGGGGGTCAGCGAGCCCTGTGAGCTGGCCTTCCACCTCAAGGCCCAAGGGGGGTTCTGCCCTTTTCCTCCCTTCAAGGAGGGCTGGCTCTACTGGGAGGACCTGAAGGGGTGCCGCTTTGACCCTGAGGCTTTCGAGCGCTACGCCCTTTGAGGGGCAATTGTGCGTGATTCTCCAGCCCACCCCAAAGGCCATCTGCTACACTCAAAGCTGCCCCGCCTGGGGAACTCAAGCCAAAAAGGGGGTGAGCAATCGGTAGAGAATGGCCTAGAAGGCATCTCGACCCACAGGCAACTCGACGAAACCCCACCCTGCGGTATGCCACCGCAGCGGTGGTGCGGCCAAGTCGGCAGGGTGATGCCCGAGCATCCAAAACAATTCTCGGGAGAAAGGCAAAGCAGTGTAGAAAGAGGTTTTTCCCATGAAAACCCTGGTTATAGGCGCCGGCATTGCCGGCTTATCGGCAGCCCAAGAGCTCAGAAAGGCCAACCATCAGGTTATCCTACTGGAGGCACGAAACCGCGTCGGGGGGCGCATCCACACCGACCGGAGCTTCGCCGAGGTCCCCATTGAGCTGGGGGCAGAGTTTATCCACAGCAGCAGGGTTCCCACCTATTCCCTGGCCCAAAAGCTCGGCCTCCGCACCTTTCACTACAACCAGCGCGACGACACCCTGGTGCGCCTGCCGGATGGTGTTTTACGCACCGTTGCTGAGGTGGGCGCCCAGGCGCAGGGCTACGACAACGTTCGGCTGATAGACTGGCCGGAGGCCGGGGAGGAGTCGCTGGAAGCCTACCTGAAGCGCTTAGGCGATCGACAGATACCGTTCAAGCTCCAAGAATACATCTCCGATTTCGACCACCCCAGGTACCTGAGCGCAAAGGCCGCGCGGGAGTACCTGTGCGATCCCTCAGCCGAAGAGGGGGACTACCGCCTCCTTGACGGCTACGATTAACTAGCGATAAAACTTGCGGCCGGCCTGGATATAAGGCTGGGGGCGGTGGTAGAGCGGCTCGAGTGGGGCCCGTGGGGGGTTCGAGCCCTTACGACCGACGGGCGGGTGTACCCGGCCGACCGGGCGGTGGTGGCCTTGCCCCTGGGCGTGCTCAAAGCCGGGGGGGTGCGCTTTGTTCCCGAACTCCCCGAGGAAAAGCAACAGGCCATGCAGCGGCTGGGGTTGACCGATGCGGTCAAGCTCTTCTTCCGCTTTGACCAACCGGTCTTTCCACCTGGCATCGTGGAGCTGTACGCACCCGGGACCTCTCTCGAGGAGTGGTGGGGCAACCCTTTGGGCCCCAGCAGGGGAATAGAGGTTCTGACCGCCCTCGCCACCGGTGAGCGAGCCCGCGCGCTTTTGGCCCTACCGGAGGAAAGGGCCCTGCGGGAGGCTCTGCAGGCCCTGCGGCAGGCCCTGGGCCAGCCCAGCCTCACCCCGAGTAGGGCCCGCTTGGTCCACTGGCGGGACGACCCCTACACCCTAGGGGCCTACAGCATGGCCCGGGTGGGCGCTTCCGAGGCTCGCCGGGTGCTGGCCGAGCCTTTGGGCAACCGGCTCTTCTTCGCCGGAGAGCACACCGCTCCCAACGCCTGGGCGGCCACGGTACACGGGGCCTACGCCAGCGGCCGACGGGCTGCCCAGGAGGTCATCCGCAGCACTTACCTGGAGGCCACCCACAGGCCTTGGGGGTTGAAGCCGCCCCAAGAAGGCCAGCCCGCAGCGTAGGCCCCTGGCCTGTAGGCCACCCCCAACTCCTCCTTGCTGGCTTGGGGCATCATGGCCCCGTGAATCTGGTTTGGCACCGCGCCGACCTGCGCTTGCACGACAACCCAGCCCTTCTGCAGGCCCTGCAAAAAGGCCCAACCCTGGGGGTGGTGGTCCTTGACCCCAAGATCCTGGAGGCCACCACCCCCAGGCGGCGGGCCTGGTTTTACCAGAACGCCAGGGCCCTGCGGGAGGCCTACCAAAAGCGGGGCGGGGTGCTCCTGG
>NZ_JANXCG010000061.1 GCF_025060375.1 Meiothermus sp. | reverse complement strand
CGCACCGCCCAGGCCCAGGCCCTGGCCGACTGGGTGGACACCCTGAAGGCCGTGGACCCGGACGTGGTGGTGCTTGGGGATTTCAACGCCTACGAGGAGGAAGACCCCCTGGCCCTCCTCAGGGGCCGGGGCCTGGTCCCTCTTCTTTCTGGCCACCACACCTACGTCTACATGGGGCTTTCCGGGGCCCTGGACCACGCCTACGCCACTCCCAGCCTCTCCGCCCAGGTGCGGGGGGCCTTGGCCTGGGCCATCAACGCCGAGGAGCCCAGGGTCCTGGACTACACCCTGGCCAACAAGCCGGACGACCGCTTCGCCCCTGACCCTTACCGCTCCAGCGACCACAACCCCCTTCTCCTCCGCCTGGAGCTCGCCCCCGACCGGCCGCCTTGCGCCGGGGAGGGGGCACGGGTGGTCATCAACGGGCTCCGCTTCCAGCGGCCAGTTCGAGGGCCAGGGCCCGGCGAACGGCCCTACGTCCAGCACCGGGTTGGGCCAGATCGGCTGGAAGCGAATCCTCTCCGGCAAGGACACGGACAACAAGCTCCAGGACTTCCAGTTCGGCCAGGGGTGGGCCAACATAACTAGCCCTACCTCTGCTGCGGAGGGGGCCCCAGTACGCCAAGCGGTTCGAGGAGGTTTTCCAGACTCGGGCCTGCCCGGTGGACCGGATGCCCGCACCCGTCCGCAACCCGGTTCTCAGGCGCAAGGGCCCGGAGGGTCCCTACATCGCCATGACCTTTTGGGAAAGCGAGGAGGCCTTCCGCGCCCGGACAGGGAGCCCGAGTTCCGCAAGGGCCACGCCCGTAGCGCCGCCTTGCCCAAGGAGGCTCTCCGGGGCCCGAACCGCCCGGAAACTTATGGTCTTCTCGCACTCGGAGGGTAGCTACGGCCAGTCCCTACACAGAGGCGCCTCTCACCGATAGCAGGTCACCCGGCAGCCGCTCGGTGGCCCAGGGGAGAGGGCCTTCCCGGCGGCTCCCAGGGTGGAGGCCTGCCCTTGCGGGTCCTCGTAGCCAGGCCTGGGGGCCCTTTGGGGCGGGTGCCGGGAGGGGACCTCGAGCCGCGCTGGCCCAAGCGTTCCGTGGGGCACAGCGGGGAGGTCCCGGGAGGAACCAGAGGCCCGGACCCCGCCTACAGGGCCGACCCGTGGCGCCTCTGGAGCCTGGGCGGCGGGCTCCGCTGGCCCAGGGCCGGCGCTAGGGGGTGCAGGTAGCGGTGCCGGACACCGGGGTGGAGGCGGCCATCCCCCGGACGGCCGCCGGCCGGTGAAGGGAGTGGCCCCCAAGGCTGGCAGGTGCAGGTCTGCGATGGGAACGGGGTCCGCCGGGCCAGCCGGGTGGTGCGGGGGGTGTGCTGGGGGGCGGCCAATCGCCTAGGGGCGCCCTGGCGGAGGCCCCCTGCTCCGCAGCCCTGGGCCTTCCCGGGCCAGGGGCGGAGATGCTAGGCCGGAAGCAGGCCCCCCGAACCCCGGCTGGTGGTGCGCCGCTCCACCCTGCCTGAGGTCTGTTAGAATGCCTCCCGGGCCCCACAGGGGGAGGCATGCGTCCATGCAGCGTGAAATTCGCCTTGGCACCGAGGGTTTTCGCGGCATAATCGGCAGAGAGTTCACCTTCGCCAACCTGCACCGGCTGGCCGAGGCCTACGGCCGCTATTTGCTGGAACGCGGGGGCGGGCGGGTGGTGGTGGGGCACGACACCCGCTTCCAGGCGCAGGCCTTCGCCCAGGCCCTGGCCGCCCACCTGGGGCAGATGGGCCTCGAGGCCCACCTTCTCCCCGGCCCGGTGCCCACCCCCCTGCTCTCCTTCGCGGTGCGGCAGCTGGAGGCTGCCGGAGGGGCCATGGTCACGGCCAGCCACAACCCCCCGGAGTACCTGGGGCTCAAGTTCAAAGACCCCAGCGGCGGGCCCATCGCCCCGGAGGAGGCCCGGCGCATCGAGGCCCTGGTCCCGGAGGAAGCCCGGGAGTCCCAGGGGCCCTACCGGGTGAGCGAGCTCAGGGGGGCCTACCTGGAGGCCCTGGCCCAGCTGGTCAACCTCCCGGCGCTGGAGCGCCTCGCGCAGGAGCACCCCGGCTTCACCCTCTTCCACGATGCCATGGGGGGTGCTGGGGGGGGCCTGCTGCGCCGCTTCTTCGCCCACGTAGGCCTGCCCCTTAGGCTGGTGGAGCTGCGGGCTGAGCCCCATCCCCTGTTCTACGGGGTGAACCCCGAGCCCATCCCCAGAAACCTGGCCGCCACCCTGGAGGCCCTGGCCCCGGCATCCCCTCCCAGCTTTGCCGTGGTCACCGACGGGGACGCCGACCGGGTGGGGGTGGTGCTGGCCGGCGGCCATTACTTCAACCCCCACCAGGCCCTGGCCGTTCTGGCCCATCACCGCTTCCTGCAGGGCCGGCGGGGCCGGGTAGTCAAGAACTTCGCCGTGAGCTGGATTTTGGACCGGCTGGGGGCCCGGCTCGGCTTCGAGGTGCAGACCACCCCCATCGGTTTCAAGTGGATCAAGGTGGAGTTCCTGCGGGGAGATGTCCTGATTGGCGGAGAGGAGTCCGGGGGCATCGGCTTTCCCGAACACCTTCCCGAGCGGGACGGCCTGCTGGCCGGGCTGCTCTTGCTGCAGAGCGTGGCCGAGAGGGGGCTCGAGCTCGCGGAGCAGTTCCGCCAGATCGAGGCCCTCACTGGGCTCACCCACGCCTACGACCGGCTCGACCTGCCCCTGAAGGCCCCTCTCGACCTCACCGCCCTGGAGGAGCCCAGGCCCCTGGCCGGCCTGCGCCCGGTGGGGGTGGAGCGGCTGGACGGGGTGAAGTGGCTCTACCCCGAGGCCTGGCTGCTCTTCCGCCCCTCCGGCACGGAACCGGTGCTGCGCCTTTACGCCGAGGCCACCTCCCCCGAGCTGGTGCAGGCCCTGCTGCGCGAGGCGCGGGGGGTGGTGGGCGTATGAGGCAGATCGCGGTGATTCTGGCCGGGGGAAAGGGGGAGCGCTTCTGGCCTCTTTCTACCCCCGAACGGCCCAAACCCTTCCTGCGGCTCTTCGGCCCTCAGAGCCTGATCGAGGCCACCGGCCAGCGGCTAAGTGCCATCTTCGGGCGGGAGAATGTCTTTGTCGTGGTGCCGCCCCAGTTTGCCGGGCTGGTGCGGGAGCACCTGGCCTGGCTGCCCGAGAGCAACCTGCTCCTAGAACCTGAACCCAAAGACACCGCTTTTGCCGTGGCCTTTGCCCTGCGGCAGCTACCCGAGGGCCTGCTGGCCTTCTTCCCCGCCGACCACCACATCGGCGATGAGGCCGCCTTTGCCCGGGACGCGAGCCTTGCCCTAAGGGCAGCCCAGGAACTCCCCGGCCTCTTCACCGTTGGGGTCCCGGCTGCCTACCCCGCTACCGGCTACGGCTACCTGGAGAAGGGCCCGGAGGTCCGGCCCGGGGTGTACCGGGTGGCCCGCTTCCGGGAGAAGCCCAACCAGGAGCTGGCCGAGGAGTTCGTCGCCAGCGGGCGGCACTACTGGAACACCGGCATCTACCTGGCCCAGCGCACGGTCTGGCTGGAGGAGTTCACCCGGTACGCCCCTTGGGTGCTGGAGGGCCGGGGGGAGAGGATCAGCCTGGACTACGCGGTAAGCGAGAAGAGCGAACGGGCCTACATGGTGCTGGCCTCCTTCCCCTGGGACGACCTGGGCGACTGGACCGCGCTGGAGCGGCACTTCCCCAAAAACGGAGCCAACACGGAGCTGGCCCGGCATGTAGGGCTGCACACCCGGGGGTCCATCATCTACGCCCCCGAGGACGAGCTGGTGGTCACCATCGGGCTGGAGGACACGGTGGTGGTGCGGGAGGGGAAGGTTACCCTGCTGGTGCGCAAGGAGATGGTGTCCGAGCTCAAGAAGGTGTTGCCGCTGCTGAAGCCCCGGTCCTGAGGGGCTACTCCCGCACCCCAAAGAGCGAACCCAAGGTCATATAACGCGGCGGCAGGGGCTCCCCGCCGGGGCCGGGGATGGCCGACCCGCTGTCGTGGGCCCAGGCAACCCACATGGCTCTGGACCCGCCCCCGCCCTGCCAGTAGGGCGTGTTGAGGAGCGCCCAGGCACCCGCCGTGCTGGGGCTGATCCCTGTAGCCGTTGCAACAGGGCCAGCCTGGCCCCCTCCCCCACGAGGCCGGTTGGGGGAGCAGCCCTCACCGGGGGCAGGGTGTGAGGGGAGCGGGGGTATCGGAATACTTGGCCAATTCCACCAGCAGGAAGTATCGGAATACTTGGCCAAATCAGGCAGAAACCCTGTCCTGGAGGGGAAAATTTGCGGCCAGGGAAAGTATCGGAATACTTGGCCAATTGCCGCTCCGAAGTATCGGAATACTTGGCCAATTGCGCCCCGCCAGCTATCGGAATACTTGGCCAATTGCCGCTCCGAAGTATCGGAATACTTGGCCAGTAGAGGGGGGTCAGGTATCGGAATACTTGGCTAGTTTGGGGGGGTAGTATCGGAATACTTGGCTAGTTCGCAGCTCCAAATATCGGAATACTCGGCCAGTTTGGGGGCAAAATTGTCGGAATACTTGGCCAATTTGGCCTTAGAATTCAAATCCTGCACGCAATTCCCGAAGGGCCCTTGATGATGAATTTTAATTCATCAAAAAGCTTTCTTCTTTTTTTATTTCTTTTAAAAGTCATCATCAAGCGGCGCATGGCCGACCACCCCACCGCCCCATTGGGGCAGGGCCAGCCCCCCCACCACAGGCCCCTGGGCCACTGCGCGGCACAGGGGTTATAATCCCGGTAATGCCGCGGAAAAAGCCCGAAAGCACCGAGGTTGAGCGCTTCGACGAGGCCAACGTGGCCAGGCTGGGGCTTATCAGCATCCAGGAGCGGATTCCGCCCGACTTCACCAGCTGGACGGTGGACTTCGACCTGGATGGGCGTCGGGCCCGCCTCTCCTGCGTGGCGGTGGCGGAGCACGGGGGGGTTCCCCATGGGCTGGACAACGACGTGAGCCTGGCCCTGATCAACCTCTACCAGGAGGCCGGCTGTCCTGAGGATGGCACCATTGTGACCACCGCCTACCGCATCCTGTCCATCGTCGGCTGGGACACCAGCGGCCACTACTACCAGGCCCTCAAGGAGAGCCTGGAGCGCCTGACCACGGCCACCTACACTGCCAGCGAGGCCTGGCGCAGCGGGCGGAAGTGGACCACGGTGACCTTCCGCTACATCGAGCGGCTGGAGTACACCAGCGAGGACGATAAGCTACACCTCTCGGGGCCCAGCGTGCTCAGGATCCGCCTGGCCCGGGAGATCGTGCAGTCCATCCGGGCCAGGTACCTGAAGCCGCTGGACCTGGGCTTCCTGACCTCGCTTGACCGGCCCCTGACCCGGGCCCTCTACCGCCTGCTGGACGCCCAGCGGGTCTCGCCGGATGGGGGAGAGGTAACCCAGTTCCGCACCAACATCGTGGAGTGGGCCAAGGCCTGCAAGATCGTGGACCAGACCCCCACGCGGGTGCGGCGCACCCTTGAAGGGGCCCACAGGGAGCTCATCGAGCGGGGCTACCTGGCGGCGGTGGAGTACCGCGGGCGGGGGAACAGGCAGGAGATCATCTACACCTTCGCCCAGCCGGCCCACCCAACGCCCGAGGCGGCGGAGGTGCTGGAGCGGCTCTGGGCCTGCGGGGTGGCCCGGCCGGTGGCGCAGAGCCTCCTCGCCCTGTACGGCCTGGAGCGCCTGCGGGAGCGGCTCCGGCGCTTTGAGGCCATCCTCCAGTCGGGCTACGCTCCCCGCAACCGGGCCGGCTTCCTGGTGGACGTGATCCGCGACGAGGAGGACAAGTACGCCGACCCCGAGGGGTTCGTCTCCGAGATGCGGCGGAGGGCCGAAGCGGCCCGGAGCCGCCGCAACGAGGCGCTGCGGCGGGAGGAGGAGCGCCAGCAGCGCCATGTGGAGGCCGGATGGGATGAGCTCGACGCCCGGGGCCGGGCAGCCAAGGCGGTGCGGATGCTGGCCCTGATCCTGGGCAAGCACCTGCCCACCCGCTACTACAGCGGCCTGGCCGAGGCCTTCGAGCAGGGGGCGCTGCCGCCCAGGGAGACAGTGGAGGCGGCGGTGAAGGCCCAGGTGGAGCTGAGGCTGCAGGACTTCGCCCAGGCCCTCATCGCGCGGCTGGACCAGCTAGGCTAGCGGCGGGCCCGCTCCAGCGCGGCCTTCTGCCGCTCGGTGATCCGGTACTGCGGGCCGATGCCGAAGTCCACCCGCAGGTTGCCGGGCCGGACCAGCTCGGGGTAGACCCCAAGGTAGTCGAGGGGGTCGACCCGGCCGTTGGCGTTGAGGTCCTTCCAGGCGAGGACCACGTACTCTCCCTGGGCCACCTGCTCGAAGCGGAACGGGGCGCTCCTAGCAGCCTGGCGCAGGATGAGGGCGCGGCTCTTCCCACCCTCCTCCGCCAGCCCGTCGCAGGGCTCCTCCTCCCGCCCGGTCAGGTAGCAGGCGTAGACCAGGGTCCCCTCCAGGGTGGCCGTCCGCGGCCCCTCCACCACCTGGAGGGGCAGGGGGAGTTCCTCGCCCGCGGCGCGCAGGCGCAGGGTGAAGCTGCCTGTAGGGGTTGCATCGCTCACGGACAGCTCCAGCGTGCGCCGGTCGCCCTCCCCGGTGAGGCGGCCCTGGACCCCTCGAGGCAGGTCCAGGAGCTCCAGGCTGACCGGCCCCGCGAAGCCGCCGAAGCGCTCGATGAACACCTGGAAGCTCCTGCGCCCGCCCCGCACGAGCGGGGCTTCGGCAGGAAGAGCCCGGAGCTGGAAGCCCTGGTACCCCCCCTGTAGCCGGCGCAGCGCCGCCTCGGCGTCGATCAGGCCGGCCCCGCAGTCCCGTGGGGCGAGGGGGGGCAGGTCGGGCCCCTGCTCCAGCGCGGCCGAGGGCCGCCCGGTGCAGGCCGTGCCGTCCAGGGGCCGGGCGGTGTCCTGCAGGACGGAGAGGGCCTCCGCCGGGGTGAGGCCCGGCCTGAGGCTCCTCAGGAGGGCCACCACCCCGGCTACGTGGGGCGCGGCCATCGAGGTGCCCATCTCGAACCCGTAGATGAGGTCGCGCCGATTGGCCACAATGGTCGAGAGCACCCCGTCGGGGTTTCCGTCGCCGTCCCGGTCCTCGGTGGTGTCCCCCCCAGGGGCCATCAGGTCGGTGCGGGGGCCGTAGTTGGAGTAGAAGGCCCGGTAGCCCCTGCGCTCGGTGGCCCCCACCGCGATCACCCCGCTGCAGCTCGCCGGGGCGAACTCGTGGGTGGGCAGGGCTTCGTTCCCTGCCGCAGCGACCACCACCACCCCCCGGCCCCGCACCCGCTCGAAGGCCTCCTGGAGTGCCGGGGACAGGGAGCAGCTGGGCGAGCCGCCCAGGCTCATGTTGATCACCTGGGCGGGGTTGGGGTTGGCTGGGGCCCCGGGCACGCTGAAGCCCGCGGCCCAGAGGACGCCGTCTATGATGTCCGAGTC
>NZ_JANXCG010000014.1 GCF_025060375.1 Meiothermus sp. | reverse complement strand
GCTCCCCAACGGCACTGCCCCTTGGGCCGCGAGACCGCGTTGCAAAAGCTGGTCTGGACATCGGATGGCTGGCCTCGGCTGGCTCATGGGGGCAATGCCCCCGCTCTCGAGGTCGAGGCCCCTGCCCTGCCCCCCCACCCCTGGCCCGCCGAGCCCGAGCGAGATGACTTCGACGGGCCTGCTTTGGGCCTCCAGTTCCAGACTTTGCGCCATCCCCCCGACCCTTCCTGGCTCTCCCTCAGTGAGCGGCCAGGCTATCTACGGCTTTACGGACGGGAGTCCCTCAGCTCGCGCCATCGCCAGAGCCTGGTGGCCCGCCGCCTGGAGCACTTTTACGCCGAAGCCGAAACGGCCCTCGAGTTCGAACCCCAACACTTTCAGCAGATGGCCGGCTTGGTCTGCTACTACGACACCGGTAACTGGGTCTACCTGCGCCTAAGCCGCGACGAGCGCCTGGGTAAGACCCTCAACATCCTGGCCTGTGAAAACGGCCGCTACGACGAGCCTTTAGGCCAGGAGCTACCCGTTGAGGGCTGGAGCCGGGTCTACCTTAAGGTGCGCTTTGAGCGGGAAAGCTTCAGCTTTTTCTACTCGGCCAGCGGGCGAGACTGGCAACCCATACCCCTGCGCTACCCCACCTACAAGCTTTCTGACGAGCACTGTAGGGGCTTGGGCTTTACCGGTACCTTTATTGGACTGTGCGCACAGGACCTGAGTGGGGCCCGCCTACCTGCCGACTTCGACTACTTTACCTACAGGCCTCTGGAGTAGCTCGGGTTGCGGCGCCATTCCCGCCGGGCCATCATAGGGGCATGGACCTGTTGGTGGTGGTGCCGCATCCAGACGACGAGGTTTTCGGCGCAGGCGGCACGTTGATTCAGTACGCCGAGTGGGGGCTGGAGACAGGCCTCATCACCCTGACCCGGGGGGAGGCCGGGCGCACCCTGGGCCTTTGTGCCCCTGAGGAGCTGGGCGAGGTTCGTGCGCAGGAGCTCAGGCGGGCAGCGGAGGTTTTGCGTTTAGGGCACCTCGAGCTCTACGGGTTTCCCAACGGCCAGCCCAACGGGGCAAGGGCAGGGGAGGCGCGGGGGGTAGGCTTCGCCAGCTCTGAAGGGGTAGCCGACCACCCGGAGATCGTAGACCTGCTCCTCTGGCGCTTTGAGGTGCTGCGGCCTAGGGCGGTGATCACCTTTGGCCCCAACGGTTCCAACCGGCATCCCGACCACGTGGCCACCCACCGGTTCGTGAGGGAGGCGGTGCGCCGTTCGGGGCAGCGCATCCGCCTGTTCTACTACGCGCCCCTCAACCCGCTGCCGGAGTACCAGGAGGGCTGGCTGCCCCCCACGCATGTGCGGCACCTACCCCTGGATGTGCTCCTGCGCAAGCTAAAGGCCATGGCCCAGCACCGCACCCAGGCCCTTTCGGTGCTCAACTTTATGGACCGCTTCCCCCAGCGCCTGGCAGTGGAGAGCTTCCACCTCGAGGGTCACGAGGGGCCGATGGAACGGGAGCTTTTATGGTATGCCGGGCCTTGAAGCTTGCTTTATAAGCCTGGGCGAGTAAAATAATCAGCAACACTTATAGTCGGGCAGTTGGCGGGCCGGTGTGCTTGGTTTTTTGGGATGCGGGAGGTGTTATGACCAGTACGGTACGGCAGTTGCTTCAGGCCAAAGGGGGCTCGGTGTATACCATCGCGCCGGAGGCGACGGTCTTCGAGGCTCTAGAGCGGATGGCCGCCCATGATGTGGGGGCCCTGATGGTGGTGCAGAGAGAGCGTTTGGTGGGGGTTTTTTCGGAGCGCGACTACGCCCGTAAGATTGTTCTGATGGGCCGGATCTCCAAGGACACCCGGGTGGAGGAGGTCATGACCACCGAGCTGGTGACGGTTGGCCCTGAGGCTACCGTGGCCTACTGCATGAACCTCATGACAGCTCACCGGGTGCGCCACCTGCCGGTGCTGGAGAATGAAAAGTTGGTGGGGGTTGTTTCGATAGGCGATGTGGTCAAGGCCATCATAACCCAGCAGGAGCTGATGATTGCTGAGCTGGAAAGCTACATCATCGGGGCACGCTAAGGACGGGGAAAACGGAAGGCCAGGAGAATAAAGAGCAGGCCCAGCCCAGCGCTGAGAAGGGCCCAGGGGGTGTGGCTTTGGGTAGCCCGTATAGGGGGTAGGACCCCGCTCTGGTAGGCTTGGGCCTGCTGGGGGTGAAGCACGTCCACCGCCCTAGGGGCCCCGCTGGGGCCGCTCAGCGCCCAGGGGCCTCCACCGGGCTGCACCGGGCGGAAGTGCCAGGGAGTGAAGGGGTCATAGAGGCCCACGGCCACGTAGTAGCCGTAGTCGCCGGGCGGCAGGCTGGGGGTTAGCTCGAGCCAATCCCCCTGGCGGCTCAGGCCTACCGGTTTCCGGCTTCCGTCTGGTCGCCGCTCCTCGGCCAGCCAACCGGTGAGCAGATAGGCGTGGCTCCACCCCTGGCCCTCAGGGGTCTTGAAACCTGCGCCAGGCAGTTCCTCTGCGCCACCGGGCCCCGTGTGGAGGTAGATGGCCACGGTGGCCAGGGAGAAGCCGTTGGGTGCGCCCAGGGGATTGGGGTAGCGTTGGAGGCGTACCCGCAGGACCAGCTTCTCCCCCCTCTTTAGGGCCTCAAACCCCCTTAAGTCGGCAAAGCCAGCCTCAGCGAATAGGGGTGCGGTAGGGTAGGCGTACCCTAGGCCGTGGTCGTCGCCCAAGGGGTCAGAAAAAACGACGGGTATCATCGCAGTGACATTAAAACCCTGACCAGCCGCTCAGGGTCGTGCTGAGCAAACCCGGGTTCAAGAAAGTCCTCCGCGATGACCCGCACCCCCAACCCCTCAAAGCGCTGGGGGTTGAAGCGCACCGGCTGTTGCCCGCTGGCCTGGTAGCGTCGAAGCAGCGCCTCGGGGATGCGAGCGTTGTGGACCAGGACCACGCTGGGCTTGCGGCCCAGGTGTTGCTCAACGGCCCGGAAGTGGTCATAGGCGTCCATGCCCTCGGTTTCCCCTCGCTCGCTCATGATGTTGACGATGTAGACCAGGCGGGCCGACGAGCGCTGTATGGCCATCTGGATGCCTTTGGGTAGAAAGCTTGGGATCACGCTGGAGTAAAGGCTGCCAGGCCCCAGCACGATCATCTCGGCCCGCTCAATCGCCTGCACGGCCTCTGGCATCGCCGCGACGTCGGCAGGGGCCAGCCCCACCTTGAGAATGCGGCCCGGTTGCTCCCGCAGGGCGCTTTCACCCTGGACCCGGCTGCCGTCGCTCCGCTCCGCCCAAAGCCGGGCGGCCTCGTAGGTGGCGGGCCAGACCGCCCCCCGCAGGCGCAAAACCTGGTTGGCTTCCCGGATGGCCTGGGCGAAGTCTTGAAGAAGTTCGGAGAGGGAGACCAGCATCAGGTTTCCAAAGGTATGGCCTTGAAGCCCATCCCCCCGTTGGAAGCGGTACTGCATCAACTCAGGCAGACCCTCGGCATCGGAGAGGGCGGCCAGGCAGTCTACCAGGTCGCCCACCGCCGGGACCCCGAAGGAGACCCGCAGGCGCCCGGTGGAGCCCCCGTCATCGGTAACCGCCACAATGGCGGTGAGGTTGGCGGTCTCGGTTTTGAGCCCCCGGAGCACCCGGGAAAGTCCGGTTCCTCCACCCAAGGCCACGATGCGTGGGCCGGCCTCGAGCCTCCGCCGGATGTACACCTGCTTGGAGACGGAGCTGGGGTCGGTGATGGCTGAGAGCATGCTCCGGTTCATCCAGCGCAGCCCCAAGACGAAGAGCAACAGGCCCAGCAGAAGCCAGAGCCCCCCCGAAAGCCATAGGGGAACCCCAAGGTAGCCGGTCCACCGCATAACCTGCAGGAACCAGGGGATAAGCGGGGTGTGCCAGGACAGGTGCACCACCCCAAGGAACATCGCCAGCACCCCCAGCACCGCCACCAAGGCGTAGCGCTTGACCCGCATCCCCGGAAGAAGCCAGCGCAATGTGCTGAGGAAGCGGTCGTCGGCTGGGTCTAGGGAGAGTCCTCGGACCAAGGGATTTGGCCTGGGGCTTTTGCTCTTTTGCCTGGTCATGCCCCCTCGCTCAGCCCGCCAGGGCCTTTTCTAGGTCGCGGTGTTCCAGCTCTACCCGGAAGCGCCCGGAGAGTTCCTGGGCCAGCCGCTCTGCTACCGCCACACTGCGGTGCTGGCCGCCGGTACAGCCCACCGCCACGGTGTAGGCGGCCCGCCCCCCCTGCCGGGCCCCTTCTGCCGAGAGGCCGATGGTGGTGAGGAGGGTGCGGTAGAAGGTCTCGTTCCGCTTGTCGGAGAAGACGTAGGCGGCCACCTCAGGATCGGTTCCGGGGCGTGATTTGAGCACCGGGTCGTAGTGGGGGTTGGGCAAAGAACGAACGTCGAGCACCAGGTCAGCGTCCTGAGGGGGGCCCCACTTAAAGCCGAAGGAGAGCATCCGCAGTAGAAAGCCCTCCTCCTCCCCCAGGGCCGCCTCGAGGGCCTCCTTGAGCTGACGGGGGGTCCGCTCAGAGGTGTCCAGCACCAGGTCGGCCCGGTCGCGCAGGGGCAGCAGGGCCCGGCGTTCTTCCTCAATTTCCCGCAACAGGTTGCCCATCCCCAAAGGGTGCAGCCGGCGGGAGAGGTTGTAGCGCCTGAGGAGCACGTCTGATCGGGCCTCGAGATAGACGATGAAGGGTTTGAGCTCCTGGAGGGTGCCTTCTACCCCAAGCAGGAAGCCTCGAGCCCGTATGTCCAAGACGGTGACCACCCGATGGATGCCTCGGGCCTCCACGGTTTTGAGTAGCTCACCCCAGAGCTGGGGCGGCAGGTTGTCCACCGAAAAGTAGCCCAAGTCCTCCAGTGCCATCCGGGCTGAGGTCAGCCCGGCCCCGCTCTGTCCGCTCAGCACCACGAACCGCATTCCAGACCCAGTATAAGGGCCGCGTCGGGCCTGGGTTTGGGCCTACTTGATCTCCAGAAGCTCTACATCAAACACCAACGCTGCACCTGGGGGTATCTCGGGGCTGGGGCTGCGCTCGCCGTAGGCTAGATGGGCGGGGATGATCAGACGGCGCTGACCTCCCACCCGCATTCCTACGATGCCCGAATCCCAGCCGGGAATTACCTGGCCTGCGCCAAGGGTGAACTCAAATGGACCGCGGCCTGGCCTGCAGGAGGAATCAAACTCCTTCCCGTCCACTAAGCGGCCAATATACTGGACCCGCACGGTGTTGGAGGTGATGGCCTGGGGTCCTTGGCCTTCCTTGAGGTCTTCTATGCGCAGGCTGAGGATGGCCTCATTGGTTAGGCCGGTAGCCGCGGCGGGGGGGTTGGTGCAAAGGTCTGCCGTCCCTTGGCCCTGTCCTAGAAGCAGGTAAGCCCCCAGGGCCAGTAGACCCAGCAGGCTGGTCCCTAACAGAATCGCGCTTCGCTTCATGCCGACCATTGTATTGGCCCCCTCAGACCGGCTGTTGCAAGGCCAGCTGACCGCAAGCTGCCCCCACGTCCCTTCCCCGGCTGAGCCGCACCGAGGTGGGAAGTCCGTGGGCCTCCAGCACCGCCTTAAAGCGCAGGATGCCGGCCCTGGGGGTGCCCTGGTGGGGAGCCCCAGGCCAGGGATTCCAGGGGATGAGGTTGATGTGGACGCTGATCCCCTGAAATTGCTGGGCCAGAGCCTTGGCCTGCCACTCGTGGTCGTTTAGACCCCTGAGCAGGGTGTATTCAAGGGTAACCCTGCGGCGGGTTTTTGCGTAGTAGTACCGCACAGCCTCCATAATCTCGGCGATGCGGTAGCGATGGGCGGTCGGAATGATTTGCTGGCGGGTCTCGTCATCGGGGGCGTGGAGGGAGAGAGCCAGCCGAATCCCAAGCCCAGAGTCGGCCAGCCTATAGATGCCCCTGGGAATGCCTACCGTGGAGAGGGTGATACGCCTCGGGCTCATCGCCAGCCCCTGCGGGTGTAGCATTCGCCGAATAGCCGCAAGGACGTTCTCGGTGTTCAAAAGGGGCTCGCCCATTCCCATTAGCACGATATTGCGCACCTCGCGAGGTGAATGGCCCTGATGGTGTGCAGCGTACAGAACCTGGTCCAAAATCTCGGCCACGCTCAGGTTTCGTCCGAAGCCCATCCGCCCCGTGGCGCAGAAGGTGCAGCCTGCAGGGCAGCCCACCATGCTGGAGATGCAGAGGGTCTTGCGGTTGGGGTAGGGCATGTAGACCGCTTCGGTTTTTTGGCCGTCCAACAGGGTGTAGAGATATTTGACCGAGCCGTCCTGGCTGGGGTAGGCTTCCACCGAAGAGAATTCTGCGATGCGGTACTGCTCGGCCAGCTCGGCCCGCAGGGTTTTGGGTAGGCTGGTCATGGCCTCCCAGGCTCGAGCCCCCTTCCGGTACAGCCAATCCGCTATCTGCCGCTTGCGAAAGCCCTCCCCGGGAAGCTCCTCAGGGGCTAGGGAGAGAAGGGGGATTTTCGGAGCCATGAGCGCCATAACGCCTAAGTATAGCCTGGACCATCCCTACGAGGGCCCAAGAAGGTGAGGCCAGGGCCTAGGGCCCTGGCACACTTGGCGGGCGCGGCAGGATTCGAACCCACGACCTACTGATCCGTAGTCAGTCGCTCTATCCAACTGAGCTACGCGCCCAAGCGTCCCATAGGCTAGCAGAGCCAGAAAGGGCCTGTCAATCCCCGGGGGCAGAGGGCTGGTGTAGGTTGACGTTTTGGCCGCAGGTAGCTAAACTTGGCTTTGCGCCGGTGTGGGCGCTGGAGAGCCGAGGCGTAGCGCAGCCTGGTAGCGCACTCCTTTGGGGTGGGAGTGGTCGGAGGTTCAAATCCTCTCGCCTCGACCAGAAAAACCGCCTGAGCTTGCTCAGGCGGTTTTGGTTTGGCGAAGCTAGCCCTCAAACCCCAGCAGCACGGGTTCCTCGAGCAGCTCCGCTATAAACCGGCAGAAGCGCGCTGCGTCTGCTCCGTCAATGAGGCGATGGTCGTAAGAGAGGGAAAAGGGCATGATGTGCCGTGGCTCAAAAACCCCTTTTTCGGGGTTCCAGACCGGCTCTATGCTGCTGCGGGAGACTCCCAGGATGGCTACTTCCGGCCAGTTGACGATGGGGGTGAAGCCCGTTCCACCAATGCCGCCCAGATTGGAAATGGAGAAGGTGGCCCCTTGCATCTCCTCAGGGGTTAGCTTGCGTTCCCGCGCTTTGGCGGCCACCTCGCCCAGCTCGAGGGCCAGGGTGAAGACCCCTTTCTTGTCCGCGTCTCGGATAACCGGGACCAGCAGACCTGCTGGGGTGTCCACCGCCACCCCCAGGTGGATGTAGTCCTTGTAGATAACCTCGTTTTTCTCCGGGTCAACGGAGGCGTTGAACTTGGGGAAGCTTTTCAGGGCTGCGGCCACCGCCTTGAGCAAGATGGCGGTCATGGTCAGCTTGGCCCCCCGCTTCTCGGCCCTGGGAGCCAGCTTTTTTCGCCAGGCTTCCATCTCGGTGATGTCGGCCCTGTCAAAGTGGGTGACCATGGGAACCAGGCTCCAGGCCTGGGCCATGCTGCGCACGGTGGCCCGGCGCACCCCCGACATGGCTTCGCGCCGCACCGGCCCGAACTTGCTGAAGTCTGGAAGGGCAGAGGAGGGAAGAGGCTGGGGGGTGGGGGTGGTGGGCGCTGGTCCTCCGGCAAGGCGGCGCAGGTCGCTTTCGGAGATGCGGTAGGCCGGACCGCTTCCCACCACCGCCCTCAGGTCAATCCCCATCTCCCGCGCCAGCCGCCGGACGCTGGGGGCGGCTGGAATCAGGCGGCGCTCCCCCGGGGTTGGGCGGGCCTGTGGGGGGCTAGGAGGCGGGGCGGGTAGGGGAGCTGACCTGTCCTCCTGGGCCCTTGGGGCTTCGCTCAGCTTTTCCTGAGCCGGGGTTTTAGCCTCTGGGGCTTTGCCCTCCTCCCCCAGCACGGCTATAACCTGGCCGCTTTTCACCTCGTCGCCAGGCTTGACCAGAACCTTGAAGACGGTTCCGCTTGCTAGAGCAGGGGCTTCCATTACGGCCTTGTCGGTTTCCAGCTCCAGCACCGGTTGTCCTTCGGTTACCCTGTCGCCTTCCTTAATCAAAACCCCCACCACCACGGCGGAGGCCACGTTGTCGCCCAGTTCGGGTAGCTTCAGTTCGGTCATGAGGCGCTCCTTGTTTCCTGGGGGCTAGCGTTTGTGGGGAGCCTCCCGGTCAGGGTCAATTTCCAGCTTTTTGAAGGCTGCTTGCAGAGTGTTCAGACTGAGCCTGCCTTCAGCTTGCAGTGCCGAGAGGGCGGTGGCGGCGATGTGCCGGGCGTCCACCTCAAAAAAGTCGCGCAGGGCTTCCCGGGTCTCGGAGCGCCCGAATCCGTCCGTACCTAGGCTGTGGATGGGGCGGTTTAGGTAGCCCGAGAGCAGGTCGGGTAGGGCCTTCATGTAATCCGAGGCGGCCACAATGGGGCCTTCGGTGGGGTTCAAACAGTTGGCCACGTAGCTCTTCCTCGGCTTTTCGCCCGGGTGGAGGCGGTTGTAGCGGGCGGTCTCCATGGCCTCGTAGTAGAGGGCCTTGTAGCTGGTGACGCTCCAGATATCCGCAGCGACGCCGTATTCCGCGAGGATGTCGGCAGCCTTGATGGCCTCGTTGAGGATGGTGCCGCTTCCCAGGAGCTGTACCCGGGCCTTGGGTTTTTTGAGCCCGCTCCTCCTGAACAGGTACATCCCCTTCAGGATGCCCTGCCGGGTTTCTTCTTGCGGTTCAGGCATGGGGGGCTGGGGGTAGTTCTCGTTCATTAGGGTGATGTAGTAGAAGATGTCCTCCCCGTCCTGGTACATGCGCTTCATGCCGTCCTGCAGGATCACTGCAAGTTCGTAGGCGAAGGCGGGGTCGTAGGCCCACAGGTTGGGCACCGGCAGGGCCAGCACGTGGGAATGGCCGTCCTCGTGCTGCAGGCCTTCGCCGTTTAGGGTGGTGCGCCCGGCGGTGGCCCCCATGAGGAAACCCTTGGTGCGCTGATCGGCGGCAGCCCAGACCAGGTCGCCTGTGCGCTGCAGGCCGAACATGGAGTAGAAGATGTAGAAGGGGATGGTGGGGATGCCGTGGTGGGCGTAAGCGGTGCCAGCGGCGATGAAGCTGCACATGGCCCCGGCCTCGTTGATGCCTTCCTGCAGCAGTTGGCCCGTCTCGGATTCGCGGTAGACGGTCACCGTTCCGGCATCTACGGGGGTGTAGAGCTGGCCCTTTGGGGAGTAGATGCCCACGGAGGAGATCACCCCCTCCATGCCGAAGGTGCGGGCCTCGTCGGGTACGATGGGTACGATGTACTTTCCCACCGTAGGATGGCGCACCAGCTTGGTCAGCATGCGCACAAAAGCCATGGTGGTGGAGACCTCCCGTCCCCCGGAGCCGGCCAAGAACTCTTCAAAGAAGGCCAGGTCGGGGGTCTGGATGCGGTACTCCCGCACCCGCCGCTCGGGGATCAGCCCGCCTAGGGCCTTGCGACGCTCGAGCATGTAGCGCACCTCGGGCGAGTCGGGCCCGGGATGGTAGAAGGGGGTTTTTTCCAGCTCTTCGTCGGGGATGGGGATGCCCAGGTGGTCGCGGGCCTCGCGCAGGTCCTCCAGGGTGAGCTTCTTGACCTGGTGGGCCACGTTCTTGGCCTGGGCGGTGGGCCCCAAGCAGTAGCCTTTCACCGTGCGGGCAATGATGACCGTGGGCGAGCCCCGATGCTCGGCAGCGGCCTTGAAAGCAGCGTAGATTTTGCGGTTGTCGTGGCCGCCGCGCGATAGGGTCAGGCGGTCCAGATCCTCGTCGCTCATCCCTTCAATGAGCCTTTTGAGCGCCGGGGTATTGAAGAACTTCTCCCGCAGCTCCTTTCCGCCGTAGGCCGCGTAGCGCTGGCTCTCGCCGTCTACGAGCTGCTCCATGCGTTCCAACAGCACGCCCTCGGTGTCCCTGGCAAAAAGTTCATCCCAGGCGCTGCCCCAGACCACCTTAATCACGTTCCAGCCGGCCCCCCGGTAGAGGGCTTCCAGCTCCTGGATAATCTTGGAGTTGCCCCGCACCGGCCCATCCAGGCGCTGCAGGTTGGCGTTGATCACGAAAACCAGGTTGTCGAGCTCCTCGTTGGCCGCGACCCGCAGAGCCCCGGTGGTCTCGGGTTCGTCCTGCTCGCCGTCGCCCAGGAAGGCCCAGACCTTGGCGTTGGTCTTGGGTTTGAGGCCGCGGTCTTCCAGGTAGCGCAAAAAGCGGGCCTGGTAGATGGCTTGCAAGGGGCCTAGGCCCATGCTGACGGTGGGGAACTCCCAGTAGTCGGGCATCAGCCAGGGGTGGGGGTAGCTGGACAGGCCCCGGCCCGGCCCGCCCAGGAGCTCGCGGCGGAACTTGGCCAGGTCTTCCTCGCTCAGGCGGCCTTCCAGGTAGCTGCGGGCGTACACCCCCGGCGCCATGTGCCCCTGGTAGAAGACCAGGTCGCGATCGGGGGAGTCGTGGCCGCGGAAGAAGTGGTTGAAACCCATCTCCATCAGCTCAGCAATGCTGGCGTAGGTGGAGATGTGCCCCCCGATGCCGTCGGCCTTCTTGTTGGCCTGCTGAACGATGGCGATGGTATTCCAGCGCAGGATATTGGCGATGCGTTCCTCGAGCTCGAGGTCGCCGGGGTAAGGCGGCTCGTGCTCCTTGGAGATGGTGTTGACGTAGGGGGTGTTGACCTTGTCGTGGATGACCACCCCCATCCGGTAGGCGTAGTTTTCCAGCATCTCCATGAGCTGGGCTACCCGGTCACGCCCTGCCGAGCGCAGAACGTACTCCAGGCTTTCCTGCCACTCCTGGTTCTCCAGGTCCTCGAGCCTCAGCTGTTCCTCGGCGGAAAGACCCCCTCGAGCGGCGATCAGTTCGCGGTCCTCTACCATACCATGGCTCCTTTGGGCCAGCGACCCCAGCGTGGGTTGCCCTTTGGCATCGGCCTTACCTTACCGCAGCCGGAGGAGGAGAATCGTAAGGAAGTATGTTTTTTAC
The DNA here is from genome assembly GCF_025060375.1 of Meiothermus sp. Classification (GTDB taxonomy): domain Bacteria; phylum Deinococcota; class Deinococci; order Deinococcales; family Thermaceae; genus Meiothermus. The sequence goes on along the minus strand of NZ_JANXCG010000014.1, from coordinate 21,413 downwards.
AGCGTATAAAAAACTTTTGCCAAATGGCAAAAGCGGGCCGGCCCTTTGGGGGCATTCAGGGTCCCAGCTTGCGCTTGAGGTACAGGAGCAGGTCTTCCAGTGCGGTGCGCAGGGCTCGCTGCTCCCGCAACAGGGCCTCAATGCGGTCCTCGGGGTTGGCAAAGGTCAGGGTTTTGAAGATCATGTTGCCGTTGCCGCAACGTGGGCAGGGGATGGTGGGCGGGGAGCTGGTGGGGGCGTAGAAGATGCGGGTGTTGTCGCGGGTGCAAAGCATGTACTTGGCCCCGGCTGCCTCACCCCGCCGGATGGCCTCGGCCAGCTCCTTGGCCTCCTCAGGGGCGTAGCCCAGGAAGAAGTCGCCCCCCACCTCCTCGATGGCGGGGAGAACCTCCCGGGTGGCGGTCAGGTCGGACTTGAGCCCGTGGGGTGCGGTCCAGGAGATGCCGTTCCACTTGAAGTGGCGCAGGTGGCGCTTGCGGGCCTTGTCCTCGATTTCCACGATGAGGGTGACCTCGGGGTCTTTGGGGTAGTAGTACAGCCGCACCGCCGCCACGCCGCTTAGGGCCGGTTCGGGCGGCAGGGTGTAGGAGAGGGGGCCGTCGGTTTTGGTGCGGTTGCTGTAGCCCACCAGGTTCTGCAGGTCGTAGAGGGTCAGGCCAGGGTGTTCAAAGTCGCCTTCCAAAAGCGCCCGCACCTTGGCGAAGGCTCGCTCAAGGCCTTCATCTGCCATACAGCTAAAGTCTACCACCGCCCCGGGGGTAGGCGCAGCCGCCCACAGCCCCTATAATGGCCCTTTGTGCTAATCCGGCTGGGCGACGTTGAGTTTCCCCTGCAGCCTGCCCCGGAAGTCCTCGAGGTGGGCTTCGGCGATGGCCGCTTTACCGCGGAGCTGGCCCGCCTCCACCCGACGTGGCGCATACTGGGGGTTGAGGTGTCGGCCGCCTCGGTGGCGAGGGCCCTTAGGCGTTTTCGGCGGGAGGGCATTGCCAACGTCTGGGTCTACCACGGCCAGGCTGCCTTTGCCCTGCGCAACCTGGTGGCCCCGCGCAGCCTGGGGCGGGTGTATGTGAACTTTCCCGACCCCTGGCCCAAGACCAAACACGAGGGGAACCGCTTGCTGCGGCGGGGTTTTTTCCGGAGGCTCTCCACCCGGCTGGCAGAAGGCGGCGAGCTATGGCTCATCACCGACCACGAGGGCTACTGGCGCTACGCCCAGGCTGAAGCTGCGGCCAGCGGGCTTTTTGAGGTGGACACACCACCCCCACCCCCTTGCCTTCTTACCACCAAATACGCCCTCAAGTGGAAGGAAGCGGGCCGAAGCTTCTACCATGCGGTTTTCCGCAAGCGGGCCGAGGACCCTGCGCCCTGGCCACCCCTACCGAGGTGCCCCATGCCCCACGCCCTGATGTCCGGCAAACTGCCCGAGCTAGGAACCTTTGAGAAAACCGTGGTGCGGTTTGAAGGCGGGACAGCGGTCCTGCTCGAGGTTGCGGCCTTTCCTGGTGGCTACTATTTTCTGACCCATGTTGAGGAGGAAGACCTGGTGCAGGATGTCCTTCTGGAGGCCCGCGCCAGCACCCACGGGCTGTATGTGGGCCTCTCCCGTTTTGGCGCGCCCCTGGCCACGCCCGGAGTGAGGGCGGCGGTGGCCTGGTTGGTGGGCTTTTTGGAGGGCCAGGGCCTGGGGGTACTGCAGCGCTCGTACTGAATTAACGCTCGGCGGTGTAATTTTTGGCCTTCCCCTCCTCCACCGTGGCCTATAATGCGCCTAGTATGCCGGGCTCGGAAAGCCTACCTATGGTTTATGCAGCGGCTTTGACCGACCCCGGCCGCAAGCGGGCCCTCAACGAGGACGCGGTGGCCCAGATGGTGACCCCCTATGGGGGTATCTTCATCGTAGCCGACGGCATGGGAGGGCACCGTACCGGCGAGGTGGCCTCGCAGATGGCAGTGGACCGGGTGCTGGAGATGCTCCGCCAGAGCGAGCCCTCCCCCCAGACCCTTCTGGAGGCCTACGAGGCCGCCAACGAGGCCATCTACCTGGCTGGCCAGAAGCCCGAGTCGCGCGGTATGGGCACCACCTGCACCACCCTGTGGCTTGACCTGCCCTACGCCCTCATCGCCCATGTGGGTGATTCCCGGGCCTACCTTCTGCGCGATGGGGAGTTCACCCAGCTCACCCAAGACCACTCCTGGGTGGCGGATCGGGTGCGCCAGGGCCTCCTGACCGAGGAGGAGGCTCGAAGCCACCGCTGGCGCAACGTCATCACCAACGCCTTGGGCTCCTTCCCCGCTGCGCGGGTGGATCTGGTGGGCCTAAAGGTGCGTCCCGGCGATGTCTTCTTGCTCTGCTCCGATGGCCTGAGCGGGGTGCTGGAGGATCGGGTGCTCTCTGAGATGATTCTCACCAACCCTCCTGAGCCCGCGGTGGCCAAGCTCGTCAAGCTGGCCAACGACTGGGGGGGGGCCGACAACATCAGCGCGGTGGTGGTCACCATCGGCAGCCAGGTGCCGGTGCGCTCCAGGCCCTATGCCCTGCCCCTGGAGACCAGCCAGGGTCAGCCGGTGCGGCTGCAGAGCGGGACCGACCTAGAGGTGCTCACCACCCGGGTTTCCGAGCCCTCCCCGCCGGCCTCTTTCTGGCAGCGCTGGGGCAGTGTGATCCTGCTTCTGCTTTGGTTTGGGCTTCTGGGCTTCGTGCTTTTCAACCAGTTTGGCCCCAGCCCAAGGCCATAGGGGGACCACCCGAGGCCGGGGCCTCGGGTGGCGGCTTAGGCGAGCTGTTTGCGCAGCTCCTCCACGCGGTCGGTCCTCTCCCAGGGGAAGCCCTCCCGGCCGAAGTGGCCGTAGGCCGAGGTGGGGGTGTAGATGGGCCGCAGGAGGTTGAGCTGCTCGATGATGGCTTTTGGACGAGCATCAAAGACCTTCTGGGCCAGCTCGGTGAGCTTCTCGTCGGGGATGGTGCCGGTCCCGAAGGTTTCCACCCGCATCCCGACTGGGCGGGCTTTGCCGATGGCGTAGGCCAGCTCGACCAGGGCCCGCTTGGCCAGACCTGCGGCCACGATGTTCTTAGCGATGTAGCGGGCGTAGTACGCGGCGGAGCGGTCCACCTTGGTCGGATCCTTCCCGCTGAAGGCCCCTCCGCCGTGGGGCACCGCTCCACCGTAGGTGTCCACGATGATCTTACGCCCGGTGAGTCCGGTGTCCCCGTGGGGGCCCCCGATGACAAACTTGCCTGAAGGGTTGATCAGGTAGAGGGTCTCCTTGCTCAGGTACTGCTCAGGAATGGCCTTCTCGATTACCTTGGTGCGGATGTCATGGGCGATCTGGTCGGCCTCCACCTCCTCGGAGTGTTGGGCGGAGATGAGGGCGGTGCCCACATACAGGGGCTTGGAGCCTTCGTAGACCACCGTGACCTGGGCCTTGCCGTCGGGGCGTAGGTAGGGAATCTCCCCGGTCTTACGGGCTTCGGCCAGGCGGCGGGTGAGGCGGTGGGCCAGGGAGATGGGCAGCGGCATCAGCTCGGGGGTTTCATCGGTGGCGTAGCCGAACATCAGGCCCTGGTCGCCCGCACCAATTCGGTCCAGCTCATCCCGGGAGCCCAGCACCCGCCACTCCCAAGACTCGTTGACCCCGCCTGCGATGTCCGGTGACTGCTCGTCTATGGCGGTGAGCACTGCGCAGGTGTCGCCGTCAAAGCCGTACTTGGCGCGGGTGTAGCCCACCTCGAGCACGGTCTGGCGCACCAGCCGGGGGATGTCCACGTAGGCCTCGGTGGTGATCTCTCCAGCCACCATCACCAGCCCTGTGGTCACCAGGGTTTCGCAGGCCACCCGGGCCTGCGGGTCTTTAGCTAGAATGGCGTCCAGAACGGCATCCGAGATGCGGTCGGCCAGCTTGTCGGGGTGCCCTTCCGTTACCGATTCTGAAGTCACCAGTCTTCGCAACTTGCTCCTCCTCTGGCGCGGCCGGGCCGCGTCAACCGAAAGAGTATAGCACTCCCCGTCAAGAACCGTTGGGGGCTGGTGCAGCTTGGGCAACCAGGGCTAGAAAAGCCTCCACCACCTGGGCGTCCAGGGTTTGCCCAGCCTGTCTTCTGAGCTCCTTGAGGGCTTCCTCCTGGCTCCAGGCGGGCTTGTAGGGTCGGGGTTGCAAGAGGGCATCGTAGACGTCTACCACGGCGAAGATACGGGCTTCCAGGGGAATTTCCTCCCCCTTCAGGCCGAAGGGGTAGCCCGAACCATCCACGCGCTCGTGGTGGTAGCGAACGATGTTGCGCGCAGTCTGGGAGAGAAAGCCCAGGCTCTCCAGCATGCCGAAGCCGATGTCGCAGTGGCTCCGCATGATGCGCCATTCCGCTTCGGTGAGGGGGCCGGGCTTGAGCAGGATGGCGTCCGGGATGGCCAGCTTGCCCAGGTCGTGCAGGTAGGCCCCAGTGCGTAGGCCCTCCAAATCGGGAAAGTTCAGGACCTTTCCCAGCCCCTCGGTCAGGGCGACCACCCGGTCGGTGTGGCCCTTGGTCTCCAAATCGCGCAGCTCCAGGCCCAGGCCCAAAGCCCGCAGGGCGTCCTCCCGGGTGCGGGCGATTTCCTCCAGGTGGGCGACCCGTTCCAAGGCCCGCTCGAGCCGTCGGGCTACCGCCTCTAGAAGGGCGCTGTCCTCCTCCGAAACCACGGCCTTGTGCCCGAAACTGGCCAGGGTAAGAGCGCCGTAGGGGGCCCCCCTGAGGAAGAGGGGAGCGGTGAGGAGGGTGCGCAGGCCGTGGGCCTGAAGCGAGGGCCAGGCCCCTTCCCAGCTTTGGTAGTCCTCAATGTGCTGCACCTCCTTGGTGGCCAGGGCCAGCCCCATGAACCCCTTGCCCAGCACCACCGGGAGCCTGCTGAAGTGCCGTAAGCGGGCGTCCCCCGGGCGCTCGTAGCCCAGGAGGAGTTCCATGAAGCCCTTGCCCTCCTGGGGTTGCTCGAGGACCAGGCGGTAGAACCCCCCAGCGGAAAGCCCGGTGAGCTCGATAAGGGTCTCCAGGGCCCGCTGGGCCATCTGGGTGGGGTCGTCCAGGGTTTCCAGGTCGGCCGACATCTGGACCAGCCGGCGGTACCGCTCGGTCTCCCGGTGGGCCTGCTCGAGGGCCTGCAGGCGGGAATAGGTGACCCCGGTTACCTCGGCCAGGGCCTCCACCACGTACCGGTCCTGGGGTTCCAGCCGACCGCCTACCCCTGCGGTGTCCACCGAGAGCACCCCCATCAGCCGACCTTCGGGGTCCCTCAGCGGGACACCTAGGTAGGCTGCGGGGGTGCGAACCCCGGATAGGTACACCGCCTCTGGATGCTGGGAGGCGTCGCTCAGGTAGAGGGGCTGTTGGGCCTCGAGCACCCGCCAGGCCAGGCCCCGCCCCCGCTCAAAGCGCGCTCCCTGGGCTTTTTCAGTGGCAAAGCCGGCTGCTGCAGCAATCTCCAGCACCTCTTCCCCGGCCCGGTAAAGGCAGAGCAGGCTGGTGGAGGCCTGGGTCTGCTCCAGGGCTACCTTAACCACCTTCTGTAGGAGTTCCTCGCTGGTTTGGGCTGTGCTTAGGTGCTGGCTTACCTGGGCCAGGGTCTGCAGCCGGGCCAGCTCCCGGGTCTGGGCGGCCTCGGCCTCGAGCCGGGCCAGGGCCTGCCCCGCCCCTCGGCCGAAGGCCTCCAGGACGGACACTTCCTCCGGTCCAAACGGGCTTTGGGCGTAGGCCGCCGCCACCCCGAAGTCCTGCTGGTGCCCGTCGTGCAGTGGAATGTATGCCGCGTAGGTGTCCTGGAGGTGGGTGGGGCGGATGTAGATCCGGGGGTCGTCCCGGGAGGTCATCTGCACCCGTCGCTCGCTCAGGGCGACCCAGGCGATGCCTGCACCCTTGGGAAGCTCGCTGCCCAGGGGCGCGTCCCAGCCCATGGCAAAGGCTACCCGTAGGGCTTCCCCCTCTCGCCTGAGCACGGTGGTCCGTTCTACCCCCAGAAGCTCCCCGATGAGCTGGGGTAGGGCCGCCCAGAGCTCCTCGGCCCTGCGAAAGGCGGACAGCCTGCTCAGGGCGTGAGCCAGGCGTTCCTCCCGCTCGAGCCGGGCCTGGGTGTTCTGCCGCTCCTTCAGGGCCAAAAGCGCCACCCCCAGGTTTTTCCCCAGCTCCTGGGCGTAGGCTAGGGCCTTTGGGGGGAAGGGAGTTTTCTGAAAGCGGTCCAGGCACAGCCAGGCCTCTACCCGCCCGAGTAGGGGCACGGGGACGTTCAGAGACCAGGCGATGGGCTGCAGGCTGGCCTGGTCCTTGGGGGAAAGGCCGCTTAGCTCGGGACTTGGCCGGGTGATGCGGGCCTGGGCTTGCAGGGCTTCTTCCAGGCTCCCGCCGTACCAGCGTAGCTCGGCCTCTAGGCTCAAAGGGTAGCTGGGTAGCTCCAGCGCGTGGCCCCGTATGGCCACGAACCGGTAGTCGCGCCCCTCGCGCAGCAGAGCAGAGCCGGCCTGAGCCCCGGGAATGAGCCGCAGGGCGCCATCCAAGGCTGTTGACAGCATGTGTTCGGGGCTGGGGCTCCCTACCAGCTCCCGCAGCAGCGCAAGCATCCCCCGATAGAATGCGGCCATCCCTGAATAAGCCTAGAACGCTCAAACCCCTTCTTTAGGTTACCCATCACAGCGGAGTACGTAACGCATTACGTACCGTACCACAGAGCGGCCTCCCTTTAGGTAAGGAGGGGCTTAATCCTGGCGGAACCGGTAGCGCCACTCCGCCTCAAAGCTGCGCCTCCAGGGGAATTCAAGCCCGGTGGGCTCGAGCCGCCCCAGGGCGAAGCGGGGCATGGCTTCCGCTCTAAGCCGTTCCAGCGCCTGCTGGGCTGCCTCCTCGCCTAGGGGTTCGGTGAAGTGGCGCCGTACCCAGGGCCGGCCCACCTCGCCCCACAGGTACTCCAGATAGGCTTGGGCCAGTGCCCGGACCCGCCGCACCTCGCAGAAGGCTGCTGGGTTTCCGGCGCGCTGGCAGGTGGGTGCGGCGAACAAGCCCCCCTGGGCCAGGGCTGCGCCCAGGTTGTTGCTGGGGGTACCCCAGGCGGCGTAGGCGGCCAGCTCGGGGTAGATTTCCAGGGCCAAAAGGTAACGAATTAGGGAGGCATCCCCCCGGTTAACCCGGGCAATGTCGGCCACCGCCACCGGGGCCTGGCGCAGACCCTGCATGACCGTAAGGACGCCCTGACGGGGGTCGCCGCCGGTGTAGACCACCAGCACCAGGTCGGGCCGGTCCCGCACCTCCACCGCCCGCACCGAACTCAGGAGCCGTTGCACTGAGTCCTGGAGGGGGATGCCATCGTAGCGGACCACCTCCTGCGCTGCTTGGGGCCGGTCGTAGAGCACCCGCACCCGCAGGCCCGGGGCCAGAGCCCGCAGCAGCAGGACCTGGCCGGCTTCGTCGGCCCCAGGGCGGGTGGGAATGGGGAGCCGGCCTGCCTCGTCCACCGCGGGGGAACCGGGTAGGGCGTCGTCCCAGGGGGCCTCCACGTAGGTAAACTGGCCCTCCAGCGTCCCCAGCAGCGCCAGGTTGCGCCCGCGGTCTGTCGCGTCGGGATGGCGTGGGATTACCCCAAAGGCCAGCACCGGCCCCCAGGTTTGCTGCCAGTAACGGAGCACCCCCAGCCGGCGCTGGGCCTCTTCCAGGTTCAAGGTGGCGGTGCGGCTTTGCACCAGCCCGCCGTAGACCAGCGCATCCAGGCTGACCACCAGGGCGTGCCCCGGCTGGCCTACCAACCAGCCCCACAGCTCCCCCAGCCGGGCACCCTCGCGGCCTCGGTAGAGCGCCCTTGGGGGGCAGCGCACCAGCTCCCAGCGGCAGGGCGACCAGTTGGGGGGGCGGTCGTCCAGGGGAACGTACACGACCTGGGGATAGGCCCAGGCCACCGAGACCAGAAGGGTCCAAAGTATTCCCCAGCCCCGCATCGGGGGTTAATGGTACGTCGGGCGGATGAGGGGTGTTTACGGATAGCTCCCAATGCGCTCCAGCAGCAGCTCAAAAAAGCCCTCAGGGTCGATCCGTAGTCCCACCTGGCAGTTGGGGGTCTTCCCGGTTACCCCCCAGTAATCGCAGACCGTCCGACCAAAAGAGAGCCCCTCGTTGGTCTCCACCGCCACGTGCAGCCGCTTGGTCTGGAAGAGCCCGGGACGCACCAAGTAGGCTACGGTGCAGGCGTCGTGGATAGGGGCTCCATCCCAGCCGTAGCGCTTTTGATGGTGCTCGCGGAAGAAGGCCAGCAGATCGGCGGCAAAAGCGCCTGCTCGGTTGCCTAGCCCCTGGAAGCGGGCCACCCAGTGGGGGTGGGCTATGGCCTGGTGGGTCAGGTTGAGCCCCATCATGGTCAGTGGAACCCCCGACTCAAAGACAATGCGGGCTGCATGGGGGTCAGCCAGAATGTTGAACTCGGCGCTCGGCGTCCAGTTGCCCAGGTCGACTGAGCCGCCCATCAGCACGATCTGGCGAATCTTGGGCGCAATCTGGGGTTTGAGCCGAAGGGCCAGGGCCAGGTTGGTCAGGGGACCCACCGGCACCAGGGTGACCTCGCCGGGGTGCTGCTCTACCTGTTCAACGATGAACAGCGCGGCGTGCAGGGCCTCGGGTCGCTGGCTGGGGGTGGGCAGGAGAGGGCCCGCCAATCCCGATGTGCCGTGGACCTCTTCTGCGCTGATGCGATCGCGCACCAAGGGCCGCTCGGCCCCGGGGTATACGGGCACCCGCTTTCCCAGCACCTCGAGCACCACCAGGGCATTGTGGGTGGTGCGTTCCAGCGGCACGTTGCCGTAGACGGTGGTAATCCCCAGCACCTCCAGCTCCGGGCTGGCCAGGGCCAGCATCAGGGCGATGGCGTCGTCGTGCCCAGGGTCGCAGTCGAGGATGATTTTCTGCGGCACGGGCAACAGACTATCAGATTTCCGGAGGCCTCCGCCGCGATAAACTGGGGTATGCTCGAGGTCAGGGAAGCGGTCCGGATTGCGATGGACTACATCCAAAGCCTCTATGGGGACAAGCAGCTTCCAGAGCTGCGGCTCGAAGAGGTTGAACTCAGCGCCGATGGGCAGTTTTGGGAGGTGACGCTGTCCTTCGTGGTGCGAGAGCCCACCGCATACCTGAGTCTGGGCGATGCGGCCCGCACCCGTGAGTACAAGGTTTTTCGCATCAACGCTGAGAGCGGTCAGGTGCAGAGCATGAAAATTCGCCGCTTCTAGCCCAAGGAGAAGGGGTTGAAACGGGTGTTGCGGTCGTAGTAGTCCTCGTTTTCGGACCGCTTGAGGAAGCCCACCACCGCATAGGTGATGGGGGTGAAGAGGACCTCCAGGCCCACTTTGAAGATGTAGTTGGAGACGAACACCGTCCAAAGAAGCGCATTGTCCCAGACCCCGTAGAAGGCCACCAGTAGAAATATGGCGGTGTCCAGCCCCTGTCCGACCAGGGTTGAGCTGATGGTGCGCAAGGCCAGCCAGCGACCCTGGGTGGCCACCTTGAGCCGGGCCAGGACGTAGCTGTTGGCGAACTCGCCCACCCAGTAGGCCAGCAGGCTGGCTAGGGCAATGCGGGGCACCAGGCCCAAAAGGGCGTTGAAGGAGGCTGCCGAGCTTTGGCTGAACTCGTCGGGGGGAGCCGGCAGGGCGCTGACCAGGCCCAGGGTCAGGGTGGAGAGGAGGAGCAGGAAAAAGCCAGTCCAGATGACCCGGCGGCTCCTTCCATACCCGTAGACCTCGGTGAGTAGGTCGCCGAAGATGTAGGCCAGCGGGAAGAGCAGGGTGCCCCCGTCAAAGGTGAAGGGGCCTACCTGCACCACCTTGGTTGAGGCGATGTTGGAGACGATGAGGACCACCACGAACGCAGCGGTAATGAGGTCAAGGTAGCGGTAGCTTTTCATTTTAGGTTCAGGCTTGGGAGGTGATGAAGGGAAGGTTCCGGTCCCGCTGGGCCCGGTCCAGGCCGTACCCGTAGACGAAGGCGTCCTCAATCTCAAAGCCCAGGTAGTGGATGGGCACCTCAATCTGGCGGCGGCTGGGTTTGGAGAGCAACGCGGCTACCCTCAAGGAGGCGGGCTGTCGGGCTTCCAGCAGCCGCAGCAGGTAGTTGAGGGTAATGCCGGTGTCTACGATGTCCTCCACGATGATGACCTGACGGCCTGCGATGGGCAGCCGCAGGTCTTTGATGAGCTCCACCTCGCCGCTGGTTCTCTCAGCGTTGCCGTAGGAGGAGACCGCCAGGAAGTCTAGGGTAAGGGGCAGGTCTATGGCCCGCACCAGGTCGGCCATGAAGATAAAGGCTCCGTTGAGCACGCAGACCAGGTGGGGCTCCTGGCCCTCATAGTCCCGCTTTATCTCCTGGCCCAGCGCCTGGATGCGCGCGGCGATCTGCTCTTGGCTGATTTGCACCTTTCCCGCTCCGCTTCGGAACACGCTCACGCACTGATTCTACGCTAAGCTCCGCGCGCATATGAGCGCTTTGGCGCAGGAGCTGGATTTCGGCCGGGCTCAGGTAGCGCCACTTGCCGGCCTCGAGCCGGCCCAGCCCGATGGGCCCCACTGCCAGCCGCACCAGCCGCTCCACCGGGTAGCCCACCTGACGCAACATCCGCCGCACCTCGCGCTTGCGGCCCTCGGCGAGCACCAACTTGACCCCGCCCCGGGCCGGGATGGCCCGAATGGCCTTGGCCGGGCCGTCCTCCAGCAGCACCCCCTGCTCGAGCCTGCGGCAGGCCTCCGGGCTGAGCCGCCCGTTTTTGCACCAGGCCCGGTAGAGCTTGGGCACCCCGTTGCGGGGGTGGGTGAGAAGCTGGGTGAGCTCCCCATCGTTGGTGAGAAGCAGCAGCCCCTCGGTCTCCTTGTCCAGCCGTCCTACGGCATGCAGTCCGGGGTGCGGGGGCACCAGGTCGTAGACCCGCTTTTCAGCGTGGGGGTCCTCGTGGGTGGTGGTGTAGCCCCTGGGCTTATGCAGGGCGATGACCACGGTTCTTTGGGGAGGGGTTACCCGCTCCCCGTCCAGCCGCACCACGTCGCCGGGTTGCACTACCCGGCCTAGCTCGGCCACCTCGTCGTTGACCGTGATCCGCCCGGCCCGGATAAGCGCCTCGGCCTTACGGCGGCTGGCAACCCCCGCACGGGCCAGGAACTGCTGCAGGCGCATAGGACCCATGCTAAACCGGTGGGGCTGCCCTAGGAAAGGGCTTGGGCTTCCAGCCAGGCCTTTTCCTCCTCGGAAAGCTCGGCCCTTTGCAGAAGGTCAGGGCGCCGCTTGAGGGTGCGCCAGAGCGCCTGCCTTCTCCGCCACTCGGCGATTTTTCCGTGGTGCCCAGAGACCAGGACCTCGGGTACCCTGAGCCCGCGGAACTCCGGCGGCCGGGTATAGTGGGGGTAGTCCAGGAGGCCGCTGGAGAAGGAGTCCTGCCGATGGCTTTCCTCCTCCTTGATGACCCCAGGAACGAGCCGGGCGGTGGCCTCCAAGATGACCAGCGCTCCCAGCTCGCCACCCATCAGCACGTAGTCGCCGATGGAGACCTCCTGGGTCACGAACTGCTCCACCCGTGCGTCGATACCCTCGTAGCGGCCGCAGACCAGCACCAGGTGCTCCTTTTGGGCTAGCTCCTCGGCCAGGCGCTGCTGAAAGGGGACTCCAGCAGGGGTGAGGAGGATGACCTCGTCGGCAGGTCCTGCGTCCTCAATAGCCCGCACCACCACGTCTACCCGCATCACCATTCCTGCCCCACCGCCGTAGGGGGTGTCGTCCACGGTTTTGTGCTTGTTTTGGGCGTAGTCTCGGATGTCCCGGATGTCTACCCCAATGAGGCCTTTCTGGATGGCCTTCTTCAGGATGGACTCCTGCGTCCAGGGCCTTATGAGTTCTGGGAAAAGGGTCAGGATGGTGTACTTCATTCAAGAAGACCCGGGATGGCCTCTATATGGATGCCCTCGGGTTCAAGGCGGACGTAAGGAGCCTGCAGGGGGACCAGGTAGGTTTTGTGCTGTGCCCTCAGCGAGCGGCCCCTGGCCCGTATCACCAGCAGGTCCTGGGGGCCTTCTTGGATGTCCACTACCTCGCCGAAGGGCTGCCCGTCCACGTAGACCGGCTGGCCCACCAGCTCGAAGTAGTAGTAGGTGCCCTCTTCCAGCTTGGGCAGTTCGCTGACATCGGCGTAGACCCGGAGGCCCACCAGAGCCTGGGCGGCCTCGAGGCTCCCCACACCGGCCAGGTAGAGGACGATTTCCCGGTTGAGCGTTCGGGCCTCCCGGATAGCCCGGTAGCCCAACCCTTCCAGGTAAACCCTCCGCAGCTCGAGGACCACCGGCTCGCCTCGGAACTTAAGGGCTCCCTCCAGGCCGTAGGTCTTACCCAGCCGGCCGATTTCCACCCGCCTAGGGGTTTCCATACCTCCTTCTGCAGGGCCTCCTAGCGCACCTCTACGTTCACCCGTCCCTTGGCAAAGGAGCGCACCACAACGCGGATGGCCTCGATAACCCGACCCTGCCGCCCGATGACGCGCCCTTTGTCCTGAGGGTGGGTCTCGATGTAGTAGACCCAGCCCTCCTTTCCCCGCCGCTCGTCCACCCGTACCGAGCCGGGGTGGTCTACCACGGCCTTGACCAGGTACTCCACCAGGTCTTTCATAGGAAAAATGCTAAAGCCAGAGGGGAAAAGCCGAAAGCCCTGCTGCCCTCGGCCCCTGGCCCTGGCTACTGGTTGCTGGCTAGCTTGATGAGCCGCTTGACCGTGTCGGTGGGTTGAGCGCCTACCGAGAGCCAGTAGTTGACCCGCTCCAGGTCAATCTTGAGCCAGTCCTTGGTGGTTTTGCGGGGGTCATAGTAGCCCAAACGCTCGATGTAGCCGCCATCGCGCTTGGTGCGGCTGTCCATCACCACGATGCGGTAGTGCGGGTTGCCCCTAGAGCCAAAACGAGCCAGACGAATCTTGGTCATGGTTCTTCCTCCTTATCTCCTAAAAAGCCCTCGGCCTCGCTGTTTGGCCAGGGTTTTGAGAAGCTGTTTGGTGTCCTCGAAGGTTTTGATGAGGCGGTTGACCTCCTGGACACTGGTGCCCGAACCGGCGGCGATGCGCCGACGCCTCGAGGCGTTCAAAATCCGGGGATCACGCCTCTCCTTGGGGGTCATGGAGAGCACGATAGCCTCCATCCGACGCAGCTGCTTTTCGTCCACCGTGAAGCCTGGGGGCAGCATCCGCGAGAGGCCTGGGATCATTCCCAGAATTTCGCTGAAGCTCCCCATTCTGCGCATCTGGCGCATTTGGACGATGAGGTCTTCAAGGGTGATGTCCTTAGGGTCTTTCTGGGGTGCTTCAAGCTCGGCCTGCTTGACCCGCTCCAAAAGGGTTTGGATGTCCCCTAGGCCCAGGATGCGCTGGGCTAGCCGGTCGGGGTGGAAGGGCTCCAGACCCTCGAGCTTCTCCGAGACCCCTGCGAAGTAGATGGGCTTTTGGGTCACATAGCGGGCCGAGAGCGCCGCCCCTCCTCGCGCGTCCCCGTCTAGCTTGGTGAGCACCAGGCCCGTAACCCCGATCCGATCCTCGAAGGCCCGGGCAACGCTGAGGGCCTCCTGACCGGTCATGGCGTCCACCACCAGGAGGGTCTCTGAGGGCCCCAGCACCGCCTTGAGCCGGAACAGCTCGTCCATCAGGGCCTCGTCTATCTGCAGCCGCCCGGCGGTATCCACGATGACCAGGTCGCGGTAGTCAAAGGTAAGGTGCTGTTGGAGCCGGGCCCGGGTGGTCTCGGGAGGCTCACCATCGGCCACCTCCAGCACCGGTACGCCGATCTTCTCGCCCAGGATGCGCAGTTGCTCGCGGGCTGCGGGGCGTTGGGTATCCGCCGCCACCAGGAGAGGGCGCCGCCCCTTGGATTTGTAAAACAGGGCCAGCTTGCCGCTGGTGGTGGTTTTCCCTGAGCCCTGCAGGCCCACCATGAACCACAGGTTGCCCTCGCTTTTGAGCACCGGTTGCCTGGCCTTGCCCCCCAGCATCTCCACCAGCTCTTCGTAGACCACGGTCAGGATTTGCTCAGCAGGGGTTAGGCTTTCCAGTACCGCCTTCCCCAGGGCCTTTTCCTGCACCCGCTGTACGAAGCCCTTGGCCACCTCAAAGTTCACGTCGGCCTCCAGCAGGGCCACGCGAATTTCGCGCAGGGTGGACCTGAGGTCCTCCTCGCTGATCCGGCCGCGGCCGCGCAGCCGGTCTACCGCCGCGCGGAGGCGCTGGGAAAGGGTTTCAAACATCGTTCATCCGCTCCAGGTGCCCAAGAAACCACTAAAGGTACTTTTGCGATTTTTGGCCCGCTTTCTCAGGGCCGTCCGCCAGGGTAGCAGCAAAGGCTTGCGCATGTCAATATCAAAAGATCGCAATCTATCTGTGATAGGCTGAGGGGCCCTGGGTTTGGGGCTAGCGTAGAATAGGGGGATGAGTACCTTTGTGCTGGCCTGGATTTTGCTGATCTTGTTTTCCCTGCTCAACAACTTCGTGCTATACAGGCTTCTGCGGGAGCGGGGCCGGACAGAGCTGATGTGGGTTGGGGTGGTTGCGACCGTGGTGCCGGTGGGGCTTTTCGCCCTGTGGCCAGGGGCCCTTACGCTGATGTCGTTTCCCCTCCTCCAGAGCCTGGGGATGCTCTTGGTTTTGCGCTTCTCCCAGCGCTAGCCCCTGCGGGAGAGGCCCGCTTACCCTGGTTGGGGCCCGGCTGACCACCCTTGGCCGGGAGCCGCTGCGGCTTCAGGGCATTTGCCCTGGGTCTGGGGGCTAAGCTTTGAACCATGGACACCCGGCTTTCCGGCCTCAGCCATGCGGAGGCAGAGCGCCTTCTGCGTGAGTATGGTCCCAACCGGCTGCCCGAGAAGCCCCCGGAGGGCCTGCTTGGCCGGCTGGTGCGGCAGTTCAGAAGCCCGCTTATCTACATTCTACTCTTCGCCCTGCTGGTGGACCTGGTCATCTGGGGGCTCGAGGGTCGCCGGGATGTGCCGATTGAGTCGGTGGCCATTGGCCTCATTCTCCTGCTCAATGCGGGGCTTGGGGTTTGGCAGGAGGGTAGGTCTGAGTCAGCGCTCCGCAGGCTCAAGCAGCTTGCCGCCCCCATGGTCTGGGTAAGGCGGGATGGACGTTGGCAGCAGATATACGCTGATTTTCTGGTGCCAGGGGATGTGGTGCGGCTCGAGGCGGGCGAGCGGGTGCCTGCGGACGCGGTGGTTTTGGAGGGAAACCCGGCGGTGGACGAGGCGGTGCTCACCGGGGAAAGCCTTCCGGTGGAGAAGTGGCCTGGGGACGAGCTTTACGCCGGAAGCCTGCTGGTGCGGGGTAAGGCCTACGCTCGGGTAGAGCGCACGGGGAAGGAGAGTGCCTTGGGCCGCTTGGCAGTGATGCTGGGCGAGGTAGAAGCCGAGCCCACCCCTTTGGAGCGGCGCTTGCGCCGCTTCGGCCACCAGGTTGCTCGGGTGGTGCTGGGGGTGGCCTTCCTGGTTGCTCTGGGTGGGGTGGTCCTCGAGGGCTGGCACCGGCTGGACGAGGTCCTGCTCTTTGCGGTTGCCTTAGCGGTGGCTGCTGTGCCAGAGGGGCTTCCAGCCGTAATCACCATGACCCTCTCCTTGGGGGTGGAGCGAATGGCCTCCCGCAAGGCGGTGGTGCGCAGGCTTTCGGCGGTGGAGGCCCTGGGTTCGGTCACGGTCATCGCCACGGACAAGACGGGTACCCTGACCGAGAACCGGATGGAGGTGCGGGCCATAGACGCCCCTGATCTGGCCATTGCCTGCCGCGTCTGCGCTCTGGCCAACGACGCCGAGCACCAGGCCGGCGACCCGCTGGAGCTGGCGCTTTTAGGGTACGCGCGCGCTCAGGGGGTTGACCCCGATGCGCTCCGGGCTAGCCTGCCCCGCCTTTCGGAGCGGCCCTTTGACAGCCGGTATCGGTTTATGCGGGTGAGTGTTCTGGAGGGCGGACGCCCGGTGAGCTACCTCAAAGGGGCTCCGGAGGAGGTGCTGGCGCGTTGCCGGCTCGGCCCAGCGGAGCTTCGCTCCTGGCAGGAGAAGGCCTTGGCCTACGCCGCCGAGGGGTACCGGGTGCTGGGGCTGGCCTGGGGGGAGGGGGAGAGGGAGGAGGGGCTGAACTTTGCGGGGTTGGTCCTGTTTTGGGACCCGCCCCGGCCAGAGGTTCCCGCGGCTATCCGGGCAGCCCAGGCAGCGGGCATCCGGGTGCTCATGGTCACCGGCGACCACCCGGCCACCGCCTTGGCCGTTGCGCGCCAGGTGGGGATTCCAGGCGACCGGGTGCTTACCGGGGAAGACCTTGAGGCGCTCACTCCCAAGGCTCTGGAGCAGGCCTTGGAGGAGGTCAGCGTATTTGCTCGGGTGCGCCCGGAGCACAAGCTGCGCCTGGTGGAGCTGCTCAAAGCGCGGGGGGAGATCGTGGCGATGACCGGCGATGGGGTCAACGACGCCCCGGCCCTAAAGCGGGCCGATGTGGGGGTAGCGATGGGGCAGCGGGGCTCCGAGGTGAGCCGGGAGGTGGCCGACCTGGTCTTGCTGGACGACAACTTTGCCACCATCGTGGCGGCCATTGAAGAGGGGCGCAACATCTACGAGAATATCCAGAAGTTCATTCGCTTTCTCTTCTCCACCAACGTCGCTTTGGTGCTCCTGGTGGTGTTGGGTTTGGTGGTGGCCCTGCTTTTGGAGCTGCGTGAGCCCGGGGGAGCCTTTTTCCTACCCCTCACGGCGGCGCAGCTTTTGTGGATCAACATCCTCGCCGATGGTCCGCCAGCCTTGGCTTTAGGGGTGGACCGCAATCCGGGGGTGATGCACCAGAAGCCCCGCGACCCGAGGGAGCCTTTGCTGGACGCCCCTTCGCTTGGGTTCATCTTGCTTACGGGGCTGTTCAAGGCCCTGCTGGGTGTGGTGTTGTTGGTTTTGCTCCCCCTTCGGGGGGCCAGCCTCGAGGTGACACGGAGCGCGCTTTTCCTTTACGAGTCGCTGGCCCAGCTCGTCTTCGCCTACCCTGCCCGCAGCCTTCGCCTTCTGCCCGCCCCCAACCCCTGGCTCAACCTGAGCGTTGGGGCTGGGGTAACCCTGGTGGGCTTGGTTTTTGCCCTTCCTCAGGGCCGGTTGTTGCTGGGGCTAGCGCCTTTGGGACCAGAGGAGCTGGGCTGGGTGTTCCTGAGCATCCTTCTGACCTGGGGAGTGGCTGCCTGGACCGCCCGCAGGTACCGCGGGCCTAGCGTCGTTCTACCGCTAGGGCCTTGCGCTGGGCCTCCTCCAGGGCCTGGCGGGGGCTAGCGTTGCTCTTCAGGACCCGCTCCAGGGCCTCCTCCAAAAACCCGTACCAGAGGGTTACTTCGGGGTCTTGGGCCCAGGTCTGGGCCTGCTCGAGCCCGCTCAAGACCACCCGGCGGCGGGGGTCTTCGCGGTAGAAGGCCTCGAGCAGGGGCTGAGCTGATCGGCGCAGGGGTAGGCAGTAGGTGGCCTTGACCCACTCCGCCAGGACGCTGGGCTCCATCCAGTAGCGCCAAAGGGCCACTGCGCCCTTGGTCTGGGCCTCGCTGGCCCCGCGCAGCACCATTAGGTTACCGCCGGCCAGGGGAAGCCGGCCGTCTGGCGTGCGGGGTATGGGGGCCACGCCCAGGCGAAAGGGGATGGGGGTGCGTTTTTCCAGGACAGGCCAGAGGGTGATGGGGGCGATGCCCATGAAGACTTTGGTGCGCACAAAGTCCACCATGGCAAAAGGGGCTTCAGCGATGTTGCGGCTTACCGCGCTACCCCCTCGCACCAGGCTCTGCAGGTACTCCAGGCTTTCCACCACCTTGGGGTCGGTGAAGTTGGGCCGTCCCTCGCGCACCAGCTGCCCGCCCCGGCCCATCACCACCGCGTTGAAGCTGTAGACGTCGCTCACCACAACAAGCCCTTTGGCCGAGCGGGTGGTGAGCTGTTGGGCTGCGTTGGCCAAGGCCTCCCAACTCTGGGGAGGGGCAAGGCGGCGGGAGGCAAACTGGTCGGCGTTGTAGAAGAGCACCGGCAGGTGCAGCTCCACGGGCAGGGCGTAGGTACGCCCGCGGAAGCGGCCGGTCTCCAGCAGCCCGGGGTAGAAGTCGCCTGGTAAGGCCCCCAGGTGCTCGTCCAGGGGGAGGGCCAGGTTTTCCTGGACGGCCCGCCCCACGAAGGAGACCTCGCCGTAGTAGAGCTGCGGAGCGTTGCCTGCCCTTAGGGCCGAGGTCAGCTTGAGCGCCCCTTCCCGCAGATCGCCCACGTACTGCGTTGCGACCCAGTAGTCGCGTTGCCGGCTGTTGAACTCGGCTACGATCCTCTCCAAGGCTTCCCGTCCCGGGGGGTCCAGGGTGTGCCAGAAGGTGATCTCCACCGGCCGTTGGGCGAGGGCCGGGCCCAACCACAGGCCTGCCCAGAACAGGCACAGCCACGTCCTCTTCACGAGCAGAGTCTAGGCTTTTTTTCTGAGGTTAGGCTGAACAGGGCTGAAGCGGCATGGGGCTGCCCCTGTTCTTCAGGCACCGCTCTGTGCTGTTCTTTGGAATGCGTTTGGGGTCGCTGGCCAAGACGCGTCTGCGCCACTTTCCGTCTCCGCCAGGGCCCCTTTATAGGGGCTCGAGTCGGGCCTGCCGTGGTGCCGGCATCTCACCCACCCTTTTCGCCCGGTGGTCTGTGGGTTAGGCTTGGGGGGATGGAGGGTTTGGGGGAGCTGATCCGCTCAGGCCACTACGATGAGGCCCGTAGGCGCTTGTTGTTGGGGGAGGAGGGGGATGCAGACGGGCTTGCAGCCCTCTTAGAGCTGCGCGACTGGCTTCGGCTCAAGGAGTATAGGGAGGCCCGGAGGGTTTTGCGCCAGGAGGCTGACCTCCTCGGAGCCTACCTTGACCCAGCCCGGGTGGAGGAGGCCCTCGAGGCGTTTGAGGCCGAGCAAGAGGCGCGCATCCGCCCCTACACGGAAGACCCCCACCTGGGCGCCGAGGCCTGGACCACCCTGGGGCTCATTTGGGTTCGGACCGGGCGGCGGGAGGAGGCCCATCGGGCTTTTGAGGAGGCCCTCCAGCGGGACCCCGGCCACTTTCGGGCCAAGACCAACCTGGCCAACCTGGCTCTTGAGGCCGGCGAGACAGATAGGGCCATCGCCCTCTACCAGGAGGTGCTCAAGCAGCATCCCGACTACCCGCTGGCCCACCACAACCTAGGGGCGGCTTACCGGAAGAAGGGGCAGTTCGACAAGGCGGTCTACCACCTCAAGCGTGGGCAGCGCCTGCAGATGCAGCCTCCAACCCGCCCGCCCCGTCCGCCGGTTCCCGGATCGGTGGGCCTGCCTGAAAGGCGGCCTTGGCTGGGGGGCTGGACCCGGCGCTGGTGGCTTTGGTTGGGGGTAGGGGTGCTCCTGTACTGGTGGCTGGGGCGTTCGCCCTGATAGGCTTGGGCTCAGACACGGATGAAATCGGCTACCTGAGGGTTCTTCCGCAGCTCGTCCAGCTCTTCTGGGCTGGGCAGTTTGGGCCGGTCGCGCTGGGCGTTGACCAAGCACAAAAAGCCCAGTGGCTCGTCTTCAGCCGCGCGGAACTGATGCCAGGTAAAGGGGGGTACTGTGATTAGGTCAAAAAGCCCAATGGGGTGCACTTCCTCACCCACCAAGCAAGCCCCCCGGCCCCGGATGACCATCACGGCGTGGACGTGCTGGTGGCGCTCCAGGGTGGTGTGCCCGCCAGGTTCTACCTCAAAATAGCGCCACTCTGCGGCTAGTTGGGGATCCCGGAAGAGCACCTGCCGGGTGACCCCCCGGAAAGCGGCCGTTCCCTCGGCCTTGTAGGCCAGCACCTCCACATCCTCCCAGGTGTATCCTTGGGCTGCCCGCTTGGTCTTGGCTCGAGCCCTCATCGCCCGGTTATTCTACGCCGCAACAGGCCACTTTGCGGACAAACGCCCGGGTCCGCTCCAGGACGTCCCCTGTGCTCAGGAGGTCGCCGCCAATGAGCAGCATGCAGTCTGGACCGTAAAACCTCACGATTTCCTCAGTGCGCTCCACCCGCATGCCCCCAGCGGGAACCGGCAGGGTGGGTTGGAGGACACCCCAGGGCTGGGTGAGGTTTTGGGCGATTTGGGCGCAGGTGGCCTCGCTGTAGGCGAAGCGGCCCCCGTAGTGGGGGAAGATGCAGGCATCGGCCCCCAACAGTCGGAAAAACCGGCCCAGCAGAAGAGGAGGGGCCATGCGGGTGCCGGCAAAAGCCGGATGGGCCAACAGGGCCACGTCCAGTTCCTGCGCAAGCTCATAGAAGGCTGGGAGCCCCAGAACCATTGGGGCTACCATCACCACCTGGACGCCCTCTTCGCGGACAATCCGAAGGGACTGGGCCAATCCCTTAGGCCCCCCCAGCAGCATAGGGGCATACAGGGTATTCCTCCCGGTCTCGGCGTTGGCCCTTTGGATGGCCCGCTGGATTAGGGGCACCCGTGCAGCAAAGGGGGCATAGCGCTGCTGGCCTAGGTTGTGGTCGTCCTTGACGATGTCAATCCCACCCAGGGCAAAGGTGTGGGCCAGCGCGGCGAGCTGGTTAGGGGAGAGGCCCTGGGGTTTGAGGGCGGTGCAGGTGAGGGGGCGGCCGTAGACCCCGGTGAGGCGGCGCAGCCCGAGAATGCCCAGGCGGGGGCCCGGGAAAACCTCAATTAGCTCCGGGGGGAGTTCTGCTTCCAGAAGCTCCACATCTTCCTGTAAGGAGCAGTTGCCAAATAGCGCGTTGAGCAGCCCGGCCACCTCAAAGCCGCTGTTTTCCGCATTCATCCGAAGGACCACCCGGTAGTTCCCTCGGCTCTCCTCCCAGATGGCCTCCACGCTGGCCAGCACCTCCTCCAGGATCCAAGCCTCAGGTACCGCACTGGGAGGGGTCTCGAGGCTTTGCTCAACGGCCAGCGCCAGAGCCCGGGCCTCGATCTGCTCAGGGGTCGAGCGAATGCGGTAGGTAGCGCGTATCCAGGGCATCCTCAGGATTCTAAACAAAAACCCCGTTCCTACGGGGCGGCGTTTGAAAAGAGCTCGGAGCGCTTGCTGCACTCACGTTGTTGCAGCTGTTGTGGTTTATAGCCGGTTGTCCCTTATGGCGACATGGCCGCCCACGAAGCTGGCTGCTCGCCACAGCTCACCAATAGAGGCCTACAGGCAGGAAAAACCAGTGGACGCCAAGCCGAAAAGGCCTTCGCGGAAAATCACAGGGTAACCCTGCTTGTTGACGGTTCATTCACCGGCTGAAGCAGAGATGAGACCTTTTCCTGGGGTTTTGCTGGAGCGGGAGACGGGACTTGAACCCGCGACCCCAACCTTGGCAAGGTTGTGCTCTACCAACTGAGCTACTCCCGCGAAAGGGAAAACCTCTGCACCGCCCTACTCTCCCAGGCCCCTTCGGGCCCAGTAC
>NZ_JANXCG010000086.1 GCF_025060375.1 Meiothermus sp. | reverse complement strand
TGCCCCCTACAGCACCCGGGGGGCTTACGTTGACCTGGCCGCCCCGGGCACGAACCTGAACTGCACCCAACCCGGAGGAGCCCTTGGGGTGTGCACGGGAACCTCGTTTGCCACGCCCATCGTGGCGGGGGCCATGGCCCTGTGGCTTTCGGCTCAGCCCGCCCTGACCCCGGCCCAGCTCCAGCAAGCTCTACAGCAGCACGCCCAACCCCTGCCCTACCCCCCTCAGGCGGTGGGGGCGGGAAGGCTCGATCTGAGCCAGGCTCCTTGAACAAAAAGAGCGCAAGGGCCCCCTGGCGCGCCAGGGGGTTTTTTCAGTCCCACACTAGCCGTTCAGACCCCGTTCAGCCGGGTTTCAGGGCGGCTTTGCTAGGGTTGCCTCCGGAGCCAAAAGACTCCAGGAGGACAAGATGAAGCGAACTCTGTTCCAGGCGCTGGTGCTGCTCGTTTTGGGGATGCTGGCCGGTTGCAGCAACCCTGCCCAGGGTGGCCTCGAGCCGCTCAGCCAAAACGACGCGGCCCTCTACGACGCTGGCCAGCCCCTGCTGGACGAGGCCCTGGGAACCTTTGGCGACCTGATGCCCCAGAGCCTGAGCCCTCAGGCCGCCTCGCCAAGACCCCTGACGGTGGTCAGGGACAGCGAAGACACCGTGCTCATCGGCGGACCCTGGCGGCCTCCCTTCCCCTGGCCGCTTCCCCCGGTGGACAAGCCCCTCTTCATCACCATCAAGCGGCCTTCGCCAGAATGCACCCCCCCATCCCGCTGCTACCCGCAGGCCCGCATGGCCTTCCTGCGGCAGGCCCCTCAAGGCGGCTATGAGCTGGAGTGGTTCGGCGCCCCTGGGACCCCTTCGGTGCGGGTGCCCGCTCAGGTGGAGGCGCAGGGGAACCTCGAGGGCGTTGACAGGGAGAAGATTATTGTCCAGTTTTCCATCAATCCGATTGAGAAAGAGATTGACATAATCATCATCATTGGCAAGGACGCCTCCAACCCGGCCCGGATGCACATCGTGAGCAGCCTGCCCCCCGACACCCTGCCGGGCCGCCCCCTGAACCGCACCCTGGACGCCGAGACCTACGAGGCCAGGTTCAGGGAGATTTGCTGTGGCCGTCCCAAGCCCTTCCCGCCTTCCTGGCCCCCGGTCTGGCTCCAGCGGGAGGACGTGGTGGCAGTGGCGGTTCTCTACAACAACCCCAAGCTGCAAGGGAGCGGGCCGATTGAAGAGCTGGTGGGAGAAAACCTGGGCTTCCTCTACCTGCGCAAGAAACCCTGGCCCTCCCCCGGCCCCACCACCGACTGCGGCCCGGGCAATGTCTGGTGCCCGCCCAACACCGACCCCTTCCTGAACCTGCGCCTGGTGCGCAATCCGGATGGCGGCTACGCGGTGCAGCTCACCAAGCTGGGCGACCCCAACCAAGTGATCGCCACCCTGCCGGCCCAGGTCAGCGCCAACGACGAAGGTACGCGAGGGGTTGGGATTGAGGACGATATCGCCAGCCCGAACACGCCCACCCTCGAGCTGCGCTGGCCCCGCATCAGAATCCGCCTCATCATCTGAGCAGGATTAATTCATCTCCGCATTGAGGGGTGCGCTGGGCACCCCTTTTTTACCCGACTTAAACCTCCCCCGCCTAACGTATGGCCTGTGCCTGCCTGTGCAGGCAGAGGAGAAACCAACATGAAAGCCTCGGTAAAAACATCTACCCTGCTAGCAGTGGCGGTGCTTTCGGGGTCGGCCTTATGGTTCGCGTTGAGCCAGGGCCAGTCCAGCACAGCCCCCAGCCCGACCCAAAGCACCCTCCAGAGCCTCCTGCCCGACGAGCGCAACACCGTAGAGATTGCGCAAACAGCCAGCCCAGGGGTGGTCTACATCTCGGTGCGCAGCAACCCTGCGGCCAGCCTGCCCGACAACCTCCAGCCCTTTGCGCCCTTCCTGCAACCCCAGCCGCAGCAGGGCACCGGCTCGGGCTTTGTGCTGGATAAGGAAGGGCACATTCTCACCAACTACCACGTGGTGCAGGGGGCCAGCCAGATTTCGGTGCGGTTTAAGGACAGCCCCAAGAGCTATAGCGCCAAGGTGCTGGGCACTGCTCCGGCCCTCGACCTGGCGGTGATTCAGGTACAGGCTCCGGCCAACCTGCTCAGGCCCCTGACCCTGGGCGACTCCGACCAGGTACTGGTGGGCGAAAAAGTCATCGCCATCGGAAATCCCTTCGGGCTGGACTACAGCGTCTCCACCGGCATCGTCTCGGCGGTGCGGCGCAACCCGGGCGCGGTGGATGCGCTGGTGCCCACCCTGATCCAGACCGACGCAGCCATCAACCCCGGCAACTCGGGTGGGCCTTTGCTCAACTCCAAAGGTGAGGTCATCGGCATCAACACCGCCATCCTCTCGCCCTCGGGCCAGTTTGGCAACCCGCAGAATGCTGGGGTAGGCTTTGCCATCCCCATAAACCTTGCTAAGCAGTACCTGCGACCGCTCGAGCAGGGCAAAAACTTCAGCGACAAGGAAATCCTGGCCTCCCGCCCGCGCTTGGGGGTCTCGGTGGTCCCCCTGGCGGCCTACAGCCCTCAAACCCTCAAGGCCAACAACCTGCCCGAAGCAGGCCTGATGATCCAGAGTGTGGAGAAGGGCTCGCCCGCCGAAAAAGCTGGTCTTAGGGCGCCCACCCGCTTCCTCCAGGTGCAATCCCCAGACGGCACGGTGCAACAAGTAGGGCTCAACGGAGACGTTATCTTAGAAGCCAACGGCAACCCCATTCAGGATGTCAACGACTTGCGGGGCGTGCTGGAGGCTGCCAACGGCCAGCCGGTCACCCTCAAGGTCTGGCGCGAGGGCAAGACCCTAAACGTGAGCGTCACCCCCCAGATTCTCGCTTCTCAGTAGAAAAAATAGGGAACTGGGCTAGTACATCGTCAATCGCTGTATACACGCAACTCGATGCGCGAATCCCCGGCGGTGAACTGCCAGTTCATGCCCGGCTGGCCTCTGGAGCCTGCCGCTTCTGCTACGGATGGTGCAGGAGGAAGGGCGGGTGGATGAAACGACCCTGCATCAAGCCAAGGGCCTTTTGCACGAACTGGGGGTCGACCCTGTTTCCTCCTCGCTGCTGCAAGGCCACCCTGCCGAATCCCTGACAGCCCTCACCGCATCGGGAACCCTATTGGTCATGGGCACCCACGGGCGCGGGGTTTTCCTGGGCCTGCGTTTTGGCCGCACGGTGGATGGAGTTGTGCAAGGAGCGCAGGGCTCTATTCTGATCTGCCCCTAAAATGGCAACCTTTTGCCACCAATGGCGGTTATGGCTCCTTCATCCGTTGATTGTTGTTTTTGACCACCATTAGGCGCACTGTAAATCGAGTTTTTTGAGGCTGGAGCCGGCTCGATATAAACCCCCGGTGTTGCCAAAAGCGACAATTTGCCCCTTCACGGCTCGGAGAAAGCAGCTGACCGGTTTGGATGAAGCGTTCTTACGGCATTTACGATTTCTTTACCCTAGTCCCCCATACTGGGTAAGAAGGCGATGGGGCTCGCCATAACCGTCCGCAAGGACTGATGGCTCCTACTCCGACGCGGGGTGGGAGCTTTTTCCTACCCCAACCCAAAGTGAGGATGAGCATGGAGAATATCTGGTTTTCGGCAGCGCTCTGGTTGGGGCTAGCCCTTTTCGCTACCCTGCTCTCCATCTGGCTGGGCATCTCGGTAGCTCTCACCGAGATTGTGGTGGGGGTGGCGGCACAGCTTGTGGTGGGAGCCGCCTTGGGGCCTAAGCTGCTGGGAGCGGAGCAAAGCTGGGTGGTCTTCTTGGCCGGCGTGGGGAGCATAGTGCTGACCTTTTTAGCTGGGGCCGAACTAGACCCCGAAGCCTTTAGGAAGAGCTGGAAGGAGGCCACCGTGTTGGGACTGGCTGCCTTTCTAGCGCCCTTTCTGGGGGTGGCGGGCATCGCACATCTCCTGCTGGGTTGGGCCGTTCAACCAGCTTGGCTGGCCGGGGTGGCCCTCTCCACTACCAGCGTGGCCGTGGTGTACGCGGTGATGCTCGAGCTGGGTCTCAACAAGACCGCCTATGGCAAGCTCATTCTGGCAGCTTGCTTTGTCAACGACCTGGCCACGGTAGTGGCCTTGGGTCTTCTCTTCGCACCCTTTGGCCTAAGTACCCTGCTCTTCGCCTTAGGGCTGGCCGCGGGGCTATGGTTACTTTTGAAGTTCACAGGACCCTTCTTCCGGCGCTACGGAGGACGTACAAGTGAGCTGGAGGCAAAGTTTCTCCTCTTCGCCCTCTTCCTGCTGGGAGGGCTGGCTACCTGGAGCGGCTCCGAGGCGGTACTCCCGGCCTATCTGGTGGGGATGGTGTTGGCCGGTACGGTGGGCAGGGATCACGCCCTGGTACGCCGCCTGCGCACCCTCACCTTCGGCTTTCTAACCCCCTTCTACTTCATCCGGGCCGGTTCACTGGTGCAGATTCCGGCCTTGCTGAGTGGGTTCTGGGTGTTCCTGGCCTTGCTGCTGGGCAAGATGTTGACCAAGTTTGTGGGGGTTTACCCGGTTACGGCCCGCTACCGCTACCCCCACGGGGAGTCGATGTACACCACCCTTTTGATGAGCACTGGCCTGACCTTCGGTACCATCAGCGCGCTGTACGGCCTGAGCCACGGCATCATCACCCCGGCGCAGTACTCCTATTTGGTAGCGGCTGTCATCGGCAGCGCAGTGGTGCCCACCTGGCTGGCCAACCGTTTCTTCCTGCCAAAGCGCCACCTGGAGCAAGCACCCACGGCCCCTGTGGAGGTGAGAGCATGAACAACCATCAGCGGGTGCTGGGGCTGGCTTTGGCCGAGCTGGAGGGCTTTCTGCTGCGGCTCGAGCGGGCCTTCGCGGAGCCCCCCCTCTCGGGCCAGCTCTACTGGGAGACCAACCCCCTCTTCGGGCATCCCAAAGCGACAACGGTGCAAGCGGAGAGCGCACGGCTCCGCGGACATTTGGCCCGGTTGGCCCAGCTTTTGGGGCTCGAGCCAGTACGGAAAAGCCGCTTCGACTTTTTCTGGGCGGGCCTCTCGTCCTACTGGGCCAACCTGGAGGAGCTGCGCCCGGTTCACCTAGAGAGCTACGGCCGGGTGGAACCCTGGCTAGCGGCAACGCTCGAGCCAGAACTGGAAGCCCTGGAGCAGGGTTTACGGCAAATAGAGAGCTACCTGATGGAGGTGGAAGATGTTCCGGCGCATCGTGGTGGGGTTTGACGGCTCGGAGCCTTCGCGCAAGGCTCTGCTGGCAGCCCTCGAGCTGGCCCGAGCCTTCCAAGGCGAGGTACATGCGTTAGCGGTGGTACGCCCACCAGAGTTCACCGAGCTGGAGGGCGAGGTGGAGGAAGCGTTGAACCAGGCCCAAGGGGCTCTGAGCGAGGCTTTCCGCTGGGCCCGGAGCGCCGCCCACAAACACGGGGTAGCCCTGCACCTGCACCGGCGGGTAGGGCACCCTGCTGAGGTGTTGCTGCGCTACGCGGAGGATGAGGGGGCTGACTTGATGGTGATGGGAAGGCGCGGGCTCACGCCGGTACAGCGCTGGATGCTGGGCTCGGTCTCGGAACGGGTACTGCGGTACGCCACCTGTCCAGTAATGGTGGTGCACTAGGGGGCAAATATGAAACTGCAGGGGGAGGCCAGGCTGCTACGCATCTTCATCGGTGAGGCCGACCACTGGCACGGCAAGCCGTTGCACGAGGCCATCGTGCTCGAGGCCCGGCGCCTCGGGCTGGCCGGGGCCAGCGTCTTCAAGGGCTTCCAGGGCTACGGGGCCCACTCCCGCATCCACAGCGCCAAGGTTTTACAACTGGCCGAGGATTTGCCTGTGCTGGTGGAGATTGTCGACACTGAGGAAAAAATCCGCGAGTTCTTGCCTGCTCTGGACCGGATGGTGCAGGAAGGGCTTGTCACCTTGGAAAAGGTGGAGGTCATCCGCTACCTGCCTAAGGGGCTTCCATGAGGTTGCTTCTCCTAAGCGACATCCACGCCAATCCCTGGGCGCTGGAAGCCATCGAGCGGCAGGTGGGCCGGGTGGATGGGGTGCTGTTTGCTGGGGACGCGGTGAACTACGGTCCCGAGCCGGGCGCAGTGCTGGACTGGCTGCTGGAGCGCCGGGCAGTGGGGGTGCGGGGCAACCACGACCAGGCCGTGGCCTTTGGAACAGACCCCCAAGCCACCCCGGCCAAGGCCGCTTTGGCCAGAAAACTGGCTAACTGGGCGCGCGAACAGCTCTCCTCGGGGCAGGTGGCCTACCTGCGGAGCCTGCCCTTGCACCTGATCTGGGAGGCTTTGGGGCTTCGGGTGGAGCTGGTGCACGCTACCCCACACGACCCCCTCTACGACTACCGACTGCGGCCCGAGACGGACGAGACCCTACTGGCCGAGCTTTGCGCCGGGAGCAAGGCCCCTTTGCTCCTAGTGGGCCACACCCACCTGCCTTTGTTGCGCCAGGCGGGAAAGCTCAGGGTGGTCAACCCTGGTTCGGCAGGCCAGCCCCTGGACGGCGATCCCCGGGCGGCTTATGCCCTCCTCGAAGGGGAAGCCTTGCAGCTCCGCCGCGCAGAGTACGACCGCGCCCCACTATTCAGGGCCCTTCAACGGCTTCCCCTGACGCCTGTCGAACAGGAGGCCCTCTACCAGATCTATTGGCAGGCACAGCTATAAGGAGGGGCCATGCCCAATCAAGCAGCCATGAGAACACCCGTGGTGGTAGGGCCGGGCGACCTGTACGCAGCGGTGGCCTGGCTCTGCTCGCAGCAGGAGGCTAGCCTGGCCTCGGTGGCCTGGACCCTTCGCAGCCTGGTGGACCATCCGTTAGAGACCCTCGAGCTGGCCGAACGGCTGGACCTGGCGGTTCAGCTCGGGCTCCGCGTGGCGGCGACCCCCCAGGGCTGCGGCTGGGTCGCCCGGCCTGAGGTAATGCCCCAGAGTTTTGCCCCGTTTTTAGCGGAACTTCCGTTCCAGTGGGTGCTAGGCCGACTGGCTAAAGCCGGAGGCCGGCTCTCCCTGGTGGCCCTGTCCGACCGGCTGAGCGAAGCGGCCGCCCAAGCCTTGGCCGAATGGGGAGAGTGGCTGGGTTACTGGCGGTTGGAGGCCGGCTGGATTATTTCCCAGGAGGCCGCATGAGAACGCCATCGCAGAGCGCCTGGCGCATGGTGGTGGGCTTGGGGCTGGTGAGCCTCTTCGCCGACTTCACCTACGAAGGGGGACGCAGCATCGGCGGGCCCTTCTTGGCGCTGCTGGGAGCCGGACCTCTGCTGGTCGGGGCGGTGGCCGGGGTAGGGGAGTTTTTAGGTTATCTGATACGGCTGTTCGCCGGCCGCTGGGTGGATAAAAGTGGCCGGCCCTGGCACCTCATGTACCTGGGTTATACCCTAAACCTCCTCTCGGTGCCGGCGCTGGCCACAGCCCCTTCAGCAGGGATGGCGGCTGTGCTGCTCTTTCTCGAACGGCTCGGCAAGGGCCTGCGCACCCCCGCCCGCGATGCGCTCCTCTCCCACGCGGGGGAGCGTCTGGGGCAGGGGCGAGTCTTCGGTCTGCACGAGCTTTTCGACCAATTTGGGGCCTTTTTAGGGCCGCTTGCGGTGGCTCTGCTGGTAGGCCTGGGAGGCTACCGCCTGGGGTTTGCCGGACTGCTCGCCCCCGCGCTGCTGGCCCTGTTCCTGCTCTGGCGGGCCCATCGCCATAACGGGGGTGCAGCAGCCCACTCCGTGGTGCAGGACTGGGAGGGCCTGCCCAGGGCCTACTACGCCTACCTGCTCTTTGCCATGCTGGCCGTGGCAGGATTCGCCCACTTTCAACTGGTGACCTACCACCTGGAGGTTACCCAGGCTGTTCCAGCCGCCCATATTCCCCTGCTGTTTGCTCTGGCCATGGGGGCAGATGCCCTGGCGGCCTACGGGGCCGGGCATATGTTCGAGCACCTAGGGCTGCGGCTCCTTTGGGGGTTGCCGCCGCTAAACCTGGTTGCGGTCACGCTATTCTTCCTGGCAAAAGAGCCTTCTCTGCTGGGAGTGGCCGCAGTGCTTTGGGGCTGCGGGCTGGGCCTGCAGGAAAGCCTGATGCGCTCGGCGGTAGCCGTTCTGAGCCCCCCGGAGCAGCGGGGCAGTGCATTTGGTCTCTTCGACACTGCCTTTGGGGGGGCCTGGATGCTGGGGAGCCTGGCCATGGGCTATCTCTACAGCCTGGCCCCAGGCTACCTGGTGGCCTTTGGGAGCCTGCTCCAGCTCGCCACCACTTTGTTTCTGGCGCGTTTCTACACCCTTTTGCCAGAGGTGCAACGATGAACCTCTTCCAACGACACTCTCCGCCCGACCTGGCCCGCTTGCAAAGCGAAAAGGCCGCTTTAGAGGCGCGGGTGGCCCAGCTCGAGCAGGACCTGGCCTTTTGCGAGGCGCAGAACCGGCGGCTGGTACAGGATGCCAGCCCGGCCCTGCGGGAAAACGCCGTACTGCGCTACCAGCTGTTCAAGTGCGAAAGCGACCGCCAGGTGTTGGAGTTCCATATCCAGGGCAGTCGGGCCGAGGCACGGGCAGCCCTCAACCTGCTGCACCGGCTAGCCCCCCCTGGGGCCCCTGAGCAGGTGGAGCCCCTCGAGGCCCTCCTCATAATCCTGCACCAGGCCCGTTCCCTGGAAGCCTGGTCGGAGACCTTAGCAGCGCTCGAGGCCAAAGCCCAGGCCCTCTGGCTGGCCCAGCATGGCTCCCCCTGGCGCTTCGAACCCCGGCGCTGGCTGGGGCTGAGCCTGGCCGCAGTACTGCGCCGGCTCGAGCAGGCCCGCGATGCACAGCTCGAGAAAGCAGCCCACCCCGCTGAGGGCCTCTCGGCCTTCGACCCTGCCCAGGCCGAGCTGGCCGAAGGGCTGGCCCGGGCCCTGGAGGAACTCCTATGAACCCAAGCTTGCTCTGGCCCAGCTCGCCCCTAGCCCTAACCATCGAGCCCCCTGCCTACTTCCACGACCTGAACCTAGACCGGGTGGTCGAGGGCGTGGTGGGGAAACTAGAGTTCGACCTGCGCCCGCTGTTCTACACCCCCCTGCAGGACCTCGAGGCCATCCGCTACCGTCAGGCGGTGGTGGCCGACCTGGAGCAGCCAGCCCTGAACCAGGCCTTGTGGACCTTCACCCAGGCTCAGCACACCCTGCGCGAACACCTCGAGCGCTCCCAGAAGCTTTCCAACCCCTACCAGCGCCAGGGCTTCTTCCTCGAGGCCGCTCAGGTGTACGTGGACGCGGTACGAGCCCTCGAGCAGGCGCTAGAGGAAAATTCTCCTTCTGCCCCCGCCTGGCGGCGGGTGACCGCCTACCTAAAGAACTACACAGCCTCCCCTGCCTTTCAAAACTTAGAGCGGGAGACCCAGGCCCTCCGGCAGGCCCTGGCCGAGGTACACTACACCCTGCTGTTGCAGGGCGACCGGGTCACGGTGCGTGCCGGAGGAGAAGAACTCGATTACCAGGGGGAAATTGAGCTCCTCTTCGCCCGCTTCCGGCAGGGAGCCCCAAAGGACTACCGGGTGGGGTTCTCTGAGTGGAACACGCTCAACCACATTGAGGAACGGATTCTGGAGGGTCTGGTGCGGCTTTTTCCGCGGGTATTCGCTGAGCTGGAGTCCTTCGCCCGGCATCACCAAGGCTTCCCCGACCCGGTAATCACCACGCTTGACTGGGAGGTGCAGTTTTACCTGGGTTATCTGGACTACTGCCGACCGTTAAGGGAGGCTGGGTTCGCGTTCTGCCTGCCCGAGGTGGGGACAGAAAAGCAGGTCTCATTGGAGGAGGGGTTTGAGCTGGCGGTAGCCCAGCAACAGCTGGCAGAGGGCCGGAAGGTGGTGCCTAACAGCTTCAGCCTCGAGGGAGCTGAGCGCATTCTAGTGGTCACCGGCCCCAACCAGGGTGGCAAGACCACCTTTGCCCGCATGGTGGGCCAGGCGCACCACCTGGCCCACCTGGGGCTGGCGGTACCCGGGAGGAGCGCCCGACTTTTTCTCTGCGATCAAATTTTCACCCACTTCGAGCGGAGAGAGGCCGCGCAGGAAATGCGGGGCAAGCTCCAGGACGAGCTTTTGCGCATTCACCAGGCGCTCAGCCGGGCTACCCCCAGGAGCCTCCTCGTGCTCAACGAGGCTTTTTCCTCTACCTCTTTAGACGATGCCCGCTTCCTGATGAACAAGATCCTGCAGGCCGTCGCTAGGCTGGACGCGCTAGCGGTGGTGGTGACCTTCATAGAGGAGCTGGCCTCCTTTAGTGAAACGACCGTGAGTATGGTGGCCCAGGTAGATCCCGACGACCCGGCCTTGCGCACCTTCCGGGTGGTGCGCCAGCAGGCCGATGGAAAGGCCTATGCCCTGGCCATCGCGCGCAAGCATGGGCTGAGTTATCCCCAGCTCAAAACCCGTCTAGCCTTATCCAGAACCGCCTCACTAGGAGGTAGCGGTGAAGGTTTGCCTGCTCTTTCCTGAGCGCGACTTCGACTTTACCTTGCCAGCTCCCAGGTCTGAGTTACAAGGCGAACTTACGCTGGACCTAGGACTGGACGTGCTATGGGCGGCCATGGCCCAGGGGGATAGCCTCGTGCGGCAGGTGGTGGAACGGGTGATGCTCTCCAGCCTGGAAGTAGAGCGGACAGTGGTGGTCTATCGCCAGGGCATCCTGAGGGACTTTCTGCAAAACACCGGGGCCCTGGAAGCCCTCTACGCCTTGGTACAAGAGGGGCTGGCGAGTGAAAAGAAGGCGCGTCACTGGGCCTACAGCCGCTCACCCAGCTCGGTGCTGCTCCGGGCTTTGGAGGTGATGGGCCTGCTCCTGGTGCATCTGCGCAGGCTACGGGCCTGGGCCGAGGCCATGGAAGGGCGCCTTCGCTCGCAGGGGCTCAGCCAGCTCGTTTCCAGCCTGCGGCGTGAGCTCGACGAAGCTTATCTGAGGGAGGTAGAGGAGCATCTAGAGGGGCTCGCCTTCCGACAGGGGGTGCTTTTAGGGGCCGAGCTGGGACCTGGCCTCAAAGGTATGGGCTACCGGCTTCTCAAGCCCAAAAAGCCGGAACAGAGTTGGTGGCAACGCCTGCTTGCCCCCAAACCCCCGGCCTATACCTTCACCCTCCATCCCCGCGACGAAAGCGGGTTCCAGATCCTGCGGGAGATACAGGACCGAGGACTGAACACCACGGCCAATGCGTTGGCCCAGTCGGTGGACCACATCCTGGGCTTCCTGAACCAGCTCCGCAGCGAGCTGGCGTTCTACCTGGGGGCTTTGAGGCTTTACCGACAGCTCGAGGCCCTGGGGGTGCCCCTGTGCTTCCCCGAGGTGGCCGATGATTCCACCTGCTCATTTCAGGGTCTGTGCGACCTAGCCCTGGCCCTGCGCTCTGGAGGGAGCGTAGTGGGCAACGACCTGACCCGGGGCTCAGCCCTGGTGGTTATCACTGGGGCCAACCAGGGAGGTAAGACCACCTTCCTGAGAAGCGTGGGTCAGGGCCAGCTTATGCTCCAGTCGGGGCTGTTTGTAGGGGCCAGCAGCTTTACTTCAGGCCTGTGCAAGGGTATCTACACCCACTTCAAACGCGAGGAGGACGCCGGTCTCAAAAGCGGCAAGTTCGATGAGGAGCTCTCCCGAATGAGCCGCATCGTGGAGCATCTTCAGGCTGGGGCCCTGGTGCTCCTCAATGAGTCATTCGCCTCTACCTACGAGCCGGAAGGAGCCGAGGTGGCCTACCAGGTGGTGCGGGCCCTTATGGAAGAAGGCGTGCGGGTTTATCTGGTGAGCCACATGTACAGCCTCACCCACAGGCTCTACGAGGAAAGACAGAGTGGGGCAGTCTTTCTCAGAGCCGAGCGGCGCCCGGACGGTAGCCGCAGCTTTCGCATCCTACCTGGAGCACCCCAGCGTACGAGCTACGGAGAAGACATCTACCAGCAGGTCTTTGGATCCTTTGACGAAAGGACGAAGGTAGGCGGAAAATAGGTCGGGCTTCTGGTACGCAGTTGTAAAGAGCAATAGCTCGCGCTCCCTCCTCCGTAAGGAGGGTTGGGAGGGGTATTGGACGAGACTCCAAGAGTCGCGTAACGAACGCAGAGGTTTGTGCAAAAAGAGGGGGCAACAACCAAGCGTTTGTGAACCATCGGGCTCCGCCATCACAAACCTCGGTCGAACTAAAAGCTCGCCGTTGTGGTGTTGACCACACCGTCGGATACAGCGGCGCCAGTGTGAACATGACCCGGCCAGGCCACACTGGGGGTATCCTTTGCGCCAAGCGAGGGCTTCGGCTATGGATTCTAGTGCAGCCGGTGAGGCGCTTAGCCAGCTTAGGATACCCCCAGTCCTCGCACATCTCAGTGTGCAACATCTGCTTCGTGGCGTCCAGCCGCTCGGAAGGCCAGCAATCGAGCTGCTCTACAACCTCAAGGTTTCCCTCCTCCGCATCCCACCCCTTGGCTTCCGGTCACTGCTTGCGGGTCTCCGGCGTGTAATGGGCCTGCAGGTAAGCGGTAATTTGCTTGGCGGCGTCGTCAGGAATCTGGGCCCCGTAGGTCTTGATCATCTTCTGCACCTCAGCGTCCCAGGTGGCTGCAGGCAAGGGGGGTTGCATGGTGATGTAGGTGGTGCTGTGGCAGACCTGGCAGTAGCCCATTACCAGCTCCTTGCCCGGCCCATCGGCCAGCTCCGGGGTGTAGAGCGGCCAGGCTCCCACGCTGTAGACCCCGTCCGGCTGGGCGTTGGTGACCGGAAGCGGCTGCAAGACCTGACCCAGGCTACCCTGGGTGTAGTTCCCTGTTTCCTTGAGCCCGGGGAGGCTCGAGTCCTGAGCCATCACCCAGACCCCCAGGAGCACCAATAGCATCCAATGGTAGCGCTTCATGCCTTCCTCCTAGCTGGCCGTGCCCACCACCACATCCTGCCGCTCGATGCGGTTCCAGAGGTAGCCGCCGGGGTTCCAGACCGGCTCATCGGGCTGCACGTTGCCCTTCTCGTCGGTGGCCCGCACCGCCAGGGTGTAGCGGCCGGGCTGGGTGGGTTTCCACTGGAAGCTCCAGGTGCGGAAGGAGTAGGGGCCGTGGTAATCCCCGAGCTGCGCCACCCGCCAGGTCTTGCCTCCGTCCAGCGAGACCTCCACCTTGGTGACCCGGCCATACCCGCTGAAGGCCACCCCACGGATCTCCACCGGCAGGCCCGCCACCAGCTTGCTCGAGCCGTCCGGATCCACGATAAACGAGCGTACCGGCATGTTCACGTTGCCGATGGGTACCGTTTTTACCTTACCCGCGGCGATGTCTGCCGGGGTGGTGTTGCCCCGCGGGGTATCGGGGATGCGGTAGGCGGTGGCCATCCAGAAGTTGTCGTCGGGCTTGGTAAGGGCGCGAATCCAGGTGAGGTGCTTCATCCAGTAGGTGGAGAATTTGCCCGGAACCACGAGCCGCACCGGGAAGCCGTTGAGCATGGGTAGGGGCTCGCCATTCATCCGATAGGCCACGATGCACTCCTGCAGCACCGGGTCGTTCCAGTCCAGCGACTTTATGAAGGCGTTGGAGCCCTTACCTTCGGGGCCTGGTCCGCGATCCAGGCCCTGGAACTGGAGCTGCACGGTGCCCGGCTTGACCCCGGCCTCTTGCAGCAGATCCATCAGCCGCACCCCCGTCCAAATGGCGTTGCCCATGGCCCCGTTGCCCCACTGCCCCCCGGCCACACGGGGCTGGAAGCGGCTGCGAGAGTTGCCAGAGCACTGGTTCACCGCGGCCACGGAGACCGGCTTAAAGCGGGTCAGCAGGTCTTGCATGGAAAGGGTAAGGGGCTTCTCCACGTTGCCCTCGACGTTGAGCCGCCAGCTCGAGAGGTCAATGCTGTTGGGGATGAGGTCCAGGTGGTAGCGCACGAAAAAGGCCTCATTGGGGGTGAAGGCCGTGCGGAAATACTGCCTGGGGGTCTCGAGCTGAATGCCCCGGTCGGTGAGCCGCAGCAGGGGCAGCTTCTGGGGGTAGACCACAAAGGGGTTGACCCCGTTCCAGTAAGGGTTAGGCCCGGGCCCGGTGAAGCTGGGGAGGGCTTCGGCGGTCTGGCTCGAGGTCTGGGCCTTCACCCACGGCAGCATCCCCGCTGCAGCCAGCACCCCCGCGGCCCTTTGCAAAAAATTCCTGCGGTGCATGGGGTTGTCCATCTTTACCTCCTGTTTGAGCGTGTGCCTATCGCCGAAATGCCTCTTGCTGTCCTAGAGCCCACCTCCCTCCGGTTGGAGGAGAGTCTAGGTGCAGAAGGTAAAAGCTGAGTAAAAGCCCCGTAATTCCTCTTTTGCGGTGTTGCCGTTGGTGGCAGACTCGGACCAGAGGAGGCCGTCATGTTCAACAGAGCACCTGCTGCACCTGGTCCACGGGTTCGAATTCAAACGGAGATAGAAGGCCCCACCGAGCGCTTTTACCGGGGCTCCCCCCACACGCCGGGAGGGCTGTTTCCGGG
Organism: Meiothermus sp.; assembly: GCF_025060375.1. Taxonomy (GTDB): domain Bacteria; phylum Deinococcota; class Deinococci; order Deinococcales; family Thermaceae; genus Meiothermus. Next base: position 8,890 of record NZ_JANXCG010000086.1, on the reverse strand, counting down.
GGCACTGGAGTCGGGCGGGGTGGTCTATGGCCTGCCGCCCCAGCCGCTGGCGCAGACCATCCGGCCCCTCCTTCTGCGCTCGCCCTGAAAGGGTACAATCCCGCTTGTATGGCCCGCCGGCGCGGACGCAAGCGATGGATGGTGCTGGGGCTGTTGCTCCTGGGGCTGTTCATGTGGATCAATGCCCCAGGCCTGACCGCGCTTGCCTACCGGCTCTACTACACCCCCAGGGTAGCGGCCCTGCCCCAGGCCCCGGCCTTCTCGGCCACCGACCGGGTGCTCCTTCTCTCCCCCCACCCCGACGACGAGACCCTGTGCTGCGCCGGGATGCTCCAGCAGGCCGTGGCCGCCGGGGCAGCGGTCTACATAGCCTGGCTCACCAGCGGCGACGGCTTTGAGTGGGATGCGGTGCTCCTGCGGCGCACGCCGGACCCAGGGGATGCGGCCATGCTCGAGCTAGGCCGGCAGCGCATGAACGAGGCCCGCGCGGCGGCCCGGGTGCTGGGGATTCCCCAGGCCCACCTGCGCTTTCTGGGCTACCCCGACCAGGGCCTTTTGCGGCTTTTTCTCGACTACTACTACTATCCGTTCACTGCTCCCCACACCGGGGTAGACCGGGTGCCCTACCCCGAGGCCCTTTCACCGGGGGCGTCCTACACGGGTGAGAGCCTCGAGCGCGACCTGGAAAAGCTGTTCGACGAGGTCCAGCCCACGGTGGTGCTGGCCCCCAGCCCTCTGGACGCCCACCCCGACCACCGGGCCACCGGCGACCTGGCCCTGCGCCTCCTGGGCAAGCGCAAGGAGTTGGGCAAAGCCCGCTTCTGGATTGTGCACGGCGGGCTGGAGTGGCCGCTGCCCAAGGGGCTGCACAAGAACCTGCCCCTCGAGCCCCCTCCCAGAGGCCGGGGCCTCCCCTGGGGGCGGGTAGACCTGAGCCCCGAGCAGGTTGCCCTCAAGCTCGAGGCCGCCCAGGCCCACCGCAGCCAGATGCTGATCCTGGGCCGCTTCATGGAGGCCTTTGTGCGGCAGAATGAACTTATAAGCCCGCTGCCGCTGCCGGAGCCCTCGGCCCACCCGGTGCGCTAGGGCATACTGCCGCATCCGGCTCGAGTTGGAGAATAGGCCCCGAGTTGCCCTGCTGTAGGGTTCAGAAGGCCAGAACCCGCCAGCGAATACCTCCAAATCCACCCTACGGTAGAAGCCCCACATATTCCGGGCCAAGCCCCAGAAGGGCTCGAGCCGTCCCAACTCTGGCAGGTACTGGCTTAGACTGGCCGTATGCGGCTTCTTCCCTTTCGATTTGAGGAAAACACCCTGTGGCTTCTGGACCAGCGCCGGCTGCCCTTTGAGGAGGTCTGGGTGGCCTGCAGAAACGCCCAGGAAACCGCCCAGGCCATCCGGGCAATGGTGGTGCGGGGCGCGCCTGCCATTGGGGTTACCGCGGCCTATGGGATGGTGCTGGCCCACCTTTCCGGCGAGCCTCCTGCCGAGGCCGATGCAGCCCTCCGACAAAGCCGGCCCACAGCGGTCAATCTATTCTACGCGCTGGAGCGCATGAAACCCCACTGGGGGTCCCTGGCTGCCTCCCTGCAGGAAGCCCAGGCCATCTGGGCCGAGGTGGAGTCCACTGAAAAAGCCATCGGCCAACACGGAGCGCAGGTACTGCGGGGCCAGGTGCTCACCCATTGCAACACCGGGCCGCTGGCTACGGGCGGATATGGCACCGCCCTAGGGGCCATTGTTGAGGCCTACCACCAAGGACGAGTCCGGCACGTCTGGGTGGACGAAACCCGCCCCTACCTGCAGGGGGCCCGGCTCACCGCCTATGAGCTGCAGAAGGCCGGGGTACCCGCTACCCTCATCTGCGACAATATGGCCGCCCACCTAATGGCCGCAAAGCAGGTGGACGCGGTGATTGTGGGAGCCGACCGAATGGCCCTCAACGGCGACTTTGCCAACAAAATTGGCACCTACGCCTTGGCTGTCCTGGCACGCCACCATGGAATTCCCTTCTACCCCGCGCTGCCGCTTTCCACGGTAGATCCCAGGCTCGAGACAGGCGCCCAAATTCCCATTGAAGAGCGACCGGCAGAAGAGGTAACCACCCTGCGCGGCCAACCCATAGCCCCCCCAGGCTTCCCCGCAGCCCACCCGGCCTTTGACATAACCCCCCATCCGCTCATAACCGGTATCGTCACCGAAAAGGGGGTGCTCTACCCCCCCTTTGACGAGGCCCTGCGAAGGGCCTTGGGCCTATGAAGGGGCTCTGGGAGTGGCTCACCGGGGCCACCTGTCCAGGCTGCGGACGGCTCCTGAACGAGCCCCTGCTCTGCCCAGCCTGCCGGGCCCTGCTGGCGCCGCGGCACCTGCCCCGTCTGGTCTACTTGGGAAGCTACAGAGACCTGGGCCGGCTGCCCAAGGCCCTCAAGTACCGCGGACACCGAGCCCTGGCGGTCTATCTGGGCCAGCAACTGGCCCTAGGGGTACAGCAGGCGGGCTGGAGGCTGGTGGGTGTAACCGCGGTGCCCACCCTGCCCCACCGCCAGGTGATGCGGGGCTACAACCCAGCCGAGGTTCTGGCCCAGTCGGCAGCCCAAGCCCTGAGGCTCCCCTACCGGCAAACGCTGGCGCGCGTTGGATGGGGCAGGTCCCAAACCCAAAAGACCCGCCAGGAGCGCCTGGAACTGCCCGAGGGGACGTTCCGACCGACGGGGAGGGTAGAGGGCGCCTGGTTGCTGGTGGACGATGTGGTGACCACCGGCACAACTTTCCAAAGGGCCCGCAAGGCCCTGCTGCAGGCCGGGGCCAGCCAGGTATATGGAGCGGCAATTGCGGTCAAAAGCCCAAACACGTTGCCCTGGTCTTCCCTATAATCTTGGGCAGAACCCCAGTCCAGGCCGGGGTTCGGGAGGACCGTCCAGAAGCCCCACTCCGCAAGCGCGTGGGGCTTTTTGCTAAAGGGGGGACGCATGCTGAAACGTCCGCGCATCCGCAGGCTAGAAGAACTCCTCCCTTACATCCGCGAAGGCCGCTACCGCCTCGGCCCCCACGTCGCCAAGCACATGCTCCAGGAAGGCTTCATAGAACAGGACATCCTGCAGGCGGTGGAGTGGGGCCGCGAGCTCGCCATCTACCCCGAGGATGCCCGAATGCTGGTGCTGGGGTACATGGTCTTCCCCCCACAGCTAAGGCTTCCACTGCACGTGGTGCTGGAGTACCGCGAGCCCCGCTGGGTGGACATCGTAACCGCTTTTATTCCCAAAAAACCACATGAGGTCTACTCACGGGCCCGAATGGCGGCCATTTTGCGCTTTGATGGGACCTTTGAGGAAGTGCGCTGGGTGCGGCCCCGGCACCTTACCCCTGAGGACATCCCCCACTGAGTCCCCACTCCGATTGGTCAAGACCAGGAAAAGGTGCTATACTTACAGGGCTGCCGAGCTCAACAAGCCCTCTTTAGAGGCGCTCGAGCAGCGAGGAGCACGAGATGCCGAAGATGAAGACCCACAAGGGCGCCAAAAACCGTGTCAAAATCACGGCCACAGGCAAGGTTATCGGTAGAAAACCCGGTAAGCGACACCTAAACTGGCAAAAATCGGGCAAGAGCGGGCGCACAAAAGGCCGCCCCTTTACCTTTGCGAAGGGTGAGGAGCGCCGCATACACCGGCTCATGCCATACGACGCGTAGGGGGTGCTAGATGCCAAGGGCAAAGACCGGTGTTGTCCGTCGCCGCAAGCACAAGGCCATCCTCAAGCGAGCCAAGGGCTTCTACGCCCTACGCTCCAAAAGCTTCCGCAAAGCCCGCGAAACCCTCTTTAGCGCGGCCATGCGCTCCTACGACGACCGGCGCAACCGCAAAGGGGACATGCGCCGCCTCTGGATTGTGCGCATCAACGCCGCAGCCCGGCAGCACGGCCTGAGCTACAGCGCCTTCATGCACGGCCTCAAAAAAGCTGGGATTGAGCTCGACCGCAAAATCCTGGCCGACCTGGCTGTGCGGCAACCCGAGGCCTTTGCTGAGCTGGTTCACCGGGCAAGGGGCTAAAACCCTAGGCAAGGCCCTGAAAAAACCGCTGAGAAGCGGAGACCAGAGCAGAGCCGCGCCGCGGGCCTTTGAAAAGGGCTCTATCGGCGCGGTTTCCTTGCAAGGGCCCGGGGGTATGGGCCCAAGCGCCTTCGCCGCATCCTCAAACCGGCTACGGAGCGCCGTAGAGCGCATTGTGAAGGGCCTCAGCGAAAGCGTAGGGCTGGTCAATCCAGGGGTAGTGGCCCGCTCCTTGTATAAGTTCCAGATGCCCTCCCACCAGGTCGGCGATGGTCTGGGCCTCCGGGTAACTGCTGGCGTCCAACGAGCCCAACAGCACGGCGCTGGGAACCCGTACCTCCAGTAAAAAGGGGGTGTAGTCCAAGCGCCACAGCCCGTTCAGCACAAACATCCGCCCCGGCGTGTCGGCCCCTAGCACGGGGGTACCCTCTGCCATCCACTCGTACTCCATGCGGCTGTGCAGGCTGGGAAACAAAAGCCTGTCGAAAACCGCCTTGGGCTCCACATAGGCAAACGCTTCCCGGAGCAGCTGGGCACCATCTGCAGGGAGCTCTACCTGCATACCCTGGTCTGCGATACCCCGCAGCTCCAGCGAGGCCCGATAAAGCTGAGCCGCAAGCCAGGGAAAGTTCGTCCAGGGGTTGATCAGAACCAACCCCTCAGTGGTCTTTGGGGAACGGCGGGCGTACTCCAGCGCCAGCAACCCCCCAAAACCATGCCCTAGCAAAGTCCAGGCATCCAGGCCAAGGTGTTCGCGCAGCTGAAAAAGGTCGCTCACCAGGGCATCTATGGTGAAAAGGCCGGGTTCTTCTGGCAGCGCGGGGCTGCGGCCTCCTCCCCGCTGATCGAGGTAGAGCACCCGGAAGTCCTGCAGGTACTCTTCCAGCCCCTCTCGAAGGGCATAGCTGCTACCCCCAGGCCCCCCGTGCAGCACCAGAATGGCAGGGGCCTCGAGGGGGCCGGTGTCCTCGAGGTAGACCTCCACCCCCTCCGCTACTGTAACCCAGTCAATCTCCTCGCGCATCGGCTGCCGGCAGGCGGCTTCCCTCCTCCAAAAGTTCAAAGCTCCAGCTCCGAAACCCCTCCAACCCCGAAACGGCCGCCTCCAACCCGGGCGCGTAGCCCCAGACCTCGAGCAGGTAAAGCCCCTGCTCCGGGCGGTAGAGCAGCCGGTAGGGGTGGGGAAACCCGCGGGCCAGCTCCCGCAAGGCCCCCAGGTCCTTCCCCTCAACAAACAACACCCTCATCCCGGCCCTCCCCCAAGCAACGCCAAAGCCGCTCCAAAAACAACACCTGACAGGCTTCTTCCAAGCTGGTCATGAGGGAATAAGCCTGAAGGAGGGCCTCCTTTGGGTCGGGCAGGGTACCCTTGACAAACGCCCCATGGCCCCGAACCACGCAGGCCCTATGCCCCCTAAGGGCCTCTGCCACCGCCTTGGCCACCTCCTCGGTGGCAGAGGTGGTCTGGGGCGTCACCACGGGAACCCGGTCAAAGTAGTACTGCCCCTCCAGATCGATGGGCCGCACCGCCTCCAGGTGAAAGGAGAGGGCGATGGCGTGGCGGGGATGGGCGTGCACCAGCGCAGTGGCATCGGTGTGGCGGTAAACCGCCCGGTGAACCACCCTCTCCACCGAGGCCCCCCGGTCTCGCTCTGGGTCCGGCTCGAGGGGAATCCAGAGGATGTCCTCGGCGGTGAGGTGGGCCTTCTGGGCGCCCGAGCGGGTAATCCAAAGGCCATCCCGCTCCCGCACGGAGTAGTTGCCCGATGTAGCCGAGGCCAGGCCGGCGGCGAAAAGGTCGGCCCCCACCTGCTGGAAAGCCAGGAAGAGCCGAGCCCTCATGGGCTAAACCCCTCGGCCAAACCCCCGACCACCCCTCAGACCTCCCGCACAACCTGCTCGGACCGAAGCGGACGGCGACCCGGGCTGAGGGGAACCTGCTCGGCCTCGCGGCGGGCCTCCTCGAGGCGCTTCAGGGTCTTCTGGTCCACCACCTGGGTCTGGCGCACGTGGTCGGAACCGGTGCCTGCTGGAATCAGCTTGCCCAGGATGACGTTCTCCTTCAGCCCGATGAGCTCGTCTACCTTGCCAGCAATAGCAGCCTCGGTGAGGACGTGGGTGGTGTGCTGGAAGCTGGCCGCCGAAAGCCAGCTCTTGGTGGAAAGCGCGCTCTTGGTCACCCCCATCAGCACCGGCTTCCAGCTTGCCGGGGTCTTGCCCTCGTTCATCAAGGCCTCGTTGGTGCTCTCCACATCCCAACGCTCGATTACCTGACCCTCCAAATAGCGGCTGTCGCCAGGGTCGGTAATCTCCACGTACTTGAGCATCTGCCGAACGATGACCTCGATGTGCTTGTCGTGCAGCTTCACCCCCTGGGCCCGGTACACTCGCTGGATCTCGTCCGTCAGGTAGCGCTCCACCGCCTCTGGGCCCTTGGCCTCCAGGAGCTGGTGAGGGTCAATGGCCCCGCGGGTGAGGGGCTGCCCCGCCTCCACCATCTCCCCTTCCTTGACGGTGATGCGGGCCTCCTTGGGCACCTTGTACTCCTTGGAGAAGCCCTCGCTGCTCACGTAGATAACGGTCTTGTCCTCAAGCTCCTCGATGTGGACCACCCCATCTATCTCGGCGATCACCGCCTTGGCCTTGGGACGGCGGGCCTCGAAGAGCTCGATCACACGGGGCAGACCCTGGGTAATGTCGGTCCCGGTGGCCACTCCGCCGGTGTGGAAGGTGCGCATGGTGAGCTGGGTACCGGGCTCACCGATGGACTCCGCCGCTACCACCCCCACGCTTTCCCCAATGGAAACCAGTTTAGCGGCAGAAAGGTCCCAGCCGTAGCACTGCTGGCAGACCCCGTAGCGGGTGCGGCAGGTGAGGGGTGAGCGGACCGGAACCTCTTCTATCAAACGCTCTTCGGCCGCCTTGACGATCCGGTCCACATCCTCGAGGCTGAGCTGGTGCCCCTCTGCGAAAACCCGGCCTCCGACCTCAAACTCGCGGGCCACCGTGCGGCCGTACAGCCCCGACTCAATGTCGCTCCTCTTACGCAGCTTCTTGCTTCGGAAAGCCTCATCAAACTCCAAAAGGGGCACCGAGATATAGTCGGGCGTGCCGCAGTCAGCCTCCCGCACGATCACCTCGTGGGCCACGTCGTGGAGCTTGCGGGTGAGGTAGCCCGAGTCAGCGGTGCGCAGCGCGGTGTCGGCCCCACCCTTGCGGGCCCCGTGGGTGGAGATGAAGTACTCGAGCACGGTAAGCCCCTCGCGGAAAGAGGCCCGCACCGGTACCGGATAGGTTTCCCCGGAAGGCTTGGCCATCAGGCCGCGCATCCCCGAGATTTGGCGGATCTGCTGGGGGTTCCCCCGGGCCCCCGACTGGCTCATCACGTAGAGGGGGTTAAAGGGGTAGTTCTCCTCGAAGTTCTTGAAGACCGCCTTGGTCACCCTCTCGGTGGTCTCGCTCCAGAGCTGCAGAATCTGGCGGAAGCGCTCCTCCTCGGTCAGGAAGCCCATCTCAAAGGCCTGCTCGATCTGGGCCAGCTTGGCGTCAGCCTCCTGGAGGTACTGCTTCTTCTCCGCCGGTATCACCGCGTCGTCAATCCCGATGGTGATGCCCGAGGTGGTGGAGAGGGCGAAGCCATAATACTTGAGGGCATCCAGGAGCTTGGCGGTCTTCTCTATACCCAAAAGCAGGAAGCTCTTGTAGACCAGGTCCTTGAGCGAGTTCTTCTCCTGGGCCACCTCGAGGTTCACCAGCTCCCGAGCCTTCTCAGGGTCTTCTATGGCCTCGCTCACGATTCGCAGGAAGAGCATTCGGCCCGGCGAGGTTTCCAGCAGCTTGTCCCCAACCCGTACGGTGACCACGTCCTGGTGGTCCACCACCCCGCTTTGCACCGCCAGCAGAGCCTCGTCTATGCTGCTGAAGACAAACTTCAGCCGGCCCACGCTGGTCGCCTTGCCCGCCACCTTGATGGGGGCATTGAGGGCCACCCTGCCCTCCTCATAGGCCCGTATAGCCTCTTCAGGCGTGGCGAACTCCATCCCTGCCCCTTTCTTTTCGCGGCGGAGCTGGGTCAGGTAGTAAAGCCCCAGGATGATGTCCCGGGCAGGCTTGGCAATGGGCTCGCCGGAGGCCGGGGAGAGGATGTTGTGGCTGGAGAGCATCTGGATGCGGGCCTCGGCCTGGGCGTAGCTGGAAAGGGGCACGTGCACGGCCATCTGGTCGCCGTCAAAGTCGGCGTTGAAGGCCTCGCAGACCAGAGGGTGGAGCTGGATGGACTGCCCTTCCACCAGCACGGGCTGGAAGGCCTGGATACCCAACCGGTGCAGGGTAGGGGCCCGGTTCAGGAGGACCACCTTGCCGTGGATCACCTCCTCCAGGGCATCCCAGACCTCGTCCTTGATGTCGCGGGAGCGCTCCAGCATCTTGCGGGCTGCCTTGACGTTGTTGGCAATGCCCTTCTCCTCCATCCGCTTGAGCAGGAAAGGCTTGAAAAGCTCCAGGGCCATCCGCTTGGGCAGACCGCACTGGTGCAGCTTCAGCTGCGGCCCCACCACGATCACCGAGCGGCCCGAGTAGTCCACCCGCTTGCCCAAGAGGTTCTGGCGGAAGCGGCCCTGCTTGCCCGAGAGGATGTCGGTAAGGGAGCGCAGGGCCCGGTCGGAGCCAGGGTTGGTCACCGGGGTACCCCGTCGCCCGTTGTCCAGCAGGGCGTCCACCGCCTCCTGCAGCATCCGCTTCTCGTTGCGGATGATCATCTCCGGCGCCCCCTGGGCCAACAGCTTCTTCAGGCGGTTGTTGCGGTTGATGAGGCGGCGGTAGAGGTCGTTGAGGTCGGAGGTGGC